>JADCES010000323.1 GCA_020250005.1 Roseomonas sp.
CTGTGGTTGTGCGGGCAGAAAGCGCGCTGCTTAGGCGGACAGCAATGCTTTGGCAATGGCGCGCGCAGGGTGGCGGCTTCGCCGCTGCGCGGTCTGGACCTGCGCGCCAAGCTGTATCACGCTGCGCCAAACACGCGCCTGATCGGAGACGCTCATGGGTTCCTTGCTATTCTCACCGCTTACCATTCGCAGCGTGACGATTCCGAACCGCGTGGTGATGCCGCCGCTTTGCCAGTATTCGGCGATCGAAGGTTTGGCGAATGATTGGCATATGGTGCAGCTTGGCCGCTTTGCCGTGGGCGGCTTTGGGCTGATCTTCACTGAAGTGACCTCTGTGATGCGCGAAGGCCGCATTACCCATGGTGATCTTGGGCTTTGGTCCGATGCACATATTGAACCCGTGCAGCGGCTGGCGCGCTTCATCAAGGCGCAAGGCGCGGTGCCGGCGATGCAGCTTGGCCATGCGGGGCGCAAGGGTTCTTCTCAGCGCGCCTTTGAAGGCAATGGGCCATTGGGCGCGCCTGAGGCCGCCAAGGGCGAAAAGCCCTGGCCCTTGGTGGGGCCAACCGCAACAGCGATTGGCGAAGGCCATGTGCAGCCCGAAGCACTCACCAAGGAAGGCATGGCCGATATCCGGGAAGCCTTCGCCACCGCCGCGCGCCGCGCCTTGGCCGCCGGGTATGAGGCGATTGAGGTGCATTGCGCGCATGGCTATCTGCTGCATCAATTCCTCTCGCCTTTGTGCAATACACGCAACGATGAATATGGCGGCGACCTTGCCGGGCGCATGCGCTTCCCGCTTGAAATTGTGCGCGCCGTGCGTGAAGCCTGGCCGGAAAACCTGCCGTTGTTCGTGCGCATTTCTGCCGTGGATGGCGCTGATGGTGGCTGGGAAATGGAAGATAGCGTAGCTTATGCGCGCGAATGTCAGAAGCTTGGCGTGGATGTGATGGATTGTTCTTCAGGCGGCATTGGTGGTAGCGCGACGGGCAGCAAGCGCGTGCCGCGTGGCTATGGCTTTCAGATTCCCTATGCCGCGCAAATCCGGCGGGAACTTGGCATGAAATCCATGGCCGTTGGGCTGATTATCGGCCCGCATCAGGCCGAAGCAGCCTTGGCCGCGGGTGATGCTGATCTGATCGCCATAGGGCGTGAAGGCATGAATAACCCGAATTGGCCCTTGCATGCGCGCGCCGTGCTGGAACCCGGCACGACCGAGGAGGTTTTCGGCTGCTGGCCGCCGCAACATGGCTGGTGGATGGAAAAGCGTGGCGCGGTGATGGATGCCCTCGGCACCCCGCCGGCATGATTGAATTGCACTGATACAAAGGAAGGAAACGCAGCATGAAACTCGCCTATTCACCCAATAGCCCCTATGTGCGGAAATGCGTCGTACTCGCCATTCAGCGCGGCATCGACAAGCAGATGGAGCTTTGGACGGTTGGCACCACTGATCCGGCGCTGGTGAAGGTCAATCCGCTTTCGAAAGTGCCAACCTTGGTGTTGGATGATGGCACGGCGCTGTATGACAGCCCGGTGATTTGCGAATACCTGGATAGTGTCGGCGACGGGCCGAAGATGTTCCCGGCGGCTGGCCCGGCGCGTTGGAAGGCGTTGCGTCAGGAAGCCTTGGGCGATGGCATTCTGGATGCCACACAACCGCGCCGGCGCGAAATTGCGCTGCCGCAGGATGAAGGGCGGCAGACCTATATCGCGCTGCAGCAGGGCAAGGTGCAAGCCGCACTTGCTGTGCTGGAGGCGGAAGCCGATAGCCTTGGCATGCTGACGAATATTGGTGAGATCACCATTGCCTGCGCCTTGGGCTATATGGATTTCCGCTATCCGAATGAGCCTTGGCGGCCTGGGCATCCCAAGCTTGAAGCCTGGTATGCGAAGGTTTCGGCCATGCCGGCGATGACGCGCACGGTTCCTCCGGGCTGAAGCAATGGTTTGTCGCGCTGCGGCCTGCGTTCACGCGCGGGTGGCGGCGCGCCAGGCCTTGGTGATATCCATGCGCCGAGCAACCCAGACCTGATCACCCAATTCTGCAAGCCTAGCCAGCATTTTTTCAAAAGCCGGGAAGCGCGCCGGCCGCCCCGCGATGCGCAAATGATAGCCTATATTGAGCAAGCGCGGCTTGCCTTGCCTGGCTTCAGCAAGCAGCACATCCAGCGCATCATTCACATATTCCACCATCTCACTGGCGCGGACAAAGCCATTTGGGTGGAAGAACTTCATGTCATTGGTGTCTAGCGCATAGGGCAATACCAAAAGCCCAGGATGTGCGGGATCATCATAGGGTACATCATCATCAAAAGCATTTGATACCCAGGCAAAGCCGCGTTCCTGCAACAACCCGCGCGTCCAGATGCTTTCCGAACCTCGGCAGAAAAATCCTTGTGCCTTCTGCCCGCAGGCTTTGGTGATGGCGGCGATGCAGCGGTCAAGATCGGCCGCTTCTGCTTCGCGCGATGTGTGATCCGCTTGTGGGCGCCACAGCCACCCATGGGCGGCGGCTTCATGGCCGCGCTTGGTCGCCTCGGTAGTAAGGGTGGGGGCCCGTTCAACTGCGCGGCCACACATCAGAAAAGTGGCGGGCATGGCGTGATGATCGAGCGCATCAAGCATGCGCCAAAAGCCAGCGCGCGTACCATAGGCAAAAATCTGTTCCTGCCCCATGTCACGCATACCGGGGGCAACAACGCTGATAACCTCACCCATGCGTTCGCATTGCGGATCACCATCACCCACTTGTTGCTCGGCGCCTTCTTCGAAATTGACGGCGACGGAAACGGCAAGCCTGGCACCATTGGGCCAGCGCATATCAGGCCACTTGCTGCCATAGCCGACCATATCGCGTGTCATGTGAAATCTCCCCTGCGCGCATGGCGCCCGAACCAGCACAGCGCCGCGCCCGCGAGCGGCAAGGTTGCGAGTATCGCGAAAGCGTAGCGATAGCCGTGCAATTCCTGGCCGAGCACCGCAATCAAGGGTGGGCCTAGCACAGCGCCGGCGAAGCTGAGTGAAATCACTGCACCGGATGCAGCGCCCGCAGCGCCAGGTGGTGCAAGGCGCACGCTTTCCGCGACCAAGACGCCATTCCAGCCGGCGGTGCTGGCACCAATCGCGATAAAGAGCAGCACGAGAATCAGGGTTTGATGGCCCGCAACCAGCGGCAGCATCATCAGGAAAATGCCGGAAAGCGCGCCAATCAGCATGAGTGCGCGTTGGCCGCCCATGCGTGTGTCAGCCACCAAAGCCCAGCCAATACGCGAAAGCCCGCCTACCACCTGACAAAGCCCAACCAGAACACCAGCCGAAACGGAATCCCAGCCGTAATCACCAATCAGCATCGCAACCATATGCGCACCAAGGCCGATCTGCACCAGCGCATAACAGGCTGCCGCAAGGCCAATTACGCCAAGCGCGGGCGATTTCAGCAACAGCAATGGCCCGGCTTGCACGGCGGGCGCGCCGCGATCCTGGTCCCAATCCGCGCGCTTGAATTGCAGAGCGATCACCATGAGCAGCAACATTGTCGCCGCCAGCAGCATGGCATGGCGCCAGCCGAGGATCTCGGCCGTGCCCGGGAGCATCAACCCCGCCAGCGCGACCCCAAAGGGCACGCCCATTTGCTTCAGGCCAAAGACCATATTGCGCCGTGCCGGCGGCGCCAGCTTGCCGAGCAATTGTGACGCAGCCGGGTTGGTCAGCCCATAAGCAAGCCCAATCAGGATTGTTGCTGGAATGGCGATGGCAAGTTCTGCGAAACTCAGGAGGGCAACACCCATCGCCGCAGCGAGGAGCGCGATTTGTGTGGTGCGCGCCGGCCCCCAAATGGCGAGCCAGCGCGGCCCATAGGCGGAAGCAAAAACCGCGCAGAGATAGACCAGGCCAACCTGATAGCCGATATTGGCGCGCGGCATGCCAAAGTCCAGCGCCGCATAAGCCACCAGCACCGGTAGCGCATAAACCGCCATGGTGGCCAAGGTTTGCGCGCCAGCCAGCAAAAAAAGCGCCAGCACCAGGCCATGAGGGCTGCTCATGCGGCGGTCTCAATCAAGCCTGATGCAGGCCCCGGCGATAGGTGGAAGGTTCCATATCCTTCACCGACTTCGCGCGTTTTTCGAGCCAATAGCTCTGCGCTGGCGGCATGGCATCAAAAGCTGATTCAATGCCAAGCTTGCGCGCAGCATCGGTTGGCCAGTTGGGATTATAGAGAATCTCTCGCCCAATCGCGATCAGATCGGCATCGCCGGCTTGCAGAATCGCCTCGGCCTGATCGGCATGCACAATCAAGCCGACCGCCATGGTGGCGATAGGTGCTTCATGCCGCAGCCGTCGTGCATATGGCACCTGATAGCCATAGCCCGGCCGCGCGGCCTTGGGCGGGCCGCCGGTAATGCCGCCTGATGAACAATCCACTACGTCAACGCCAGCGGGACCGACAAGCCGCGCCAAACGAATGCTTTGTTCAACATCCCAGCCGGCATCATCTTCGACCGAAAATCGCATGAAAAGCGGCTTATGCGCCGGCCAAACCGCGCGCACCGCTTCCACAACTTCAAGCGCAAAGCGCATACGGTTACGCTCTGACCCACCGTAATCATCATTGCGGCGATTGGCAGAAGGCGAGAGGAATTGATGAATCAGATAGCCATGTGCGGCGTGGATTTCGAGTACATCAAAACCGGCGGCATCAGCACGCCGCGCGGCATCAGCCCAATGCTGCACGACTTGCGGAATTTCATCGCCCGTCAGGGCGCGTGGCGTCGGGTCCCCCGCATCGCCAATCTCAGCGCTTGGTGCGACGAGTTCCCAGGCGTCCCAATCCGTGATCGCGGGGCTTTGCACCAGCGGCGCGCCACCTTCCCAGGGGCGAAAGCGCCGCGCCTTGCGGCCGGAATGGCCAATCTGAATCGCGGGCACCGAACCATTGGCGCGAATCAAATCCGCCACGCGCTTCATGCCGGGAATGAAGGCATCATCCCATAGCCCGGTATCCCCCAAAGTACCGCAACCGCGCCGTTCCACCTTGGTGCTTTCCACCATCACCATACCGGCACCACCCGCGGCGAAGCGCCCCGCATTCATCAAATGCCAATCCGTGATGAAGCCACGATCCGCCGCGTATTGATGCATGGGCGCCACCACGACGCGATTCTTCAAGGTGATGCCACGCCTGGTCCAAGGTGTGAAAAGCAAGGGCAAAGTCATGGGGCGATCCTCCGTGGCCAAGCCTAGGCCAGGATGATTGCGCTGGTAAGGGGTTTAGCCCGTCACATAACCAAGCGCCTGATCTGCCTTGCGCCGTTCAACTGCACGCTTACCAGGATCACCAAAGCCGCCGCCGCCGGAAGTTTCCAGCCGCACGATATCGCCCTTCAGCAAGCGCACAGCATCACTTTTCGGCGCAATGGGTGATTCCTTGCCATCACGAATACGCAGCAAGCGCCCAAGGCTGGCCGGCTTGCCGCCGGCAAGGCCATAGGGCGGGAAGCGGAAGCGATCCATATTTGCGGTGAAAATCCCAGCGGGACTATCCACGCGCCATTCGCGAATAAGCCCAAGCCCACCGCGATATTGCCCATCACCACCCGAATCAGGCTTCAAGCCATAATGCGTGATCGTCAGCGGCATCTGGCTTTCGATCATCTCAATCGGGATATTGCTGTTATTGTGCATGCCGAAGGACCAGGCATTTACGCCATCCTTCGCGGGGCTTGCGCCGGTGCCGCCAATTTCGATTTCGACAAGCACTTCACGCCCACCATCCGCGGCTTCGGTTTGGAAGGTGGCTACATAAGACCCGCCGTAATAGGCCGCCGGCATGCGATCCGGCAGCGCCTGATGCAGGCAGCCGAACATGACATTGGCCAGCCGATGGCAAACTGCCACACGATGCGCAACGGATGCCGGTGCGCGACAGGATGTGACACTGCCTTCGCGGTGGCGAATACGGATGGGGCGATAACATCCCGCATTGGCTGGCATGGCGCCATCCGTTGCGGCGATGATGCTGTAATAGACAGCACAATTGGACATGGCAGGCGTGCAATTGATGGGGCCGCGCTGTTGATCTGCGCAGGCGGTCAAATCAACCTCAATCTCATCGCCTTTGATGGTGAGCGAGGCATGAAGTCGCACCGGTTCACCGGAGACACCATCATCATCGAGAAAATCTTCAAAGCTATAGGTGCCGTCCGGCATGGCGCTGATGGCGGCACGCATCGCGGCTTCGCTCTGATCCAGGATGCGGGCGGTGGCTTCGATCAGCGTCGCGGCACCATAGCGCGCGGCGATGCGGCGGATGGAAGCGGCGCCAACCTCAAGGCTTGCCAATTGGCTTTGTAAATCCCCCAGCATCAGCGCCGGTTTGCGAACATTCTGCCCGATCATGGCGTGGATGGACTTATTCAGCACGCCACCTTCAACGAGTTTCAGTGGCGGGATGCGAAGCCCTTCCTGAAAGACCTCGGTTGCTGTCGCGGCATAGGAACCGGGCGCCATGCCGCCCATGTCTATGTGATGGCAAAGTGCGCCAACATAAGCCACGCGAATGCCGTCATGAAACACCGGCATGAAAACGAGGATATCGTTCAGATGTTGCGCGCCGCAATACGGATCATTGGTGGCGACAACATCGCCCTCATGCCAGTCATTGGCATCCACAAAGCGATCAAGCAGCGTGCGTAGCGCCGCGCCCATGGAATTCAGGTGCTGCGGAATACGCGCGGATTGCGCGACGTTATTGCCATCGGCATCAAACACGGCTGTCGAGTAGTCCAGCAATTCGCGCACGGTCGTGCTGCGGCTGGTGCGCCAGATGGTGATGTCCATCTCGGCCGCGGCTGCGGTCAGCGCATTGCGGATGACTTCGATTTCAATCGGGCCGAGGCTCATGGTCCGATCCTCCTCGCGATGATTGCGCCACCGGGTGCGAGCTTGGCTTGCCAGGCGCGGGAAATCCAATGGGTAGCGAAGGCTTCTTCGATAATGGCGGGGCCTTCAATGAGATCATCAGGGCCAAGCGCCTCACGATCCCAGACAGTAACCTCGCACCATTGCTGGCCATCATGTGCGCGGCGCTTGGCCTTATGCGCAGGGCGCGCGGCAGGCGCAGGGTCACGCAAAATAGGTTTTGCCAACTTGCCGGTCGCGATCGCGCGGAAGGTGACGATCTCTACCGCCTCATACGGATTGGCGTAGGAAAAGCGTTGCTTATGTGTCGCGTGGAAGCGCTGAATGAGTTCCTTCAGCGCAGCATCATCCGGCGCCTGCACCGCGCCCCAAGGCACAAGAAGTTCAAAGGCCTGGCCGTGGTAGCGCATATCGGCAGCGATAGTGATGCCGCGCTGGTCCGGTGGAATGCCATCTTGTGCAAGGCGCGCATCCGCGGCTTCGCGCAATTCAGCGATGAAATCACGCATCTGCGGCAGGTTTGCGGCTTCGGCGCGGGTCAACCGCGTGCGTGCCAAATCCTGCACCAGATCGGAAAACAGAATGCCATAGGCAGAAAGCGTACCGGGTTCGCGCGGGAAGATCACTTCACCGATGCCCATTTCCTCTGCCACTTCGGTGGCGTGCAAACCGCCGGCGCCACCGAAGGACAGCAGCGCGAAGTCACGCGGATCGAGCCCTTTTTCAAACAGCGAAAGTCGCACTGCGGCACCGAGATTGGCGTTGGTCACGGTCAGCATGCCGGCGGCCGCTTGTTCAAGCGAAAGGTTCAGCGGTTGGGCGATGCGCGTTTCAATCGCGGCGCGTGTCGCCGGCATATCAAGCTTGATGGCCCCACCGAGAAAGAATTCCGGATCAAGCCGCCCAAGTGCCAGATTGGCATCCGTGACCGTGGGTTCCGTACCGCCGCGCCCATAGGCAACCGGTCCCGGTCGCGCGCCGGCGCTGCGTGGGCCAACGGTAAGCCGCCCTGCGGCATCAACGGACCCGATGGATCCACCCCCCGCGCCGATGGTGCGCATTTCAACCATCGGCAGGCGCACCGGCAGGCGATCAATCTCGCCCTGCGTAATGACGGAAACGCGGCCAGACTGCACCACAGAAACATCATAGGATGTGCCGCCCATATCGACTGCAACCAGATTGGGGCGCGAGAGCATTTCCGAAATGCGCCCAGCCGCGAGAGCGCCGCCCGATGGGCCAGAGAGCAAAAGCCGCGCTGGCTGTTCCGCTGCAACGCGCAGGCTGCAGACGCCGCCATTGGACTGCACAAGGAACACTAACGGCGAAAACCCGTCCTCACCCAGGCGCTTTTCAAGCCGGTCCAGATAGGCTTTCACCACAGGCATGAGAAGTGCGTTCAGTACAGTCGTTGAACAACGCTCATACTCACGAATCTCCGGCGATATATCGGACGAGAGCGAGATCGGCAGATCGGGACGTGCCGCCTGGATCAACCTGGCCAATCGCCCTTCATGCGCTGGATTGGCATAGGCGTGCAGCAGGGAAATAGCGATGGTTTCAGCGCCCAACGCCTCAATCTGTTCAAGCAGCGCTGGCAGTTGTGCTTCATTCAGCGGCGTTTCTGCACTGCCATCGGCGCGTAGACGTTCCTGCACCCCAAGTCGCCGGTCGCGCGGAATCAAGGTTGGGAAGGGGTCCTGCGCCAGGCCGTAAATGTCACGCCGCACATGGCGGTTGATTTCAAGCACATCCTCAAAGCCTGCCGTGGTCAGCAAGACGCCACGGGCGAGTTTTCTTTCCAGCACAGCATTGGTCGCGATGGTGGTGCCATGCAGCAAAAGCCCCACATCCGAAAGCACGAAACCGAAGCGCGCGGCGGCCTCCTTCACGCCAGTCAGCAGACCGATCGAGGGGTCTTCCGGTGTAGTCGGTGTTTTCCAGGCTTGCGCCACACCAAGGCGCGCATCCAGGATCTGCAGATCCGTGAAGGTGCCGCCGATATCAACGGCGATTCGGATGGGGCGGGGAATTGGTTCAGTGCTCAAGGCTTCGATCCGTCGAGAGAAATTCAGCTCATCACGCTTGGCAACCAAAGTGCCAGGCCAGGGAATATGAGGAGTAGCACGACAGCCAAGAGATACATGGCGAGGAAGGGCATGACTCCAGCAAAAACATCCGTAATCGGGCCGGCGCGTTTTCGCATGCCTTGCAGGACATACATCACCGTTCCATCAGGCGGGCTGATTTGCGCGATTTCGACCAGCATGGTGACGATAACGCCGAACCAGATCGGGTCATAGCCAAGCGCGGTGACGATGGGGAAGACGACCGGCACCGTGGTGATGATCATGGAAAAGCCTTCCATGAAGGTCCCAAGCGCGACGTAAAGCGCAATGATGCAGAGCATAATCGCCCAGGGTGGAATGGGCAGGCCAGAAATCATGCCGGCGAGCGCTTGCGGCACATTGATCAGCGTCAGGATGTAGTTCAGCAAATAAGCGCCAAACAGGATCAAGCCAAGCAGTGCCGTATTGCGCGCTGTTGCCTCGGCCGAGGCGTTCAGCATGCGGAGAGTCAGCTTGCCTTCAAGTGCCGCAAAAAGCGCAGCGCCAACAACACCAAGCGCCGCCGCTTCCGTCGGTGTGGCAAAACCGCCATAGATCGAGCCCAGCACCAATAGAATCAGCAGGGCCGTCGGCACAAGATCAACCAAAGCACGGAGTTTCATGGCCAGCGGCAGCTTGGCCGGTTTTTCCATGGGGTGGATCAGGCCATGCGCCAGAATCACGAGAAGAAAGAGGCCGGTAACGAGCAAGGCTGGAATAATGGCCGCGATATACAGTGCGCCGACCGAGGTTTCTGTAATCAGCCCATAGATGATGAAGGTAATGCCAGGCGGAATGAGATTGCCGAGCGCGCCGCCGGCAGCGAGCGAGCCCAGCACCATGCGTTGGCTATATTTCGTGTCCTGAAAATAGGGCAGCGCCACCGAACCCATGGTAGCGGCGGTCGCGACAGAGCTTCCCGAGATGGCAGAGAAAACTGCGCAGGAAACGATATTCGTGTGCAGCAGGCCGCCGGGCATACGATTGAGCCAAACATTCAGTGCGCGATAGAGCCGATCAGAAAGGCCAGCACGCAACAAAATCTCGCCCATCAGGAGGAATAGCGGCACCGCCACCAGAACGAAATTCGAAGACGGCCCCCAAAGCGTTTGCCCCATGAAGGCCCACCAGGGCCTGTCGGAAAACAAAAAGCCAATGAGCACGCCAAGAATGCCGAGTACGGCGGCGATGTAGACGCCTGAGCTGAAAAACAGCACAAAGATGCCCACCAGCATCAGGATTTCAGCGATGGGCAGGGCCTCGGTACCCGTGGCGGCGGCAAAAATCGTCACACCCAAAAGCCCGAGCAGGAAGACAATCGCGATCATGGCTTGGGCCCCGGTGCCTCATGCGCCATCGCGACTGCTTCAAGGGCTTCTTCAGTTTCGTCCTTCAAGGTACGGGAACCGAGCAGGCTATCCAAAGCCTCAGGCTCGCCCGCCAGGATTGAAAGGCTTGCCTCCAGCATCAGCACCAGTGCCATGATGGCGAAGCTGATGATGCCGAAAGCCCAAATGCCTTGCGGCCAGATCATTTCAATGCGGAGGGCTGAATTGTCATGTGCGTTAAAGAGCGCACTTTCATCCACCAATTCCAGCGCAGCCCAGGCAAAGAAGATACCGAGACCCAAAAGTAGCGACAGGGAAAAAAGATGCAGCCAGGCACGCAGACCAAGCGGCAGGCGCATCATGAAGACATCCACGCGGATGTGCGCGCGCCGCGCCAGCGTATGGGCCAAGGCCCAGGCAATGCCGCCCGCCAGCATATAGCCGGTCACTTCCACCGTGGCCTTGGAGGAAAAACCAAAAAAACTCCGCGCCACAACATCGAAGGTAATGAAACAGGCGCAGAGGATGTAGTTCCAGCCAGCGATATGCGCCATCACGGCTGCCAGCGCGGCAACCCAGATCCTGAGTCGCCGCGCCGCATGCAGCCATGCGGGGGCCGTACTGGTGCGGTTATTCATCCGCCGAAGCGCACACCGCTGATGGGCGCGATCACGTCGTTGTAGACTTCGCCACAACGCGCACCGCAGCGCCGCACCCAGCCGGGCAATACGGTGGTGCGGAAAATCTCCTTCGCCTGGGCCTTGTCGGCGGCGGAAGCTGTCACTTCCGTCATGGGTCGCGCGGCAAGGTTATGAATGCTGCAACCGGCACTGCGGCCGATATTGCAATCAATACCATCGCGCGTAGCAGCAAGCCCAAGCGCCCATTGCTGATTACTCACTTCCTTCATGGTCGCTTCCATGAAATCGCGCACGGCGGGTTCCAGACGGTTCCACCAGTTCAGATTGACAAGATAGCCCGCAACCGCCCAGGAAACCGGCAGGTCAGAGATATGCGTGGAAACCTCCGGCCAGCGAGCAGCAGCGCCAGATCCTGTGCCGGTAATGGCGCAATCCACCACGCCGCGTTCCAGCGCGGAATAGACCTCAGGGAAGCCGATGCTGACTGGCTGCGCACCAAGCGCGGTGAAGAAATCCACTAGCGAATTGCCGAAAGTGCGAATGCGCCGGCCACGCAAATCATTCAGGCTGGTGAAAGCGGCGCGGCAAAAGACCACCTGCGCGGGGAAGGGATACATCGCAACCAGCCGCGCACCAAAACGCTCCAAATCTCGATTGGCGACGGGCAGCACCGCTTCGGCGATGCGTCGTGCGTCATTGATGTCTGGTGCAAGCCCCGCAAGGTCAATGCCGTCCAGAATGGGCACATCGCCCGAGAGCGTTGTGAGCGTGCCGGCGCCGATTTCTACCTGGCCCGCCCGCACGAGCCGGACGATTTCCGTACCCGCGAGATTACGCTCCGCATGCGTCGAAAGCTGGACCTGCACGCGCCCATTGCTGCGAGCCGCCGTGCCATCGCGTAGCACCGGAATATCCACGCGCGTATACTGCGGCTGGGTCGGTAGCGGCTGTGTCACTGCCGAAATGCGGATCGGGGCGCCGGCCGGAAGAGTTGGTAATTGTGCCGCAGCCGAAAAGACAATGCCGGTCGCCAAGGCGGCACCGGCGAGGAGATGTTTCAGCATCGTGAAGTCCTCCGTGGTTGGTTATTGAGGTCAGTTCATCATGTTCACGTCATTACGTCGAGGGGGCGTTCATGACCTGGCTGGATGCACCGCCATCCAATGCCGCGCGATATCGACGCGGCGGGTGATCCAGACATCGCGCTTTACCGCCATATAATCCAGCAGTTTTTGCAGCGCGACAGCGCGCGCCGGGTGGCCAATAAGGCGCATATGCAGCCCGACCGACATCATCTTGGGCTGACCCTTGCGACCTTCTTCATAAAGCATGTCGAAAGCATCACGGATATAGGAAAACCACTGATCCGATGTGCCCATCCAGCCGGCAAATTTTCCGTCATTATTCGTGAGCGAATAGGGTACGATGAGATGCGGCTTGCCATTCACGCGCGTCCAGATGGGCAATTCATCGCCATAATAATCGCTGTCATACAAAAACCCGCCTTCTTCCACGACCAGCCGGCGCGTATTCACCGATGGTCCATAGCGGCAATACCAGCCATCGGGCCGATGCCCGACAGTCTTTTGCTGGCTGTCAATCGCTTTGCGAATGTGATCGCGTTCTTTTTCTTCCGATAGCTCAAAATGCTTGACCCAGCGCCAGCCTTGAGAACAGACATCATAGCCCGCGGCCTTGATGGCGGCTGCCGCTTCCGGGTTGCGTTCCAGCGCCAGCGCACAGCCGAAGATCGTGACCGGCAGGTTGCGTTCCTGAAACAGCCGATGCAGGCGCCAAAAGCCAACGCGGCTGCCATATTCAAACATGCCCTCAGCCGCCAGATCGCGGCCGGATTTCACCTGATTGAGCCCATGCGCTTCCGTCAGCCCGTTTTCCGTGACACCGTCGCCGAGTTCAAAGGAAGGCTCACTGCCTTCCTCATAATTGATCACGAAATTGACAGCGATTTTGGCGCCACCTGGCCACTGCGGATCGGGCGGATTGGCACCATAGCCAATGAAATCCCGCGCGACTTGATAGGTCATGGCGTCAAATCCTTTCCGGTAGAGGCAGCGTTTTGCAAGGCACGCCAAATCTTCTCAGGTGTTGCTGGCATATCGGGTGCGGCCGCGCCGCGCAGCGCCAGCGCATCGGCAATGGCGTTCATCACGGTCTGTGGCGCAGCAATGGCGCCGGCCTGGCCAGAGCCCTTTACGCCAAGTGGATTGGCGCCTGTGGCAGTTCCTTCCAGCACAACTTCAATCGCCGGCACGTCATCCGCGCGTGGCAGCGCGTAATCCATCAGGGAACCGGTCAGCAATTGGCCTGACTCGCGATCATAAATGATGTCTTCCAGCATGGCCTGACCAATACCCTGCACCAGCCCACCCTGTACCTGCCCTTGCGTCAGACGTGGATTTACCAAGCGTCCGTAATCATCCACCGCGACATAGCGCGTGAGGCGCACATGGCCGGTCTCAGGATCAATCTCCACCTCCGCTGCCTGGCAACCATTGGGAAAGGTCACGAGGTCAGAGGTATTGTGGCCAGCAGCGGCAAGCCTAGGTGTCATGCCTTCCGGCAGGCTGGCGGAATCTTCTGCGGCACGCGCAATTTCCGCCAAGGTAATGAAACGCTTCCCATCCGGCAGGGCAAAGCGCCCATCGGCGAAAGAAAGCGCAGCGGGATCGGCTTGCAGCAAATGCGCAGCAATCAGGCGTGCCTTTTCCATCAACGCATCAAGCGCCAGAACCAATGCACCACCGCCAAGATGCAGAGACCGTGCGCCGCCATGGCCATTGCCATTGGGCAGCAATGCCGTATCGGCCTGCTGTACGCAGACTTCCGCCGGCGTCAGACCAAGACGGTCAGCAACGATTTGCGCATAGCTGGTTTCGTGACCTTGCCCATTGCTTTGCGTGCCAATTGCCGCACGGGCCTGGCCGGATGCATCTACGCTAACCGATGCCCATTCACCCGGCGCACCGCGCGCTGTTTCCAGAAAACAGGCAAGCCCGCGGCCGAGCAGCATACCGCGCCGCGCGGCTTCTTCGCGCCGCGCAGTAAAACCTCCCGCATCGGAAGCCTTGTCCAATACGGCAAGATTGGCGGCGAAACGCCCACCATCCACCGCCATGCCCATGGCTGTGCGATGTGGCGCATTGGGCAACATATTCATCGCGCGCAAGGCTGCAGGATCGCGCCCTAATTTGCGCGCTGCGGCATCCACCAGCCTTTCGATGATGTAATTCGCCTCTGGCTTGCCGGCACCGCGATAGGCGTCCACCGGCAGGCTATTGGTGAAGGCACCGCGTACTTCCAGATGCATGGCGGGAATGGCGTAAACGCCGCCCATCGCCGTGGAGAATGCATTGGTCGGGCAATGCGGGCCAACCGCGGAAAGATAGGCCCCCATATCGGCGATGCTGCTGATCTCCAGACCCAGAAAGCGGCCATCATGCGCAACTGCCAGTCTTGCCCGAGCACGCAAATCGCGGCCATGCACGGCGGCGGCGAATTCCTCGCTTGGTTCAGCCTGCCAAGCAATGGCACGGCCCAGCCTTCGCGCGGCCCAAAGCGCCAGCACATATTCCGGGAACAGGAAATTCTTGGCGCCAAAACCACCGCCCACATCGGGGCATACCAGATGAAAATCCGCTTCGGGCAGGCGAAACACGGTCGCGAGTTGGCGACGAATGCCATGCACACCCATGCCGGTGAAAATCAGATCAAAGCGCCCATCATCAAAACGCGCCAGCGCGGCGCGCGGTTCAATCGGCACGGCATGGACGCGATTATTGAACAACTCCAAACCAACAACATGATCCGCCTGCGCAAAGGCTGCATCGGTCGCGGCGCGATCACCTTTCAGGAAGCGAAACGCCTCATTGCCTGGCGCTTGTGGCCAGATTTGCGGCGCCTCAGCACCAAGCGCGCTGGCGCCATCAATTACGGCAGGCAGAGGGTCGTAGCTGACCTGAATCGCCTCTGCCGCATCGCGCGCAGCGGCGGCGCTGGTTGCGATGATCAGGGCAACGGCTTCACCCAGATGCCGTATGCGGTCCGTCGCCAAAACAGGGCGCGGCGGCACGACTATGGGTGTCACACTCGCCACCACTGCCGTACAGGGCAATGGCGCCAAATTATCCGCCGCCAGATCAGCGGCGGTGAAAACACCAATCACGCCGGGTATGGCGCGCGCTGCATCCACGTTGATGTCGCCCAACACCGCATGGGCATGGGGCGAACGTAGCACCACGGCATGCAGCGCATCTGCGGGCAGCATATCCGCCACATACTGCCCGCGCCCGGTCAGAAACCGCGCATCTTCAAGCCTGACAATGGATTTACCGCTGAACATCAAGCGCCTTTGCTCAAGCGCTTGGCGACGAATTCAAGCCTATCCTGGCCCCAGAACATATCCTCACCAATCACATAGCATGGCGCACCAAAAACGCCGCGTTCCAGCGCGGCGGCGGTATCGGACTTGCGTTGTTCAAGCCAGCGCGGGTCTTCCGCCAGACGCAGCAGCGCATCCGCATCCAGGCTGCAGTCGCGCATCAGCGCCGCGAGGGTTTCCTTGTCACCCGTATCCTGTTCTTCCTGCCAAAGCGCCTTCAGGATGCGATGCGCCAAGCGAATGGCCGGTGCGTGGCCTTGGGTTTCGCGCAGCGCAATTACCGCCGCCGCTCCCGGTAATTCATTAGCCGGGGAATGCTTGGGATGAATATTGATCGGAATTCCAAGCGCATCGCGCCAGCGCTGCAATTCCTGCAAGCGATAGGCTTGGCGTTGCGGCGAACGTTTGGGCAGTGGCAGGCCCCCCGAACCCGCGAAGATGGTGCCGAAATCCACCGGCCAGATGCGGAGTTCCGCCCCATGCTGCGCCGCCAAGGCTTCAATCCGGGCCGCACCCAGATGGGTCCAGGGCGAATTCAGCGAGACATAGTAATCAATCAGCAAGGCCATGGTGTTTCCTCAGGCGATGATGGGGCAGGCGGTGGCAGCGCGTACTTCTTGCAGCGTCACGCCGGGGGCAAGGTCTCGTAGTGCAAAGCCTTCGCCCATCGGCGCGAATAAGCCGAGATCGGTCACCACCAGCGTCACGACGCCGGCAGCAGTGATCGGCAAGCTACAACGCGGCAGCAGGCGCGAAGTGCCATCACGCGTGCGATGTTCCAGCATGATGTAAACGCGCTGGGCCGAGGCCGCCAAATCCATCGCCCCGCCAATGCCGCCACCTTTGGCGCCTTTCAGCTTCCAATTGGCGAAATCGCCATTGGCCGCGACTTCATAGGCGCCCATCACGGTCACATCCATCCGCCCGCCGCGGATCAGTGCGAAGCTATCGGCGTGATTCACAATGGAAGCGCCTGGGTTCAGCATGACATTCTGCCCGCCAGCATTGACCAGATTGAGGTCTTCCGTACCCGGCGCGCAAACCGCGCCATAGCCGATTACGCCGTTTTCGGCATGGAAGATGATATCGCGGTCGCCCATCGGTACATCGGCGATCATGGTCGGCATGCCGACACCAAGATTGACCACCCAACCATCCTGAAATTCGCGCACCAGCCTTTCGGCCATTTGCATGCGTGTCCAGCTCATCGTGCGGCTTCCCGCCTGCGGGTCCAAAGCCCCATGGGGGGTGGTGGCACGCGGATCAGCCGATGCACCACAAGGCCAGGGGTGTGGACATCATCGGCATCGATCGCACCGGCAGGCAGGATATCTTCTTCCACCTCCACAATGGTGGTTTTGGCCGCCATTGCCATCAGCGGATTGAAATTGCGCTGGCTGCGATGGAAACGCAGATTGCCTGCGGCATCTGCGCGCGCAGCACGAATGAAAGCAAAATCCACCGGCAGAGCATATTCCAGCAAATAGCGCCGGCCATTGATCTCTCGCGTTTCGCGCCCTTCAGCCAATTCAGTGCCAACGGCGGTTGGTGTGTAGAAGGCGGGAATGCCGGCACCGGCGGCGCGCAATCGCTCAGCCAAAGTGCCTTGCGGGACGATTTCAGCCTCCACCTCTCCGGATTCATAGTATTTGGTGAAGGGCAGCACATCGGAAGCGCGCGTGGCGGCAGTGAAGGAGCAGATCACCTTGGCGACCTGACCATTTTCCACCAGCATGCCGATATCGGGCATGCGCGGCTTATGCGCGCCGCCCGTGGTATTGGCGATGCAGGTCAGGCGCTTGGCGCCGCGCCGCGCCAGGGCGGCAATAAGGTTGTAAGGCGTGCCAGGGCCGGCAAAGCCACCAATGGCAATCACGGCGCCATCCGGGATATCCGCCACCGCCGCATCGAAATCCAGATAGGTCTTGTTGCGTGCCACGCGGTGCCCCTAACAATGTGTAGCTTATGCTTCGCCGAAGTGGCGCCGATGGCAAGGGGGTGGCTTCACGCCTTGCGCGCCCTGGTTTCGGTGATGGCAATATAGAGCCCCGCGCCGATGATGATGCTGGCCCCAAGCCAGGTCCATTGATCCGGCCAAAGCCCGGTAATGGCATAGCCCACTGCGATGGCGCCGATCATTTGCCAATACTGAAAGGGCGCGATGACATTGGCCGCGCCATAGGTCATGGCCTTGGCCACGCACCAATGGCCGGCTGCGCCCAAAACGCCCAGTGTCAAATGCCAAAAAATATCCACCCAATTATTGAAAGGCACCCAGAAGAAGGGGATGATGCAGCACATCACCAGCGCGCCAAACAGCCCGCTATACATCACCGATGTTTCGGGCCGATCCAGCCCCGCCACTTGCCGCGTCAGGATTTGGTAGATGGCATAGCAAAAGGCACTCGCCACGATGCCAAGGGCGGCTGGCTGGAACACCTCGGACCCCGGCCTGATCACCACCAGCACGCCGAGGAAGCCCACTGTCACCGCAGCAAGGCGCTTCCAGCCTATTTGCTCACCCAGCATGGGCAGCGCCAGCAGTGTCACGAAAAACGGCGACATGAAGGAAATGGACGAAGCCTTGGCCAACGGCACATCCTTCACCGAGAAAAAAAAGAAGGTGGTGGAGGCCAACAACAGCAAGGAACGCGAAATCTGCACCCAGGGTTTGCGGCTTTGCAGCACAACCAACCCGTAGCGCGGTACAATCAGCGCCAGCACAATCAGCAAATGCCCTGTCGTGCGTGCCCAGATGATCTGTTCCGAAGGATAGGTGCGGCTTAGTACCTGCACGATGCCATTCATGATCGGGAATAGCGTGCAGGCCGCACACATAAAGAAAATGCCAAGCAACAAGGATGTCTGACGCGGCGGCACCGCGGTGGTGGTCATGAGGCTTGCGCCCTCCCGGAGGCTTCTGGCCTTGGGGAGGATAGGGCATAAGCCGGCGCAGGGGAAACCTTGGCCAGGGCGCAATGCCGCAGCGCAGCATGGCGAGTCGCGCCGCGATACCCGCTGGCATTATCGGTCGGGTGAACGCATCTGCGGCGCCTAATGCACAGAAAACAGGCGATCATCGGGCGATTCAGCGCCTCCGGCCGCCTAAAGCATTGGCATATGCCTTGCTGCCCCCATCTGCCTGAGGCATGGAGACACGCCAAGCCGCCCCCAGCGAGGAGAATTTCCCCATGAGAACCAGATATCGGATCGAACGCCGCGCATTGCTCACGGGCGGCACTGCTTTCGTGCTTTCAGCGGTGGCGGGTGCGCGGGTGCCACTGGCGCAAACACTCGAAAAACTCACCTTCCAGACCAATTGGCGCGCCCAGGCGGAACATGGCGGCTATTATTTGGCGCTGGCCAATGGGCTCTATCGCCGTGCGGGCATTGATTGCGAAATCCGCATGGGTGGCCCGCAGCAAAACCCAGCGCAGCTCTTGCTCGCGGGGCGGGTGGACATGATCATGTCGTCGGGCTTTCAGGCGCTGAATTATGTGCGCGAAAATATCCCCTTCATGGCGATTGGCGCCATTATGCAAAAGGATCCGCAGGGCTTCATGTTTCATGCGGAAGCGGGCTTCACGAGCTTTGAGCAAATGCGGGGCCGGCCCATTCTGGTGGGGGCTGGCGGGCGCGTGACCTATTGGCCCTTCCTTCGCCGGCGCTTTGGCTTCACCGATAGCCAAATCCGCCCCTATACCTTCAATATCCAGCCTTTCCTCGCGGATAAGCAGGCCATTCAGCAATGCTTTGTGTCATCCGAGCCCTTCGCGGCGCGGCTTGGTGGGGCTGATCCGCGCGTGCTGCTTTTCGCCGATGCGGGCTTTCCGAATTATCAGACGACGATTGATATCTCCCGCAGGCTTGTGGATGAAAAGCCAGACCTGATCCAGCGCTTTGTGGACGCCACCATGCAGGGCTGGACGCAGTATTTGCGTGGGCAGGATGTGGCGGCGGCGAATGCGCTGATCATGCGCGACAATCAGGAAATGACGCAGGAGAAGATTGATTACGCCGTGCGTGCCCTGAATGAACGCGGCATTGTCTTCTCGGGCGATGCCGAACGGCTTGGTGTTGGCGCCATGACGGATGAGCGTTGGGAAGCCTTCTATACCGCCATGCGCGATGCGGAGGTGATGCCGCCTGGGCTTGATGTGAAGCGCGCCTATTCTCTGCGCTTCGTCAATCGGCGGGTTGGCCTGGCTTGAGCCCTCGGCGCCCGCTGCTCTCGCTCGCCGGGGTTTCCAAGCGTTACGCGACGGGAACCCTGGCGCTGGATGGCATTGATCTGACGATCATGCCCGGGGATTTCATTGCGCTGCTGGGGCCTTCGGGCTGCGGCAAATCCACTTTGCTGCGCCTGATTGCGGGGCTGACCGCGCCGAGTGGCGGGACCATGGAATGGCCCATGGCCATGCATGATGCCGGCGGAGAGGCGGAACGCGATATCGGGTTCGTGTTTCAGGAACCAACGCTGATGCCCTGGGCCAGCGTCATCCGCAATGTGGCGCTGCCTTTGGAATTGGCCGGCATGAAGCGGCGCGAAGCCGAAGAACGCGCCGCTGAATGGATTGCCCGTGTTGATCTGAAGGGGTTTGAGAAAGCCTATCCGCGCGCGCTTTCGGGCGGCATGCGGATGCGTGTTTCCATCGCCCGCGCCCTGGTGACGCGCCCGCGCATACTGCTGATGGATGAACCCTTTGCGGCGCTTGATGAAATCACGCGCTTCCGGCTGAACAATGATTTGGTGCAGCTTTGGGCACAGGAACGTTTTACGGTGATTTTCGTGACCCATTCAGTATTTGAAAGCGTCTATCTGGCGGAACGCATTGTGGTGATGGCCCCGCGCCCGGGCCGCATAGCAGAGGAAGTGCGCATTACCGCGCCCATGGAAAGGGGAGAGGAATTCCGCACCTCCCCCGAATATGCCGCGCAATGCCGCACGGTATCCCTGGCGCTTTCTGCAGCCATGGGGGGTGCGCATGAGTGAAAATGCGGAAGCGGCTCCTGCCGCTGGTGGCTTTATGGAAAGCACTTTGCTTCGCATTCTGGCACCGACTTTATTGGCGCTGCTGTTCCTGGGTGGCTGGGAAATGATGGTACGGGTGCGTGAAATCCCGCCCTATATCCTGCCGGGGCCGATCAACATTTGGCAGACGCTGTTGCGTGATTGGGGATCGCTTTCGGTATCCCTGCTGATCACGCTCAAGATCACTTTCATGGCGCTGTCAGTGGCGGCGATTTTGGGATTGGTGCTGGCCATTCTTTTTGCGCAGTCGCGCATCATTGAATTGTCGCTCTTTCCCTTTGCGGTGATCCTGCAAGTCACGCCCATTGTGGCTATTGCGCCGCTGATCATCATTTGGGTGGATGATATCGCGATATCCCTGCTGATCTGTGCCTGGATCGTCGCCTTCTTCCCGATCCTGTCGAATACGACCGTCGGCTTGAATTCGGCGGATCATAATTTGAAGGATTTGTTCAAGCTGTATCGTGCTTCTCGGTGGCAGGTATTGACGCGCCTGCTGCTACCTTCCGCACTGCCTTACTTCCTGGCGGGGTTGCGCATTTCCGGCGGGCTTGCGCTGATTGGCGCCATTGTCGCGGAGTTTGTTGCCGGTACAGGCGGCAGTGCTTCGGGGCTCGCTTACCGCATTCTGGAAGCAGGATATCAGTTGCAAATTCCGCGCATGTTTGCCGCCCTTGTGCTGGTTTCCACGACAGGGATTGCGATTTTCCTGGCGCTCAGCCTGCTCACGCATCTGCTGCTGCGCCATTGGCATGAAAGCGCCATGGGCAGGGGGGATCGGCGATGAGCAGCGCCATGTCAAAGACCCGCGCGGCCTTGGCCGGCGCGGGCAGCGATTTTTGGCTGCGCGATGTCCGCGCCCCGGCTGCGGTGCTGGAAGGCGCCGGGCCGCTACCCTTGGACCGGGATGGCATTGCGCGGTTTGATCTGCGCGTTGAACAGGGACGCATCGCTGCCATTGCACCATTGGGCAGCGCGCCGGATGGCGTTTCCCTGGATGGCGGGCAGGTCTGGCCCGGCATGCTGGATGCGCATACCCATTTGGATAAGGGCCATATCTGGCAACGTGCCGCCAATCCGGATGGCAGCTTCTTCGGTGCGCTTACTACCGTGATGGCGGATCGCGATGTGAATTGGTCCGAAGCCGATATGCGCGCGCGGGCTGAATTCGCGCTGCGTGCCGCTTACGCCCACGGCACGGTCGCGGTGCGCACGCATTTGGATAGCTACATGCCCCATGCGCCCAAGGCTTGGCGCATGTTCCGTCAGTTGCGCGATGATTGGGCGGGGCGCATCACCTTACAGGCTTCCTCCATCGCGCCGCTGGATCGCTTTGCGGGAGAAGAAGGCACGCAGCTTGCCGATATCGTTGCGGAATCAGGCGGCGTCTTGGGTATGGTGACGCGGCTTTCCGGCGGCATTCATGATGATATTCCGCCTGAATTCCACGCCATGCTGGATCATTTCTTCGCGCTTGCCGAAGCGCGCGGGCTTGATCTTGATTTGCATGTGGATGAAAGCGGGGAAACCGGCGCGCGCGCCTTGCGTGAAATTGCGCTGACCGCCATGCGCCGCGGCTTCAAGGGCCGCATTCAATGCGGCCATTGCTGTTCCCTTTCGCGCCAGACAGATGAATTCGCGCTGGAAACCATCAAGGCCTGCGCCGATGCCGGGGTTGCGATTGTGGTGCTGCCCATGTGCAATATGTATTTGCAGGACCGCGAGCCGGGGCGCACGCCCCGCTGGCGTGGCGTGACGTTGGTGCATGAAATGCAGGCGGGCGGCGTTTCTGTTTCGCTGGCGTCAGACAATACGCGCGATCCTTTCTACGCCTATGGCGATCTGGATATGGTGGAGGTAATGCGCGAAGCGACGCGCATTCTGCATCTGGATCATCCCTATGGTGAATGGCCGCTTTCCGTCGGTGCGCGCCCGGCCGCGGCGATGGGGCTGCAAGGGGCAGGCATGATCAGCACTGGCGCGCCGGCTGATCTTATCCTGTTCCGCGCGCGCCACATGACTGAATTTCTGTCGCGCCCGCAAGCGGACCGGATTGTGCTGCGCAATGGCAAAGTGCTGGATGCGGAAGTGCCGGATTGGCGCGAATTGGATCACCTTTTCGAGTAATTTTTTGATCGCATTTTCCGAGTCGCCAAGTGAGCTCACTTGGCTTGAAAATGCTCTACCACCGGCTAAGCCGCGCCTCCACCTTCGCCAGAAACGCCGCGCGTTCCGGCGCGGTGCGCTGATCCATCCGTGTCAGCATCAGCCATTCAACGCTGCACCCGCGCGCGCATAACCGCCTGAGACCGCGATTGATGAGTTTCTTGTCTGGCCAGCCAATCACCCACAATAACCATAAGGGTGAGCCATAGGTCGTCACCACGCCGATGCGCGTGATATTCGTCAGAAGCGGTTCAATCGCGCCATCGCCAAGCTTGAAGGCAATGCCCGGCGCCCAGATGCGATCAAACCAGCCCTTCAGCATGGCCGGCAGCCCATACCACCAGGTGGGATAGATCAGCAGCAGCGCCTCAGCCCTTTGCAGGGAAGCGACATGATCCGCGACATCCGGTGAGTGCGACGAAGGGTCCAGATAGTCGCGATGCTCGGCATCACTTAGCGCAGCAGTGAAGCCTTCCGCGTAAAGATCACGACATTCCACCTCATGCCCGGCGGCCTCCAGCGCTTGTCGCGCTGTGTCACGCAGCGCCGCCGAAAAACTCTCCGCCCGCGGATGGCAATGGATCAACAGCACCCGCATGGCACGCGCCTAGTCCAGCTTTTCTTCAACTTCGGGCGCGTCCGGATCGCCATACATGTAATGCGTGCGCGGGCGATCGGGCGACCATTCCGGATCATCCCAGGCGAGCATCTTGCCGGGATTGAGCAAGCCAAGCGGATCAGCTTCCTTCTTGAAGGCCAATTGCCGCGCATCCACGCGCTTCATGCCGCCTTCTTCCAAGGAGAAGGCATGCGGGTTGAAGACCGGGCAGCCATTGGCTTCATGAATGCGAATGATCTCGGCCAGGCGATCTTCGCTGGTATAGCGCACCAATTGCAGGCCGAAGCAGGTGACATGCCCGCCAAAGCGCACGAATTCCAGATGCATTGGCACTTCATCACCAAACAGCGCTTCCATCTTTTCCACCAAGGCCATGTGACCTGGCGGCGGAAACAGTGTTTGCAGATAGGTGATGCCACGATCGAGCTTGAGCGCCTGCAGCGTGGTGTGGTTCCAGGAAAACTCATAAAGCGGCACGGCGGCTTCTTCCGTTGGGCAGCGATAGATTTCCGCTTGTGTGGCGCCATGCTTGACCTTGAGTGCCTCAAAAGCCTCCAGGAAGGGCGCGGCGATCATCAGCATGGTGATGCTCATACCCGCGGGAATGCGCCCTTCGAAATGGCGAAAATATTGCTGCGGCACGGGGGAAGCGACAACGGTGGCGAGCTTTTTCACAATGCCATCCGCCAGCGTCACGGCTTCCGCAAAACGCGCGGCTTCCATGAAGCTCGGGAAGGCCATCATCACATCCACCCAATCATGCGCTGGGGCGAGGGGCATTTCCACCTCAGTGATGATGCCATTCGTGCCATAGGCGTGGTTGGCTTTCTCGATCTCCGCGCCGCGTAATTCCAGAATGCGCGGTGTCGCTTCCATGGTCACCACACGCAGGCCGAGAACATTGCCAGGTTCCCGGAAGGACCCCCACATGCAGGAACCAGCACCCGCAGAACCGCCAGCCACAAAGCCACCAATGGTCGCGGTGCGCTTCGTGGAAGGATGAAAGCGCAATTCACCGCCCACTTGCTGGCGCGTCTGTTCATCAAGCTGGATCAGCCTGGCGCCGGCCTGCGCGCGCATCATGCCGGGCTTCGCCCAAAGCAGCTTATCAAGCGCCGAGACATCCAACACCACGCCACCGAAAAGCGGCATGGCCTGGCCGTAATTGCCGGTGCCGGCACCGCGCGGTGTCACGGGAATGCGCCGCGCATGGCAGGCAGCGAGGATGCGCACCACATCAGCCTCATCCCGCGCTTCGGCCACCACATCCGCACTCACGCCATTCAATTGGCGCTTCAGCACGGGGCTATACCAGAAGAAATCGCGGCTGCGCTGGCGCACCAGCGCGGCATCCGTGACCCAGCGAATATCGGGCAGCGCGGCCATCAGGCCAGCAATATCGTGCTTCATGCGGCATCACTTTCTGGTTCATCAAAGCTTTTCATCTTGCCGGGGTTGAATAGCCCCAGCGGGTCAACGCGGCGCTTGAAACCAAGCTGATCGCCCGGTACGCGGCGATAGCCAGAACCTTCTTCAATCGTCATGACATGCGGATTGGCGATGCCCGCACCAGCGGCTTCAAAGCCGGCCATAATCTCGGCAAGCCGTGCATCATCCTTCCAGCGAATGACCGGCAGCGCAGACATGGTGGTGCGTCCACCAAAGCGCACGCATTCCGTGTGCATCCAAACCTCATCCGGAAAGGCCGCGCGCACTTTCTCGACCGATTCCAAAGTACCTTCGAAGGGAAAGCGGCATTGCAGATAAGTGACACCACGATCGCGCTTCAGCACCTGAAGTGTCGTATGGTTCCAGCAATATTCATAAAAGGGCGTTGCTTCCGGATCACGCTCAGCCGCCACCGTATCCTGATCCGCCACAATCCGCCCACCATGTTCGTGCGCCATATCGCGTAGTGCGACAAGGCCGGAAGGTGCGACCATCACCAGCGCCAGCGCATGATCCGCCGGCACCACATCCGCAATGGCCCTGAAGAAAGGCGGCAGGCGGGCATCAAACACGCCGCACATTTTCTTGGGGATACCATCAGCAAACGCCAGCGCCAGCGCAAAGCGCCCCGCCGCGGCGAAATCCGAAAACACCACCGCGATATCGCGCCAGTCCTGCGCCGGCGTCAGCGGCAGGCGCACGCGCGTAATGACGCCCGTAGTGCCATAGGTGCGATTGACTGGATTGGCCTCATCCCCTTCCAGATCGAGCAGCGCAGGAGGGTCTTGCAGCGTCGCCACACGGACACCCAGCAGATTGCCACGTTCGCGCATGGTGCCGTGGCTGATGCCGCCAACACCCGCGCCACCACCGGCGACAAAACCCGCAATGGTCGCGGTGCGTTTGGTGCTAGGCCAAAGCCGTAGCTCCCAGCCGCGTTCGCGCGCCCAAAGGTCAAGGTCAATCATGCGTGCACCGGCTTCGGCTTCCAGCACGCCATCCTTGAGCGCAATTGGCGCAGTCATGGCTGTGGTGTCCAAAACCGCGCCGCCATTCAGTGGCACGCATTGGCCGTAATTGCCGGTTGCCCCACCACGCACTGTCACAGGCACGGCGTGCCGGCGCGCGGCATTCAGGATACGCATCACCTCATCTTCATTCTGCGGGCGCAGCCAGATATCGGCGCGCTTGCCATCCAATTGCCGCTTCAGGATGGGGCTATACCAATAGAAGTCGCGGCTTTTCTGGCGCAGCAGCGCGGCATCGGTGGATTGTTCAACCCCGGCCAATTCGGCGGTGAAAGCGGCAATATCAGGCATCGGGATTGGGCTCCTGCTCCAGCCAATTCGCAATATCCATGCCAGCCACCTGCTGCCAAAGCGCCGCCATGCGCTGCGCGGCGTGATCCAATAGCGCTTCACCAATTTCTACCGTTGCAGCCGAGGCATTGCCGACAGCGCCGGCACCACCAAGATCCTGCGCCTGCCAGGCGGGTGGCGCACCGGCATCGGGTGCCATGCTTGGCGTGTCAGTGGAAACGCCCTGCCAGCGGCTGACGAAATTCCGCGCCTTATCCATCCGCACCAAATCAGACCGCAGCGCCAGCATCACCGCCGTTTCGTCGCGCCCGGCATGAATGCCAAAGCGTGCCTCCACCGGGTCCCGCAATGCCTCCGGCTTGCCCATGCGCGCCCACATGGCATTCACCACGAAAAGTCCGTGCTGAATGCGCAGCCGCCGCGCCGCGATATCAAGCGCCGAGACATTGCCGCCATGGCTGTTCAAAAACACCAGCCGCTTCACGCCCGCGCGTGCCACCGAAGCGCCGATATCGCAAATCAGCGCCATCAAGGTTTCCGCGCTGGTGGTGATGGTGCCGGGAAAGCGCAAATGCTCAACGGAAAGCGCGACCGCCTGGGTTGGCAGCACCAGCACCGGCAGATCATCCGGAATGACTTTCAGCGTGCGCGCGACAATGCCCTGATTGATCGCGGTATCCACCGCCACCGGCAAATGCGGCCCATGCTGTTCAATGGCACCCACGGGCAAAACCGCGACGGTATTGGCGGGAAGTGCACGAAAATCCGGCCAGGTGAGGTCTTGCCAGAAACGGCTGGGAAGGGGCATGGGGGACTCCGCCTTTGCTGTTGCAAGGCTGGTATCGCGGACCCCCCTCAGAGTCCAGGGTGTTTGAACCGTTTCACGGGCGGCCCAAAATCTCCTGATTATGCTGGCCGATGCGCGGCGCCGGGCGACGGGAAAGCGGCCGACGACGATTGAAGGAAATCGGCAAACCAACCACGCGCGGGCCGCCTTCCGGCAGGCTTTGCATCATGTTCATGGCGGCGAATTGCGGGCTTGCGGCAAGTTCAGCAATGTCATTCACCGGCCCGCTTGGCACGCCCTCAGCCTCCAGCGCGGCCAGCCAATGATCGCGCGGCTGCTGGCGCAACGCTTCCGCAATCAAAGGCAAAAGTGCGGCCTTGTTGCGTACACGCGCAGGGCCGGTCGCGAAGCGCGGATCGTTCGCCCATTCCGGATGGTCGAGAACCTTCGCGCACCGCGCCCAAAGCCGATCATTCCCGGCGGCGAGGCAGAGCGGCCGATCAGCGGTATCAAACACCTGGTAGGGCACAATCACCGCGCCACCCGTGCCGTGACGCTTTGGGATATCGCCGCTTGCCACATGATTATTCACATGGCCTTCCACCCAATGCACGGCACTTTCGAATAGCGATGTATCCACCAGGCAGCCCTTGCCGGTGCGATCGCGCTGGCGCAAAGCCGCCAAGGCACCAATCACGCAGAACATGCCCGTTGCCTTGTCATTGATGGAAGCGCCGCAAAAAGTCGGCGGGTCTTCCGGGCGGCCCGTGACGGACATCATCGCGCCATAGGCTTGCAGTAGCGGATCAAAACCGGGTTTGAGGCGCATCGGCCCCTCATGCCCAAAGGCCCAGATCGAACAATAAACCAAGCGCGGATGGCGCTGCAGCATGGCTTCCGGCCCGATGCCGATTTCATCCACCACGCCGGGGCGCAGATTCTGGATCAGCACATCGGCGGTCTCCACCAGCTTGTGCAGGGCTTCAACATCCTCGGGCTTTTTCAGATCGAGCGTGATGGAACGCTTATTGCGATTTTGGCCGTGGAAATAGAGCGAGGTTTCACCATCCGGCCCGAAGGGTGGCCCCCAGGCGCGCGCATCATCGCCGCCATCGGGCTTTTCCACCTTGATAACATCGGCACCCATGTCGGCCATGATCACCCCGGCGAGTGGCCCGGCCAAAGCCTGACCCACTTCAATCACGCGCATGCCGTGCAGCGACAATTCCATTGTCGTTTCCTCCCGATTTTACAACATCGGCTCCAAGGGCGGACGGCCGCGAATGAAATCCGATGCCTTTTCCGCAATCATCATGGTGGTGGCGTAAGTATTGGCCGAGGTCATGTTCGGCATCACGGAAGCATCCACCACGCGCAAGCCTTCCAGCCCATGCACGCGCAACCGATCATCCACCACCGCGGTCGGGTCCGTATTGGGGCCCATGCGCGCTGTGCCGATCAAATGATAGGTGGTGGACCCATTCCGCCTGGCGAAATCCATCAGCTCATCATCGGAATCGATATGCGGGCCGGGTAGGGTTTCGGCTTCCAGGAAGGGGCTGAGTTCGGGCGTATTGAGCAAGCGCCGGATCAGCCGAATGCCCCCCAGATGCACGCGACGATCCATCGGGTCTGACAAGTAATTCGGCTGGATTTCGGGATCATCAAATACATCAGCCGTCTTCGCCCGCACCCAGCCGATACTTTCCGGCCGATGCTGCCAGGCGCCGGCCGTCACCCCCGGATAATCATCCAGCACATAAACCTTGCCTTCCGCATAAGACCCCGGCGTGAAGACGCATTGCAGATCGGGCTGATCCAAGCCTTCGAAGGATTTCCAGAAAACATAGACATGCGACGGCACAGTCGCCAGGATGGAAGGCCGCCCCATCGCCCAGCGCGCCACTTGCCCTGCAAGCTTCACGCCGCGCGCCAATTCATTCAGCGTGGTGACACCAGGCTTGGCGCGCATCACCACGCGGGTTGCGTAATGGTCGCGAAAATTCTCGCCCACTCCACGCAATTCATGCAGCACCGGCACGCCAAGCTTTTGCAAAAGCCAGCCAGGACCAATACCGGATACCTGCAACAACCGCGCGGTATTGGCGGTGCCGGCCGAGATGATCACTTCCCGCCGCGCCCGCACTTCGCGTGGTGCGCCGCCGCGCTGGTTCAAATAGCGCACGCCAACCGCGCGCTTGCCTTCCAGCATAATCGCGCAGGCGCGCGCATTGGTGCGCACATCAAGCGTCTTGCGCGCCATGGCAGGATGCAGAAAGCCGCGCGCGGCGGAGATACGCCGGCCACGATGAATGGCACGCTGAAAATAGCCAACACCTGCCTGATTGCCGTTATTGTAATCCGGGTTGCGTGGAATACCGGAAGCGACACAGCCAGCGATGAAGGCTTCCGATACGGGATTGAACCAATCCATATCGGTGATGGGCACGCCACCATCACGGCCGCGCCGTTCCTCGCCAAAGCCAAGGCGCTTTTCGCTCCGCTTGTAATAGGGCAGGCAATCCGCATAACCCCAACCGCGATTGCCGCGCTGCGCCCAGCTATCCTGATCCCCCGGCTGGCCGCGATTATAGATCATGCCATTGATCGAAGAACCGCCACCCAAGGTGCGGCCCTGCACGGTCTTTACGCGACGCCCTGCGGTATTCTCTGTGGGCTCGGTGCTGAATTGCCAAGTGATGTCGGGGTTCACCAAAGCCTTGATAAAACCAGCAGGAATATGGATGAAGGGGTTGGTGTCAGGCGGGCCGGCTTCCAGCACGCAGACAGTGGTTTCCGGGTCTTCCGTCAGCCGCGCCGCAAGAATGGACCCTGCCGCCCCGGCACCCACAATCACGTAATCGAAGGTATCGGCATCCGCTTGCGCCATGGTTGCTTGTCCATCCTTTTCGGGTCGAAGCCTAGCAAGCTTTGGCCGCCGCGCCAGCCCAAGACAGGCCGATGATTTTGGCTCATGATGCCGGGAAAGCCTTGGGGAGCAGACCCGCATGACCAGCCCAGCAGATTTCACCGCCCCGCCCCGCCGCGCCGGTTGGTTGGAACGCCCCGATGCGCGCATTCGGTATGAAGTCACGGGCCAAGGCCCCGCCCTTGTCTTCGCGCATGGGCTCGGCGGGAATCTCATGTCCTGGTGGCAGCAAGTGGCGCATTTCGCGCCGCGCTATACTTGCGTGGCCTTTTCGCATCGCGGTTTTTTCCCTTCCACTGCGCCGGCGGAAGGGCCTGATCCCGCTGCCTACGCCACCGATCTGGCTGCTTTGGTGGATGAGCTTGGCCTTGGCGATATTCGCATCATTTGCCAATCCATGGGTGGCTGGACCGGTGTTGAATATGCGCTGCTGCGCCCAGGGCGCGTGAAGGCGTTGGTGCTCGGCGCCACCACCGGCACGCTCGATCCACAGCAAATGCGTGAACCAGAACGGTCACGGTTGAAAACCTGGCAGGAAGAAAGCGCGGCAGCGCGCGCGGCGGGCCTCAAGCGCCATATCAACCCGGCGGCTGGCGCGCGCATGGCGGCGGAACAGCCAATGCTGTATCACCTCTATAATCATGTCTATGGCCTGACCCAGGGCTTTGATCGTGAAGCGGTGCGTGCGCGGCTGCAGGCAGGGCGCAACCGAGCGCCGGAGTCCTTCGCCGCTGCACAATGCCCGCTGCTGTTTATTCCGAGTGAGGAAGATATCGTGCTGCCGCCCTTCGCTGCGCGCGCGATGGCCAGCGCCATTCCCGGCGCGCGTTACGCCGTGCTGCATAAGGCTGGCCATTCCGGCCATTTCGAACGCGCTTCTGCCTTCAACGCCTTGGTGGATGCGTTCTTTGAGGAGATTGGCGCATGAATGCCGCCACACTTTCCATTTGCGTGGATGATTACCCACATACAATGGCGCTGCATCGCGGAGAGACCGCAAGTGCCTCGCTTAACCTTGCCATGCAGGTGGTGAAGCCCATCAGCAAGGCTTTCGCGCCCATGGTGCGCGAAGGGCGTTTTGATATCAGCGAAATGGCGATTGCGACCTTTCTGATGGCGAAAGCCGCCGGGCGCGATTTGGTGCTGCTGCCGCTGGTTGTAGCGGAACGCTTTCAGGAAACCGCGATGTTCTGCCGCGCGGGGAGGGGTATTGAAACCCCGGCTGACTTAGCCGGCAAACGTGTGGGCGTGCGCGCCTATAGCCAAACCACGGGCATGTGGATCGGGGGCGTCTTGCAGGAAAGTTTTGGGCTACGCGCGGATGCCATGCGCTGGGTGACGTTTGAAGACGCGCATGAACCAAGCTTCCGCGACCCGCCTTGGGTACAGCGCGCCGGTGCTGGCGAAACCCTGAACGGCATGTTCGAAAGCGGCGCGCTTGATGCCGCCATTATGGGGTTTGAATTGCCCGCCGGTGATGATGTGCGCACGGTCTTCCCAGACCCTGCCGCAGCGGGTGCAGCCTTTCACGCGCGCTACGGCTTCAAGCCGGTGAACCATCTTGTTGTGATGAAGGGCGCTTATGCGCGTGATGCCGCGCTGGTGGCTGAAGTGCTGCGCCAATTCACCGCTGCCGGTACGGCCCCCCGCAGCCGTGCGGCGCTGAACCCAGCACTTGAGCTTGCATCACGTTGGTGCGCCGATCAGGGGCTGATGGCGCGCCCGCTCAGCCTTGACGAAATCTGGGCGGGCCTGCCGACAGCGGTGGGCTAGACCGTCACGCTGCCTTGGCGCCCCGCACCAGGCGCCCGGGTAGCGCGCCGGTTGCTTCCCCCTCGCGATAGACCGGCGTGCCGGCCACAATGGTGGCAACATAGCCCTGCGCTTTCTGGATCAGGCGCTTGCCGCCGGCGGGCAGATCGTAATGCATTTTCGGCATCTCCAGCGCCAGTCGGCCGAAATCAATCACATTGATATCGGCCTTCTTGCCTGGTGCCAGCACGCCGCGATCCTTGAGGCCGAGCGCATGCGCATTGTCGCGCGAAATGCGTTTCACCACGAATTCCAGCGGCAGGCGCGGCCCGCGCGCACGATCCCGCGCCCAATGTACCAGCATATGCGTCATGCAGGACGCATCGCAGATATAGCCAACATGCGCGCCACCATCGCCAAGCCCCATCAGCGTGTGTGGATGCGTCACCATATTGCGAATGGCGGTCAGGTCTCCATCCGCGTAGTTCAGGATGGGCCGGTTCAGAATGGCGCGCCCATCCTGTTCCATCATCAAATCATAGCAAAGCGCCGCCGGGTCCATGCCGCGCGCCGCTGCCATGGCGGCAACTGATTTTTCCGGCGGTGGCTCATAATCTGGCGGATCGCCCAGCGCAAAAATCTTTTCCCAATTATTCAGCCGCACACGCAGCGCTGTGTCTTCGGTGGGCTCGGTCAGGATACGCGCGCGCAAGGCCGGATCACGCAGCGCAGCGATGCGCTGTTCAAAGGGCAGATGCGCAATCGCCTGATAGGAAGCGCGCATCAGGAAGGGATGCTGCGAAAGCTCAAAGCCGAACATCAAGCCAACGGGCCGGCCCATCACCTGGCCATACATCGGCACGCCGGCCTCATGCGCCGCTTCCACCTTATCCAGCAGCCAGCGCCATAGCCCCGGCTTGGATTCCCGCTGCAAGAGCGAGAATGTCATCGGCCTGCCCGAAGCTGCCGCAATGCGCTGCAAGCGCGCGAATTCATCTTCCGGATCGTCAAAATCCGAAATCACCTGCATCCAGCCTGACCCCTGCGCGCGAATGGCGCGCGCGATGGTTTCCAATTCTTCTTCAGGCGTGCCAAGGGTTGGGATATGCCGCCCATCCAAGGTGCGATGCGCAATGGCGCGTGATGTCGAAAAGCCGAGCGCGCCGGCGGCCAAACCTTCTGCGGTCAGCCGCGCCATTTCCGCGCATTGCTCAGGTGTTGCCACTGCATGGGCTTCCGCGGCCTCACCCATCACATGCACGCGCAAGGGCGCATGAGTCACCATGGCAGCGACATCCATGTCATAGGGCCGCGCATCAAGCGCATCCATGTATTCGGGGAAGCTCTCCCAATTCCAGGGCAGGCCTTCGGTCAGCACAACCTCCGGCAAATCCTCCACACCCTCCATCAGCTTCACCAGCATATCGCGCCGGTCCGGCCGGCAGGGCGCGAAACCCACGCCGCAATTGCCAAGCAGCGCCGTGGTTACGCCATTGATGGATGAAGACAGCAGCCGGCTGCTCCAGGTGGCTTGGGCATCGTAATGGGTATGGATATCCACAAAGCCTGGCGTGACGATCAGGCCTTTGGCGTCAATCTCCTCCGGCGCGCGGGCCGAGATTTTGCCAATCTCCAGAATACGCCCATCGCCAATGGCGATATCGGCTTCATAGGGGGGCGCGCCGGTGCCATCCACCAGCGTGCCACCACGAATGATCAGGCTTGCGTCGCGTGCCATGGGGGTTTCCTTCAGGTTTTCAGGATGATTTTGCCAAGATGCGCATTGGCCTTCATATGCGCGAGCGCTTCAACCGCTTCATCAAGCGCAAAGACGCGATCAATAGGCAAATGGAACACGCCTTCATCCACACCCTTGCGCAAATCGCGCCGAGCGACGCGTTCTTCCTCACGGATTTCGGCCACACTGCGCGTGCGATGCGTCACACCGATATAGGCAATGCGGCGCGTGGCATGCAGATCAAAATCGAAATCGCCATGCGCCCCGCCAAGCCGCCCGACATTCACTATGCGGCCCAGAATGGCGGTGGCGCGCATGGCGGCATTGATGGTGCCGCCGGAGACCTGGTCAATCACCAGCTGCACCCCGCGCCCTTCGGTCAGCGCCAGCACCTGATCCGCCCAATCGGCATCATTGGTGTTCACCGCATGATCGGCGCCGAATTCCTTCAACCGTGCCCGCCGTTCGGCATGGGTGGAAGTCCCAATCACCAGCCCCGCGCCCATGTATTTCGCGATCTGCATGCCCATCAGCCCAACGCCGCTGGACGCACCCAGAATCAGCACCGCTTCGCCCTTGGCCAAACGCCCATTGGAAATCAGCGCATCATGCATGGTGGCAAGCGCCACCGGTAAAGTCGCGGCTTCTTCCCAGGACATGTTGCGATCCGGCACCGGCTGCACGCGGCCCATATCGGCAATGGCATATTCCGCATAGCCGCCCGAACCCGCGCACATCACGCGATCGCCCGGCTTGATGCCGGAAACACCCGCGCCCACGGCGGCAACCTCACCAGCGAATTCCAGCCCCAGAATGGTGCCGGCACCGCCCATGCGCCCATGCGCATGCCCTGCGGCCACGCCAAGATCAGCGCGGTTGAGACCCGCGGCGCGCACCCGCACCAGCACTTGTTCCGGCCCCGGCACCGGACGCGGCGCTGGCTGCACCTTCACGCCCTGGGCGGTTACTACCGCCGCTTTCATGGTTTCGGTCATGATGTCACCCTTTTTGTGAATGCGGATGATGCCATGCCGGCGCTCAGCCGATAAGGGCCAAGGTCCTCACCGCACCAAACCCGCATTCAATCGCCACATGGCGAAATTGAGCGCCCCCGCAAAGCTCACCCAGGCCAGATAGGGCAGCATCAGCAATGCCGCGCGGACATCAATCGGCCAAAACACAATGATGCAGGCCAGGATGGAAAGCCACAGTAGGCAAAGCTCGGCGAAGGCCAAATCCATCCGCCGCATGCCGAAGAATATGCCGGACCAGGCGGCGTTCAGCACCAATTGCAACGCAAAAAGCCCAAGCGCCAGCGCGCCGCCGGCGAAGCCCACAGCTTCCCAGATCAGCCAGCCGGCAATCGCGATCATCAGGAACAGCACCGCCCAGGCCGGGGCGAACAGCCAATTGGGCGGGCACCAGCGCGGTTTGGTCAGCGCGTCATACCAGGGGCCGGGGGTGAAGACGGCGCCCGACATGGCCGCCGCGACGCTGGCACCCAAAAAGCCCAAAAAGCCGAAAATCGAGGAAACTTCCATTCCCCTCATATAGACCAAGATTGCGACTTGCCGAGGGGTAATGGCATGATGCTGCCAGAAACAGGGGGGCAGCCGCCATGGCGCAGCACGAATCGGATTATGTCATTCTGGGTGGGGGCTCGGCCGGCTGCGTGCTGGCGACGCGGCTTTCGGAAGACACGGGCACGAGTGTCACTTTGCTGGAAGCCGGCCCCTGGGATCGCAACCCCTGGATCCATATCCCCATGGGCTTTGCGCGGCTTTATGTGACAAAGAAATTCGATTGGAACTACCAGACCGAAGCGGAAGGGGAGCTTGGCGGGCGTAGCGTCTATTGGCCGCGCGGGCGCGTCATTGGCGGTTCCGGCAGCGTCAATGGCCTGGTATTTTTGCGGGGCAGCCCGCGCGATTATGATCGCTGGTCGCAATCCGGCGCGCGCGGCTGGTCCTATGAAGACTGCCTGCCTTACTTCAAGCGCCTTGAAAACTTCGCCGGGCCTGAGAGCGAATTTCGTGGCAAGGAAGGCCCGATGCGTATTGCGGAAGTACCGGAACCCTCGCCCGGCTGCCGCGCCTTTGTGGAGGCCTGCGTCAAGTTGGGATTCACGCGCAACCGCGACAATAATGGCGATTGGTATGAAGGTGTTGCGCCCAATCAATTGAATGTGCATCGCGGGCGGCGCTGGAGCCCGGCTGTGGCTTATCTGCGCCCGGCCTTGAAGCGGCCCAATCTGCGCGTGGAAACCGAACGGCTTGGCCAACGTATCCTGATCGAAAATGGCCGCGCCGTGGGCGTGGTGGTGCGCGGCCCGGCGGGTGAGGAAACCTATCGCGCGCGGCGGGAGGTGATACTTTCATCCGGCGCCATCGAAAGCCCGAAAATGCTGATGCTGTCGGGCATTGGTGAGGCGAATGCGCTGCGTGAGATGGGTATTCAGGTGCAGGTCAATGCGCCTGAAGTGGGCAAGAATCTGCAGGATCACTTCATGGTGCGCTTTGCCTTCCGCACCAAGCCTTGTGGCACGCTGAATGAAATCATGGCCAATCCACTCCGCGCCGCCGGGCTCGGTTTGGAATGGGCGCTGCGCCGAAAGGGCCAGATGGCGGTGGGCGCTTCGGAAGCGAGCCTTTTTGCGCGTGTGCTGCCGGGGTCTGAAGAACCCGAAGTGCAGTTCCAATTCGTCAATTTCAGCCTGGGCGGCAATCAGGGCACTTCGGCGAATTCACTTGCGAAGCATCCCGGCTTCACCTTCAATTTCTGCGTCTGCCGGCCTGATAGCCGCGGTGATTTGACGCTGCGTTCGCCCAATGTCGCGGACAAACCCGTGATCCGCGCCAATTACCTGACCGCGCCATCCGATATTCGTATCATGCTGGA
>JADCES010000324.1 GCA_020250005.1 Roseomonas sp.
ATATCGGCCTGCCGGAGGCAGTGCTGGAAGGCATCGCGCCGCAGTGTTGGCGCAATCACCCCTCGCTTTGGGCGCTCCCATCACTTGAGGTCAGCGCGCATACATACACGCGCGGCCATCTGACCATTTTGGCGGGGGCGGCCATGCCCGGTGCCGCGCGGCTGGCAGCATCAGCGGCGCGGCGGCTCGGCGCGGGGTTGGTCACGCTGCATGCCGAAAACCTTGATCTGGCCGCGATGCTGCGCGCCGATGCGCCTGGCCAATTGGTGAGCGATGCAACGCTGGACGCGCTGCTGCCCGATGCGCGGCGAAAGGTATGGCTCGCCGGGCCTGGGCTTTTGCCGCATGAGGCAACGCGCCATGCCATCCGCACGCTGATTGAGGCGGGCAAAACGCTGGTCGCTGATGCGGGCGCCCTGATGGCCGCCGCTGGCGCGCCCGATCTGCTGCGCGGCGCTGCCGTCATCACGCCCCATGCAGGCGAATTTGCCCGGCTATTTGGCGCGCCGGGCGCGGATCGGCTTGCTGCCACACGCGCCGCCGCCACGCGGCTTGGCGCGGTTGTCGTGCTGAAAGGCCCGGATAGTATCATCGCCGCGCCGGATGGGCGCGTGATCATCAATGATAATGCGCCGCCCTCACTCGCCACCGCCGGCACGGGCGATATTCTGGCAGGCGCCATTGCGGCCTTGCTCGCGCAGGGCATGGCACCTTTTGAAGCGGCTGCCGCTGGCGTTTGGCTGCATGGTGCGGGTGCGGCCGCTGGCCCGCCAGGCTTGATCGCCGAGGATTTGCCCGCCCTCATGGCCGCAGCACGGCAAACGCTGCCCAACTGAAACTGATCAAGCGCGCGCGTTTAACGCAAAAATACTTTGATTTTTTAACTAATCTTTCGATAGGCTTCCCCGTGAAGGGGATCGGGTGACATGTCCGATATCGCCACTGAAGCTGGGCTGATGGATCGCGCCATGCGCCGCGTGGCATCGCTCTGGCGCGATCTGGCTTGGGTGGTGCAGCGCAGCCCACAAGCCAGCAATGATTTTGCCGAGGAGTTTCGCGCCTGCCTGGAAGCGCGTGGTGGGGAGGTTTCCGCGCGCAACCGCGCGGCTGCCCTGGCTGAGCGTTATCGCGGGTTGGATGAAGCAGGGCGGCTTGGTTTCCTCCGCGCCCTCGCCGCCTTTGATTCTGATGGCGTGGCTGTCACGCGCGCCATTGAAAAGCTCAGCGCCGCGCCAGATGCGGCCTTGCGCGCCATTGCCCTTGCGGGGCTGCGCCGCGCCTTGGAACCGCCGCGCCTCAAGCTGCTCACGGCCTTCGCCGCCATTCCGGATGGGGTGAAGTTCCTGGTCGAAATGCGCGCCGAATTGCTGCGGCTCAAGGATCACGAAGCGCCCTTGCAGGCGCTCGAGACTGACCTCAAGGGCCTGCTCGCTTCCTGGTTCGATGTCGGCTTTCTGGAATTGCGCGCGATTGACTGGAAATCGCCTGCCGCTTTGCTCGAAAAGCTGGTGCAATATGAAGCGGTGCATCGCATCCGCACCTGGCGCGATTTGCGCAATCGGCTTGATTCGGACCGCCGCTGCTACGCCTTTTTCCACCCGCGCATGCCCGATGAACCGCTGATTTTCGTGGAGGTCGCCCTCGAACGCGGCATGGCAGCCAGTGTGCAAAAGCTGCTTGATGAAAAGGCGCCGCTGCAGGATGCCGGGCAGGCGGATACCGCTGTGTTCTATTCCATCAACAACTGCCAGCGCGGCCTGGATGGCATTTCCTTCGGCAATTTCCTGATCAAGCGCGTGGTGGAATTGCTCGCCGCCGAATTCCCGAAACTGAAAACCTTTTGCACGCTTTCCCCCATGCCGGGCTTTCGCGCTTGGCTTGAGAAAAGCGCGCGGGATGGCGTGGCGCTTTTGACCACCGAAGAAGAGGCCGCCCTGACCACTGCCATGGGGAATGGCGTGACGCTCGATCTCGCCAAGCTCATTACGGAGCGCGCCTGGCTCAAGCAGGAAGCGCTGGCCCGCGCCATGTCGCCCATCCTGATCCGGCTTGGTGCGCGCTATCTGGTCAAGGAAGCCCCTCATGGGAAACCCGGTCGCGCGCTTGATCCGGTGGCGCATTTCCACCTTTCCAATGGCGCGCGCGTCGAAAGGCTCAATTGGCGCGCCGATGTCTCAGAGAATGGTCTTCGCCAATCCTGCGGGCTGATGGTGAATTACCTCTATGATCCGGCCTCCATCGAAAATAATCACGAAGCCTATGTGGGGGATGGGCAGCGCGCGGCCTCGGGCGGGCTGAAGCGGCTGATCCGCGCCTGATTTGCCCCTTCCTTCGGCGCGGGCAAAGCGCCATATTCCAGGCAGGTTGTCGGGGGATCGGATCATGACAGTGCAAGGCAAGGGCAAGGCGCGCCATCTGCCGGGCAGCGCGCGGCGGATTGAAGTCCTCCATGCGCTGGAAAAGAAGCTGCTCTGGCTGTCTTCCTGGATGATCCATCACGCCAACCACATTCGCCCCAATCGGGATGGGTTGAAGGTGGGCGGGCATCAGGCATCCTGCGCTTCCTGCATTTCCATCCTGACGGCACTCTATTTCGATATTCTGAAACCGGCCGATCGCGTGGCGGTGAAGCCCCATGCCGGGCCGGTATTTCACGCCATCAATTACCTGCTGGGTCGTCAGCAGCGGGAAAAACTGGAAACGCTGCGGCAATTCCGCGGCATCCAGCCCTATCCCTCCCGCACCAAGGACGGGGCGGAGGTGGATTTTTCCACCGGCTCGGTTGGGCTTGGCGTCGCACTCGCCTCCTTCGGGTCGCTTGTACAGGATTACGTGCATCTTCATCGCATGGCGCCTGAGGGCATTCCGCCTGGCCGGCATGTCGCCGTGGTCGGCGATGCCGAATTGGATGAGGGCAATATCTACGAAGCCCTGTTGGAAGGCTGGAAGCACGATATCCGCAATGTGTGGTGGGTGGTGGATTACAACCGCCAATCGCTCGATTCCGTTGTGCCGGACAGGCTTTTCGGCCGGATCGAGGGCCTGTTCCGCGACATGGGCTGGAATGTCGTCACGCTCAAATATGGTCGTAAGCTGGAAGCGGCCTTCGCGCGGCCCGATGGCGATCAATTGCGCCGCTGGATTGATGATTGCCCGAACAGCCTCTACGCCGCGCTAACCTTCCAGGGGGGGGCCGCATGGCGCGCCGCCATCCTGGCCGAGCTTGGCCGCGTTCCCGGTATTCGCGCCATTATTGACCCGCTTTCGGATGATGAGCTTTCCGCGCTGATGACCAACCTCGGCGGGCATGACATTGAAACCCTGACCGAGGCCTTCCGAGCCCAGGATGCGGCGGGCGATCAGCCCACCTGCTTCATTGCCTATACCATCAAGGGCATGGGCCTGCCCTTTGCCGGGCATAAGGATAATCACGCCGGGCTGATGACGAAGGAGCAGATGGAAGGCTTCCGCGCCGCCATGCG
>JADCES010000325.1 GCA_020250005.1 Roseomonas sp.
CTTTTGTATCGCTTCCGCCTGCTGCGGGGTGCCGCCGCATGACGCTGTTCGAAGCCATCATCCTGACCATCATTACGGCTTCAACGCCGCTGCTGATTGCGGCGATTGGCGAATTGGTGGTGGAACGCGCCGGCGTGTTAAATCTGGGCGTTGAGGGCATGATGGTGATCGGCGCTGCCGCTGGCATTGCCGCTGCCATCACCACCGGGTCTTCCAGTTTTGGCGTGCTGGTGGCCGTGCTGGCTGGCATGGCGCTGTCGCTGGTGTTTGCCGCCCTCGTACTTGGGCTTGCGGCCAATCAGGTCGCGGCGGGGCTTGCTTTGGCCATTCTGGGGCTTGGGCTTTCGGGCGTGATCGGCGCACCCTTTGTCGGCGTGCAGCGCGCGGGCATCGGCAAGATCGAAATCCCTTGGCTGTCCGATATTCCCTTCCTTGGCCCGCTGCTGTTCCGCCAGGACCCGTTTGTCTATGCCTCCATCGCCTTGGTGGTGGCCGTCTGGTGGTTCCTCACCAAAAGCCGCGCCGGGCTGGTTTTGCGCGCGGTTGGCGAAAACCACGCGGCGGCGCATGCGCTTGGCTATCCCGTGCGGCGCATACGCTTGCTTGCCATCCTGTTCGGCGGCGGCTGCGCGGGGCTGGCGGGGGCCTATATGTCCTTGGTTCTGACACCCTTCTGGACCAGCGGCATGACCGCCGGGCGCGGCTGGATTGCGCTGGCCATCGTGGTCTTTGCCTCCTGGCTGCCCTTCAGGGCCATGGTCGGCGCCTATCTGTTTGGCGCGCTCACCATCCTGCAATTGCATGCGCAATCGGCCGGCGTGCCGCTGCCATCGCAGTTTCTGGCGGCCCTGCCTTATCTTATCACGATTCTGGTGCTCGTGCTCATTATGCGGGCAAGGCGGGGCGGGGCGGCGGGGCCGGCCTCCCTCGGTGTGCCCTTCGTGCCCGATAGATAGCCCCTTCCGTCTTGGTATTAAATTTGCTTAACCCAAACCGCTTTTCAGGGAGAGCTTCATGAACATCACCCGTCGTCACCTTATGGCCGGTTCTGCCGGTCTTGCCGGCGCTGCGCTGGCTGGTCAGCAGGCCGAAGCGCAGTCGCGCCTTAGCGTCGGCGTCGTCCTGATCGGGCCGGTCGGCGATTTCGGCTGGTCCCACATGCACGACCAGGGCCGCCGCCGCATGGCCGAGGTACTGGGCGACCGCGTCAATGCCACCACGGTCGAATCCGTGGCCCCGCCCGATTTCGACCGCGTGGTGACCCAGCTGGTCCGCACCGGCCACCGGCTGATCTTCACCACCAGCTTTTCCTATTTCGCCCCGACGCAGCGCATGGCGCCGCAGCACCCGGGCGTGTTCTTTGAAAACGCGACCGGCCCGACAACGCTGCCGAATATGGCGATCTACAATGCCCGCTTCTACGAAGGCCGCTACATCCAGGGCGTGATCGCCGCGCGCAAGTCGCGTTCCAAGACCATCGGCTATGTCGCCACCTTCCCGGTGCCGGAAGTGATCAGCGCCATCAATACCGTCATGCGCGGCGCCTGGTCGGTGGACCCTTCCATGAAGGTGCGCGTTGTGTGGGTGAATGCCTGGTCGAACCCGGCGCGCGAAGCCGATGCGGCCCGCGCCCTGATTGACCAGGGCTGCGATGTGCTGTGCAGCCACACGGATGGCCCGGCGCCGCTGCAATTGGCCGAACAGCGCGGCATTTTCGGCTTTGGCCAGGCATCGGACATGACGCGCTTCGCCCCCCGCGCCCACCTGACCAGCAGCGTCAATAATTGGGGTGATTATTATGCCGAACGTGCGAGGGCCGTGCTGGATGGCACCTGGCGCCCGACGGATACCTGGGGCGGGCTTGGCAGCGGCATGTTCCGCATGGCCCCCTTCACCAATATGACGCCCGAGGAAGTGAGCGAAGCGACGCGCATCCGCGACGCTATCGCCGCCGGTACGCTGCACCCGTTTGAAGGCCCGATCACGCGCCAGGATGGGACGGTGGTGATCCCGGCCGGCCGGCGCCTTTCGGATGATGAAATCCGCGCGCAGAACTATTTCTATCAGGGCATTGATGTCGCGATGCCGTAAGGCGCATTTTCGCCGCTGAAGCAATGGCCCCAGTGTGAGCAATCACACTGGGGTTTTTTCATTCAAAGCGATTGGACCGCGGGAAGCCATTCGGCGGCGCCTTGCCCGCACCAGCGCGATTGCCGACCCAGGCACGCAAATCGGTCTCGGTCCGCGTTCTTTCGCCAAGCACCCAGGAAAGCCCTTCCTTTCGGGTAAACACCTTCGCATCCGCCAGCCCGCCATCGCGATAGCTTTGCAATTGCACACCGCGCCCACGCGTCATCTCAGGCACCTGGTCAATCGGGAAAATCAGCAATTTGCGATTCTCGCCAACCACCGCAATCGAATCGCCTTCCGCCGGCGCGCAGACCGCCGCTTCCGCCGGTGGGTCCACATTCAGCACCTGCTTGCCGGTGCGCTTTTCCGCGAGCAAATCCTCGGCCTTCACCAGAAAGCCCTTGCCGTCTGACGCCGCGACCAGATAGCGCAGCCCTTCGCGATGCACGAATAGCGCAACCACCGCATCCTCATTGGTCAGATCGAGCATGAGGCGCACCGGCTGCCCATCACCACGCCCGCGCGGAATGGTATCGGCCTTGAGTGTGAAGGCCTTGCCATTGGTGGCAAACAGCACCAGCCGATCCGTGGTCTCCGCATGGAGTGCAATAAACAGGCTATCGCCTTCCTTGAAGCGCAATTCGCCATCGAGCGAGACATGCCCCTTCTGCGCCCTGATCCAGCCTTTCTCAGACAGGATCACGGTAATCGGCTCCCGCTCCACAAAGGCCGCTTCATCCACCACCACTTCGGGCAGCGCCGCACCCGTCGCGGTGCGCCGCGCGCCCAAAGCGCCGCCGCCGAAGCGTGTGCGCATGCTTTCAATTTCTTCCGAAATCGTTTCCCAACGCGCCGCTTCAGATTTCATCAGCGCCTGCAGTTTTTTCTGTTCCGCGGAGAGCTTCTTATGCTCC
>JADCES010000033.1 GCA_020250005.1 Roseomonas sp.
GCTCTTCCGATCTGGTTTTCGCCTTCCTGGCCGAAGCGGGGAATGTCAGCGCTGACGAGATGCTCCGCGTCTTCAATTGCGGGCTTGGCATGGTGCTGGCGGTGCCGGAAGCCGGGGCGGAAGCGGCCACGCGCATGCTGACCGAAGCGGGTGAGGCACCCTTCCGCATCGGCCATCTGGAAGCCTTCAGTGGGCCGGCCGGCATTCATATCCAGAACCTGCCCCAGGCCTGGCCGCGCGCATGAAGCGGAAAAGACTCGCGCTGCTGATATCCGGGCGCGGGTCCAATATGGCGGCGATTCTGGCGGCGGCCGGGCCGGATTACCCGGCGGAACCCGTGCTGGTGCTGTCCAACCGCGCCGATGCGGCGGGGCTTGAGATTGCCAAGGCGCGCAGGGTGCCGACCGTTATCGTGGAAAGCCGCGCCTTCAAGGGCGATCGCGCCGGGTTTGAAGCCGCCATGGAAGCCGAATTGGCCCGGCACAGCGTTGAAATCATTGCCCTGGCCGGCTTTTTGCGCGTGCTGACGCCTGATTTCGTGCGGCGTTGGGAGGGGCGGTTGATCAATATCCACCCATCGCTGCTGCCGGCCTTTCCGGGGCTGGATACCCATGCGCGCGCCTTGGCCGCGGGCGTGCGGCTGCATGGCTGCACCGTGCATCTGGTAACGGCGGGGGTGGATGAGGGACCCATCATCGCCCAGGCCGCCGTGCCGGTTTTGCCTGAGGATACGGAAGCAAGCCTGGCCGCGCGGGTATTGGCGGCGGAGCATAAGCTTTACCCCGCCGCGCTTTCCTGGCTGGCGGCGGGGCGCGTGCGGCTGGAAGCGGGGCGCGCCGTGATCACGGCGGCGGAATCTGCGCCCGATTCCCTGCTGAACCCCTTGCCCCGCGCGGCATTGCTTTCTACACACTGATTCAAGCGCCAAGATTTGGGGAAAGCCATGGCTGAGAAAGAACATTATGATTTCGTCGAAGTGACCTCCGCCGATATTCTCGCGGATCGCCGTGGCGGCTGGGAAGATTTCACGCGCTTTGTCACCTGGTCCACCGGCGCCATCATTGTGGTGCTGGTGCTGATGGCGATTTTCCTGGTCTGACGCCGGGCGGATAGCGTCGCGGCAAAGGGGCGGTTTGGACCGCCCTTTTTGTTGTGTGACTATCCTCGTGCCATCAGCCGCGCCGTTTCGGCCTCAATCTGCGCCTCCAGCGTTTCCATCAAGGGCTTGCGTGACAGCCCCGCCGGCAGGGCGGGCAGGATTGAGATCGCAATCACCCCCGGCGTCTTGTGAAAGGCGCGCCTTCCCCAATGTCGCCCGCTATTGGTCGCCACCGGATAGCAGGGCACGCCGCTACCCATGACCAGCGCGGCTACGCCGGGTTGATAGGTTACCCTTTCGCCGGGTGCTGAACGCGTGCCTTCCGGGAAGATCACCAAGGGGCGCCCTTCATCCAGCACGCGCTTGGCATCGCGCACCATGGCGCGTAGCGCCGTGCCCCCGCCATCGCGATCCACCGCCACCGCCCCGCTATGGCGCGCCACGCGCCCCCAAAAGGGCAGGTTCAGCAATTCGCGCTTCAGCACGTAATTCGGCTGATCAAGCAGCGCGAGCCAGACGAAAGTGTCAAAGGCCGATTGGTGTTTGGAGGCGATGATCGCCGCCCCCGGCGCGATGTTTTCCAAGCCGGTCACTGCCAAGCGAATGCCGCAAATGATGCGCAGCAGCCAGATGATGAAGCGCGCCCACAGATGGATGAAGCGGCGGATGAAGCGTGGATGGAAGGGCAGCAACACCATCGCGACAATGGCGCCAAGGGCCGTGATGGTCATGAAAAGCGCATTGAAGATGAAGGAACGCAGCCAGATCATATTCGCCTTCCACCGAATATCGCCGAAAGCCCGAGCTCGGCGCCCAGGAACTTCATGTATTCGCCAAGCAGCAAACCCCAATTGCGCGGCTGCCAAAAGGCGCCCTCCGCACGGAGGCGGGCAGGCGTTACGGGATGCGCCTGCACACGCAAGCCCGGCATGGTGCGGCGCAATTCCGTGCGCGCGCGCGGCATGTGGTAGCCCGCCGTTACCAGGGTGATCGTCTTTATGCCGCGCAGGCTTGCCCAGGCCGCGATTTCCACCGCATTGCCACGGGTGGACGCCGCGGCATGGCCAAGCTCCACCCGGCCATGCAGCTTCGCGGGATCAAGCCCGGCCCCGCGCGCCAGATCGGCAAGTCGCGATTCGGGATGCACGCCGGAGACAAAAAGCCGCGGTGCCAAGCCTTCATCAAGCAGGCGAAAGCCGGTCTCCACACGCTCTGTCCCCCCGGTCAGCACCACAATCGCATCGGTGGCGCTGGCATCCGCGGCACCCGCCTGCACGGCGCGCAGGAACCAGATGAAGCCACCCATCCACAATAGCAGCAGCCCCAAAGCCAGGAACACAAGCCGCCGCAGCTTCATGGCAGGCGCCGCAACCACAATAGAATGCTCGCTATTGTCGCGGCCCAGGCAATCAGCGCGGCCGAGAGCGGGATGGCGGCAAGGCCCAAAAGCGGCAGGTCCTGCGCGGTAATCTCGGGCAGCATGGGCCCGGCAAGCTGCAACAGCGCCCAAACCACGCCGACCGCCAAGCCCACCCCCAGAATCGCCCCCAGCAGGGCAAGCCAGGCGGTGCGGCGCGCGAAACGCCCGGCGATATCGCGATCCGCCGCGCCCAGCATATGCAGCACCATCACGGAATCCCGCCGCGCGGCGATGCCCGCGCGTACCGCCAGCACCACCACTGAAGCCCCGACAACCGCGACCAGCAGCACCACCATCAAGGCAGCTGCGGAAAGCGCCCGCGCCACGGCGGCCAGCCGCGCGACAAAAACGCCATGCGCTTCCGTCACGGCACCCGGCACGGCTTCCGCCACCCGATCGCCAATCAGCACCGGGTCGGCCGCCAGATCGGCCAGGCGCAATTCAATCACGCCGGGCAGCGGCAAACCCGCGACATCCCCCAGCCAGGGGCGCAGCAATTCCGCCATGCGGCCAGGGTCCACCGCCTGCGCTTCGCGCACCGCCGGCAGAGCGCGCAACGCCCCAAGCGCCGCTTCCATACGCGCTGGCGTCGGGTTTGGGATTTGCACCGTGACGGCCGCATTGGCGCCTTGCTGCCAGCGCTTGGCCATTTGGCTGACAGCCTCATGCCCGGCCAGCGCACAGGTGGCGAAAAGCGCCATGGCGGCAATCAGCGCCACAAGCAGCCGATCCGCCAGCGCGCCGCGCAGGCCAATCGGGTCCCCCCTGCCGCCTGCGTCACGGCGCATCAATGACGCGGCCTTCTGACAGGGTGATCACACGTGCCGGGTGGCGCGCGGGCAAATCCTCGGAATGCGTTGCAACCACAATCGCGGTGCCAAGCCGGTTCATTTCCACAAACAGCGCAATCAGCCGGCGGGCTTCGAACACATCCAATTCCGAGGTCGGTTCATCGGCGATCAGCAAGGCGGGGCGCGTGATGATGGCGCGCGCAATGGCGATGCGCTGCTGTTCGCCGCCGGAAAGCTCAGCCGGCGCACGCCCTGCCTTTGCCGCAAGGCCGAGCCAATCAAGGATTTCATTGACATCCTGCTTGACCGTGGCTTCTGCCCGACCCGCGAGCCGCAGCGGCAACGCCACATTATCCCAGGCGGAAAGATGGCCCAGCAGGCGAAATTCCTGATGCACCACGCCGATCTTGCGCCGAAGGGGCGGGAGTGCGGCGCGTTCCGCCTGCCCGATATCGGTCCCCAGCACCGAAACCACGCCTCGTGAGGGGCGAATGGCGGCCTGCATCAGCCTGAGGATAGAACTTTTCCCTGCCCCCGAAGGCCCCAGCAGCCAGGTAAAGCTGCCTTCCCCCAGGGCGAAGGAGATATCGCGCAAGGCCTCCTGCCCCGGGCCGCCCTGGGGTGTTGGATAGGCCAGCCCGACGCGCCCGAATCTCACCATGGGGCTTGTTTCGCATGGCAGGGGCTTCGGGCTCAATCTTTCGCTTGCCGAGAAGCCTTCAGTAACGGAAAATAGGCGCATGGTGATCGAATGTCCGAATTGCGCTGCCGGGTATCAGGTGCCCCCGCGTCTGTTGCGCGACCGCTCGCGCCCGCTGCGCTGCGGCCAATGCGGGATGGTGTTCCCCATCCCGGAACCGCCCCTGCCCGCGGAGGAGCCTGCGGCCTTCCGCACGCCTGAACCGCCGCCGCCTTCGCCGCTGGTGGAGGAACCACGCCGAGCGCCAACGCCGCTGGCCGAGGAGCCACGACCCGAGCCTATGGCGCCGCCGGATCCCCCGGCCGAGGCGGCGCAAGGGGCATCATCGCGCGGGCTGCGTGCGGCCTGGGCGGCTTCCATTGCGCTGCTGATCGGCGGCGGGCTTACCGCCATTATTCAGCGCGATGCGGTGATGGAAGCCTGGCCGCCAGCGGCGCGGTTATTTGCGGCGCTTGGCCTGGGGTGAACGGCATAGGGGAGGAAGGGCGCAATGACCCGTGAAGAGTTTGAAGCCGCGCTGAAACGCGATGGCTATGGTGTGTTTTACGGTGGTTTCCGTGCCAATGAGGAAAACCCCGAGCATGGCCATGATTGGGATGCAAGGCTGATGGTGATTGGCGGTGAGATCACCATCACGCGCGATGGCAAGGCTGAGACCTTTCGCCAGGGTGATATCTGCGCCGTACCGGCGAATTACCCGCATGCTGAGAAGGTCGGCCCACAGGGTGTGGCGCTGATTGCGGGGCGGAAGGCGGTTTGAGGGGCTAATCCCTGCGCTGGCAGGGCTTGGCGGCGGCCGCTCAGTGCAAGGCGAGGGTTTCCATCAGGCGCTTTTCGATTGCCCCTGATGGATTCCGGCGGCGAATAGCGATTGCCAATCCCGCCCGGTGCCGGATGATTGCGTGAGTTTCCCAGCAGGCTTTCATAGCCGCTGGGCAAAACCGTGCCGATGATGTTGAGGCCACGGACATAAAGCCTGGCGCCGACTTGTGAGTGGAGCAGATCGCGTTCAGATGGAATCATCTGAACGGGTGAAGATGCTCGCAAAACAACGGCGTAAATCGTGTTGCGTGAACCCACGTGAATGCAACATGCTCCAGTCCGTCCGGATGCCGCCAGATGCTTTCTGGCCTTGTCCCAACAGAAAGGCGCAGGACAGCACAACAGTCAAAACCGCCTTTCATCGCGACCCCAGGGCGCATCAATGCCCGCGCCCCCGAAAAGGCATTCATTGCCGGGGCTGCATAGCCCCCGAAAAAAAACAGGGCAACTGAACGCGAAACGGCAGATTTGGCCCCTGCTTTGTACCAAACATCACAGAGTTCTTGCCCCCCCTGTGCTCAAAACCTCCTGACGGGTGTGGACCCGCCGAGTTTTGGTGACGTTTTTTGGCCGCGGGAGGTGTCTTGATGCGTATCTTGCAACGGGAGGAAGGCGAGGCATCTGTTACCGGAAGCCCCAATCTTCGCTTTTTTCCGCAAAGCCGTTCATTGCGGATTTCCATCCTTGGCGAGCAACGCGCCCTTGTTGCGGATTTGGGGACCTATCTTGAACAGCACCATCTGGCGGTTAGCCATTGTGCCGCGTTTGGCGAATTGCTTTCAGGCCTTGAAGCACAAGAATATTCACTGCGACCTGATATTGTGATCCTGCAGGTGGGGAGCATGCTGAACGGCGCGCTGGGCTACCTGCACCAGATACGCGGGCGGCCCGATGTATTCTGCATCGTGCTTGGCATGGATAATGATGAAGCAGCCAGGGTGGCGCGGCTTGAAGCGGGCTGCGATGCATGCATGGTGATCCCAACCAGCCCAAGGGAAATCCTGGCGCGTATGCGCGCGGCGCTGCGCCGCGGGCTTCCTGATTCGCGTTTGGGACGCTCCCCACAACCGGAGACACACACCTACCCATCAGCATCAGGCTTGCCTTCACGCATGGTCGAATTGGGGCTTGGCTGGAAGCTGTGCCAGACGCGCCGTGAGATCTATCGCCCGGATGGTACAAGCTGCTCGGCAACCACGGCAGAATTTGATCTGCTCGCCCGCCTGGTAAGGCAGCCCGGCGTGCCTGTCAGCCGCGAGCAGATATCGCAGGCAGTCTATCGGCGCAGTTATCGCGCTGAAGATCGATCGGTGGATAACCTGGTTGTACGGCTTTGCCGCAAGCTTGAACTGGACCCGAGACAACCATAAGCGCTGCAATCCATCCGCCTGATCGGCTATATGTTCGTTGGCTTTCAAGCAGCCCCGCAGGCCAGTGAGCCGAGACTTAGCCCCCCGCACATCAGAAAAGAGCTTGGACATATGGCCAATTTGGCCCGTGCGGCGGGGGCCTGGTTTCAGATGACAGCACCCGGTCTCTGACGCGTACAAGCTTCGCTGGGTACGCGCGTCTGTCTGATCCATTTTGCCGCGCCGTATCGCTTGCCCCATTCCTGAGGATAGGGGCTGGGTTGTCTGCCTGAAGGTCTGTGCGCTCCACTCGGGCTGCGTCCTGCCCTCGACAAAAACCAGGAACAGATGGGCTTCACCCTATGATTGTAAGGGTGAGCAGTGGCATCGGCATTCTCGCGCAGATCAGCCTTGGCGGAAGGAGTTGCAGCTTTTGGCCGCGCGTTCCATTACCTGTGATCACCGATGAAAAGTGCCGATCGACGTGGTGCGAGACTTGTGCGCCGCGGGAAAACAGGAACCCTTTTCAGACTCTTGCCAAGATTTTCAAATGGTGGCTAGCCTGATCATCCAGGCGTGATCGTCACGCAAGACTTTGCCCAATTCGATTGGATGAGGATGCATCCAAGCCCCAGCAGGGCAGTGAGACGGCGCAAAGCCACCAAATGGCCCTGAGAGAATTCTTTCAGTGCCGCGTTATTCTGGAGGAGACCAGGCCACATGAATACCATCAAGCAAACCATCAAATCAGGCAAAACCGCCATCGGCACGACAGCGGGGCCGAATATTGATGTCTCGGTACTGGCTGATGCCGGCTTTGATTTCATCCTGTTCGATACGCAGCACTCGCCTTATGAGATCAAGCAGCTTGCGCCTTCCATCCAGGCGATGCGCGGCAAGAAGGCTGCCCCCTTGGTGCGCGTTGCCGCCAATCAGGCGGATCAGATCTGCTTCGCCTTGGATGCGGGCGCGCGTGGCATCATCGCCCCCATGATCAATACGCGCGCCGAGGCTGAGGCCATGGTGCGGTCCTGCCGCTACTACCCCGAGGGCAATCGCAGCAATGCCGGCGTACGCGGTGAATGGGGCGAATTCCCAAAATACCGCGACTATATGGATACGGTGAACAAGGAATTGGTCATTGTGCCGATGATCGAAACCAGGCAGGCGCTGGAAAATCTGGATGCCATCGCATCCGTCCCCGGTGTGGATGTGCTGCTGATCGGGCCTTCCGATCTTTCCATTGAATTGGATGTGCCGCTGGATTACGCTTGCGATACCTATCAGCGCGCGCTTGATAAGATTGCCGCAGCCGCCGCCAAGCACGGCATTGCGGCCGGCATGTATTTCATCCCGCCCGGCATGGAGCCGAATTTCTTCGTTGATAAGGGCTTCAAATTCTTCACCATGCCCTGGGGGCCTTGGGCCACCACCGGCATTCAGAACGCGATCGCCGGGATCAGGCGCTGAAAGCTACGCCTGATCCCTTCGCAGGGGTCCGGCGTTACGCAATCTTCAAATCACTCGCCAAATGGAACAGGCAATCGCCGCGCTTGGTGCGCGCGGGGATGCGCTGGCACATGACTATGCCCGCGGCCTTGAAGGTGATTTCTACCGGCGGCAACCACGGTGTTTCGGTGAAATGAATGCGCGCGGCGGGCGTGCCGGTGGCAACCATATCGCCCAATTGGACCAGCGGTTCAAACACGCCATTCTCCGGCGCATAGACGTAATAATCCTGCCCACGCACATCCAAGAACCGGGTGGGGGAGGGCGGTTCGACCCAGTCCGTTTGCGGCAGAATGCCAAGATGCACCAGCACATTGCGCACACCCCGCTCGGCAATCGCAAGGCCGGCGGGATTGACCGTACCTGAGCCGCCCAATTCGCTGCCAAGCGCAATCTTGCCACGCCGCTCCGCCCCGCTGCCGAGCGTTTGATTGCCACCCTGGCCTTGCGCGCCGCCCTGGATATAGGTGAAGGGCGCCCCAAAGGCGCGCAGCGCCGCCAATTGCTTTTGATATAGCGCGGGATCATTGGATTGTGTCGCCAGCGCGCAGGGCACGTAATTCAGCGATGACCCGCCCGAGTGTAAATCCATCACAAAATCCGCAAGCGGGATCAATTCGCTGTCAATGTAATGGGCGATTTGCCGCGTGACCGTGCCATCCGGATCGCCCGGAAAAATCCGGTTCAGGTTCAAATCATCAATCGGCGACACGCGCCGCCCCACAAGGGCTGCCGGGTAATTCGCCATGGTCAGGATGATGACGCGCCCCTTGATGTGCGCGGGGTCAAGCGACTTTGCCAGATTGGTCAGCGCCACCTGGCCTTCATATTCATCGCCATGATTGCCTGAGGTGAAGAGCGCGGTGGGCCCTTCGCCATTTTTCACCACCACAATGGGAATGGGCAGGAAGCCATAGGCGCTGTCATGGGTTGAATGGAACAGGCGGATGAAGCCTGTCTGCTTGCCATCCTTGTTGAAATCAACTTCGGAAACCAGGCGCGATTTGCGCGGCGCATCAGCCATGGTGCTTTCCCTATTCAGGCTTGGGTCATCAAATGGCAGGCCACCTGATGGCCGGCCTGCGTCTCGGTAAGCGGTGGCGCCACTTCCTTGCATATCGGCATCACATGCGGGCAACGCGTATGGAAGCGGCAGCCGGAAGGCGGGTTGAGGGCGCTTGGAATATCGCCGGCGATGTTCTCTCGTTTGCCGCGTGACCGGCGTGATGGATGCGGCGCCGGCACGGCGGCGATCAGTGCCCGCGTGTAAGGGTGCTGCGGATCATTATAGATCACGCGCTTTTCAGCCACTTCCACAATCTTGCCGAGATACATGACCGCAACCCGGTCTGAGATATGCCGCACCACCGAAAGATCATGCGCGATGAACAAATAGGTCAGCCCCATATCGCGCTGCAAATCCTGCAGCAGATTGACGATTTGCGCCTGGACCGAGACATCAAGCGCCGAGACCGCCTCATCACAGACAACAAAGCGCGGTTGCAGGACCAGCGCGCGGGCAATGCCAATCCGCTGGCGCTGACCGCCGGAGAATTCATGCGGAAAGCGATCCAGCGCACGGCGCGGCAGGCCGACGCGATCGAGCATTGCAGTGACCTGTTGGCGTCGCTCCACGCTGGATTTGGTGCCATGGATCACGAGCGGTTCGGCGATGATATCCTCGACCGCCATGCGCGGATTGAGCGCGCCGTAAGGGTCCTGGAAAATGATCTGCATGGAACGGCGAAATTCGCGCATCGCCGCACGGCCAAGCCCGGTGATTTCCTGCCCCTGAAAGCGAATGCTGCCCGCGGTCGGGTCCAGCAGCCGGATCAGCAGCCGCCCAAGGGTGGATTTGCCGCAGCCTGATTCGCCAACCAGGCCGAGCGTTTCACCGGGCATGATGCTAAGCGCCACATCATCCACCGCGCGCAGCTTGCTCGGCCGGCCGCCACGAAAAATGCCGCCGCCGCCCACATCGAAATGCTTGGCGAGGTTCGCAGCGCTGATCAGCGGTTCGGTCATGGGCCGGCCAATTCCTTGGCGCGCAGGCAGGCCGCCCAATGATCCGCTTCTTCCAGGATCAGCGGCGGCAGCGCCGCACTGCAAGAAGGCAGCGCATGGCGGCAACGTACACTATAGCGGCAACCTGGCGGGCGGCGTGCCGGGTCGGGCAGCGTGCCGGGAATGGCAATCAGCCGCGCGCGGTCTTCGGTGATGGAAGGCACGCATTCCAGCAGGCCGCGCGTATAGGGATGCACCGGGTGGTCGAAGATGCGCGCCACTGGTGCTTCTTCAATGACGCGCCCGGCATACATCACCAGCACGCGATCGGCGGTTTCCGCAATCACGCCCATGTTATGCGTGATGATCATGATCGCCATGCGGAATTCATCGCGTAAATCCATGAGCAGATCGAGGATTTGCGCCTGAATGGTCACATCCAGCGCCGTGGTCGGTTCATCGGCAATCAGGAGCTTTGGGTTGCAGGCAAGCGCGATGGCAATCATCACGCGCTGGCGCTGCCCGCCTGACATCTGATGCGGGTAATCATCCAAGCGCCGCGCCGCTGATGGAATGCCCACCTTGTCCAGCATATCAATCGCGCGTTTGCGCAATGTGGCACCGGGCAGGTTTTCATGCGCCTTGATGGTTTCCATGATCTGATCGCCGATGGAAAACACTGGGTTCAGCGATGTCATGGGTTCCTGGAAAATCATGGCAATCCCGGGGCCGCGGATGCGCTGCATCTCTCGTGATGATAGCTTCGTCAGCTCCTGCCCCTGAAACTTGACGCTGCCGGCCGCGATGCGCGCGGGCGGCGTGGGCAGCAGCCCCATGATGGTGAGCGCCGTGACACTTTTGCCGCTGCCGCTTTCCCCGACAATACCCAGGATCTCACCTTCCTTGAGGGAGAAGGAAGCATCCTCAATCGCGGTGATTTCGCCGCGCCCGGTCATGAAGGCCGTGGTTAGCCCCTGCACATCAAGCAAATTCACTGTTGAATCCTGAGCCGGGGGTCAAGAACATCGCGCAGGCCATCGCCCAGAAAATTCAGGCCCATCACCGTGATCATGAGCGCAATGCCGGGGATGGTGATGATCCAGGGCGCTTCGCGCATGAAGTCGCGCCCCTCCGCCATGATATTGCCCCAGGTTGGCGTGGGCGGCACGGCACCAACGCCCAGGAAGGAGAGTGTCGCTTCAGACAGCACCGCAAAGGCAAAAAGAAAGGAAAGCTGCACAATCACGGGTGCCATGGCATTGGGCAGGATATGGCGCGTGAGGATACGCCAATGCCCCGCACCGGCAGCGACTGCCGCTTGGACGAATTCCATCTCTCGCAGCACAATCACAGAAGACCGGACAATACGCGCGGTGCGTGGAATATAGACAATGCCAAGCGCCAGAATGACATTGAAGGTGGAAGGCCCGAGTACGGAAGTCACCGCAATGGCCAGCAGAATGGCCGGGAAAGCCATCAGCGCATCATTGATGCGCATCAGCAGATTATCAATGCGCCGGAAATAGCCGGCAGCAGCGCCGATCAGAATACCGAACACTGCATTCAGCGCCACCACCGAAGCGCCGATCATCATGGAAAGCTGCGCCCCCCAGACCACGCGGGACCATAGGCTGCGCCCAAAACTATCCGTGCCGAAAACCCAGCCCTCACCAGGTGGCTTGAACTTGTTGCGCATGGAAAGCCGGTTGGGATCAACATCGGTAATCCACGGCGCCAAAACGGCAATGCTGGCAATGATCAGGAACAGGAAAAGCCCGGTCATGAACAACCGATGCCGCAGCAGTCGCTTCATGGTCGCGCGCGCGGGATGTTCGCGCTTCAGCGCAATGCCTTCGGCATCCAGCGCGGCGGCCTCACTCATAGCGCACCCGGGGATCAATCAGGGCATAAAGGATATCAACCAGGATATTCACCACCACCAGGAATGTCGTCACCAGCAAAAGCCCGCCCTGCACCATGGGGTAATCGCGGCTCAGCACCGCTTGCGTCAGCAATTGCCCCATGCCGGGCAGCGAAAACAGCGCCTCGGTCACCACCGCGCCTGACAGCAAAAGGGAGATGATGATACCCACCACCGTCACAATCGGGATCAGCGCATTGGCCAGGGCGTGCTTCAGGATCACCTGGCGTTCCGGCAGCCCCTTCGCGCGGGCGGTGCGTACATAATCCTGGCGCAACACTTCCAGCATGCCGGAACGCGTGATGCGCGCCAGCAAACCCGCCTGCAACAACGCGAGTGATATTGCCGGCATAGTGGTACTGCGCAGCCAGCCGATCGGGTCCTGCGTGAAGGGCACATAACCGCCACTCGGCAACCAGCCCAGCTGCACGGCGAAGAAAATGATCATCAGCAGGCCGAGAAAGAAATTCGGGATGGAAATGCCGAGCATGGCGATCATCATCGCCACCTGATCCACCCAGGTATTTTGGCGCAAGGCCGCGATAATGCCACTCGCCACGCCAAGCAGCAGCGTCAGCACCAGGGCGTAGAGCGAAAGCCCGATGGTGACCGGCAGGCGTTCCATGGTGGCCGCCAGCACACCCTTGCCAAGCAGCAGGGATTTGCCGAAATCACCTTGCAAAAGCCCCTGATAGTAATGCAGCAATTGCAGCAGCAAGGGCTCATCCAGCCCAAGGTCGCGGCGCAATTGTTCAATCTGTGCCGGCGTGGCCGATGGCCCGGCGATGGATGCCGCCGGGTCACCCGGGATCAGCCGCATCAGCCCGAAGCTAATCAGGCTGACGATGAATAGGACCGGAATGGCGCTAAGCAGCCGGCGGAGCGCGACCAGGAACAAGACTAGCCGCGCCCCCTAACGCAGGTTCTCAACGTTCAAGCCATACATTGGAAAAGCGCGGAATGCGGAAGGGCACGAAGCCCTTCACATTGGCACGCGATGCCTGAACCTTGGTGAGTGACCCGAAGGGATAGGCATAGGCCCGTTCCAATACCAGGCGCTGCATGCGCACAAAGGCGGCTTGCCGGGCGGCGGGGTCGCGCAGGATGTTCATGTCATTCCAGGCGGCGAGCACATCCGGATCATCCTTGTCATCCCGCGGGCGATAGGCCGCATTGGGGGAAACCAGGAATTGCATCGTGGCCAGTGCGCCAAGGGCGGGCTGCGTGCCCCAACCGGAATGGAAGAAATGCCATTCCGTGGAATTGAGCCGCTGGGACATTTGCACCGATGTCGGCCAATCCACCACGCGCAGTGACGCATTGATGCCAATGGCCTTCAATTGCTGTTCCATCACCAGCGCCGCATTATACATCGGCGTCAGGTCGCGATTGGTCAGGATGACAATCGGTTCGTTGCGATAGCCCGATTCACGCAACAATGTCCGCGCCAATTGCTGATTATTGATGTTGTAGGTTTCCTTGCCGGCATCCGTATAGCTTGGCTGATTCGGGTATTGGAACCCGACATTGAGCCGGAAGTTATTGTCGGAAGCCGCATCCATAATGTCTTCCATATTGAGCGCGGCCTGCACCGCGCGGCGGAAGGCAAGATTATTGGTGGGCGCGATGGAGGTATTGGGCAGCGCAATCTGAATCCACCAATTCTGCAAGGGCAGGATGGTGATGGCCGGATTGCGCCGCAGCGCTTCCACCGAACGTGTCGGCACATCTTCCACCACATGCAGCGCGCCGGTTTCCAAGCCGGCCACGCGGGCGCTGGCTTCGGTCACGATGCGGAAGGTCACGGTATCAAGGCAGGCCACGCGATAGCCGCCAAAGCCCGTGCGCTGTTGATAGGCCGTATTGGGCCGATAGCCATCAAAGCGGCCAAGCCTGGCATGGCTGCCGGGCACGAATTCCAGCAGGCGGAAAGGCCCGGTGCCCACGGGGCGCAGCTGTTGGCGTTCATCATCCTTATGCTCGGATGGGATGATGACAATGGGGACCGAGAAGGAAGACAGCGCTTCAATGAAGGTTGGCTGCACCTGCTTCATGCGAATGATGAAGGTGTGCGGATCGGGCGTTTCCCAGCCCGCCACATTATCCAAGGTGCTGCGTTGCAGGCCGATGCGATTGTACCGCTCAAAGGAAGCGGCGACATCCGCCGAGGTCATCGGCTTGCCATTATGGAAGGTGATGCCCTGGCGCAGCCGGAAGGTATAGGTCATGCCATCGGGCGATTCCTGCATGGATTGGGCCAGTTCCGGGATGGGCGTATTATTCTCATCGCGCGTGACCAGCGTCTCATAGATATTCATCGCGATATTGCGCGTGGAAATGGTGCTGGAGGTCATCTGATCCAGCGAATTCACATTGGCTTCCTGGCCAAAGACCAGATCGCCGCCGCGTGTGGGGCAGGTGAATGGGTTGGCCAGCAAAGGCGCCGCCGATAGCGCCATGGCAGCGGCAACAAGACCCGTGCTCAAACTCAGGCGTTTCATCCATGCTCTCCCGTTATTGATGGTGCGTTAGCTTCATGCGCGCGCCCCGCGGCGTCAACCATAATCGGCAAGCCCAGCGAAGCGGCGTACAACATTTTCCGTCAGCCGACTGATCGGCCCTTCAAACCCCCGGCGCCAGAGGCTCCCGCAATAGGTAATGGAACCAACCGCGAACACCGCACCACCGCCTGGTGTTTCGAAATAGATAATCTCACCGCGCTTCAGCGCTTGCGCTTTTTCGCCATTCACGGTGTTCACATGCGAAAGCAATTCCTCCGGAACCGCGACAAAGGAAGCGGGCGGGTCTTCCGAAACAGCCAGAATCGCCGTGCCATCCGGTGTGCCAAGGGCTGGGTCCGCGCGGTCCAATTCAAAGCCGGCTGCCCCGCCGCCGGAAAGCCCGTAATCGCCAATGGTCTCGCCTTCCACGCCTTCGAACATCCAGGCATGACGCGCTTCACGCGCCGGTGGCAGCAGGCGGTAATAGGTGCCTTCAAACAGACCCTGGCCAGAAAAGCCAACGCCTGCCAATTGCTGCGGCGGGCGACGATTGCGCCGCCACAACCCGCCATAGGCGCCATCGGTCTGGTGATAATATTCGCCAGGCTCGGCGGCCCAGGCGCGAATACCGCCCTCTGCCCGGCGGAGTTCAAACACACCTGGCATATCGGCGGGCTGCGCGATGCGCCAATAAAAGCCATTGCCGCCGAGATACATCATGCGCCCGCCGCTGCGCGTATAAGTGTAAAGCGCATCAAGCGTTTGCGGCGTGTGATATTCCGGGTGCGATCCCGTCATCACCACTTTGTAATTCGCCAGCAGCGCCGCGCCTTCGGCATGCAAATCATGATCCGTGATCACATCAAACGCCAAGCCGCGCGCTTCCAGCCAGGCCAGGATATGCGTATCGGCGGGGTAGTGGCGCAGCCCCGATCCCTTTGCGTCATTGAAGGTGAGAAACCCAGGCCGCATGGTCATGATCGGGCGCAGCCGCGATGAAAAGGCGATGCCGCTATTATCCGGATGGCGATTATAGGTTGAGCGCCCATAGATCGGGAAATCATCCGGATTATGCGGGTAAGCGCCCCAAGCCGCGACGCGTGCGCGATAGGCGGCATCCGCATTGCCGCGGGAATGATTGGCATAAGCCTGATAGGTGAAAGTGGAAGCCAGAAACGCAATCGGCGCTGTCGCCGTGCCGCGCGGGGGCAGGACATAGAAGGGGATGTGATCTTCACCTTCTGCGCAGGAAACATGGAAGGCATAGGCGCCGGAACGCAAATCCGCCGGCACGTTGAAACTGAAATCATCCGCCCAGCCGCAATCGCTTAGATCATCGGCATGGAAATGAATGGCGGCGTAGTCGGCGGGGGCGTGCCGCCAGCACATCTCCGCACCCGACCAACGGGCGCCGACCACGGCGCGGGTTGGCACATTCACCAAATTGCCATGGCAGGCCTGCTGGCCGATATCCTCCACGCGCTGGGTCGCGATGCCGCGTGCGAAATCCCAGCCGGCGATCAAGCCTGGCGAAGCAGCGGAAAGCGGCGCATCCGGGCGCGGCCATTCGGCGCAAAACCCGGCCAGGATGGTGGGGTCTTCTATCTTGCCGGTCAGATGCGCGGTCGGCGCGGCAGCGTTTTCAGCTGCAATCATCACGACGCCCGCGCCATCGGGCAGCGCCAGACCGCTTGCCGAGATTTCCCGCGTACTGGCGGGGCTGGCATCTTCAATGCACTGCGCGCCGAGCAGGATGCGCCCCGTGGCGGGATCGGCACTCAGCCAAAGCCGATGCCAGCGGCGCAGCGCCAAGGGCGCGCCAAGGCCAAGCTGCCGCTCCCCGCCCGGCCAAGAAATGCGCGCCATCGGCCCATGCGGCCCCACCGCCAGCATCACGCGGTACCCCGCCTGTTCTTCGCTGATCACGGCGGCTTCGGCGCTGGGCTGCGCCTGGAACCAGACCAGCGCGGTCCAGGTGGTGGGCCCCGCCGCGCGCTTGGGCGCTTTGGGGATCAGCGCATAGGACCCAAGCCGGATCGGCTGATGGCGCCCCTGAAATTCGGCATCGAAGCGCGCTGAAAGATCCTCAAACCGCAGCCCCGGTCCGGCCGGATTGGGATCGCCCGAAATCACGCGGCGCAGCCTGGCCCGGTAGCGCCCGCCACTCGGCACGCTGATCTTCACCGCCAGGCTTTCGCCGGGGCGCGCGGAAAAACGGTCCAGATAGCCGGTGATGGGCAATTCGGCGGGCTTGGCTTCGGCCATGGTGGTTTCCTTCCCCTTTCCCGCAATGCTCCGCGCCCGGCCCGCCGCCGTCAACACCCGCCCGATGGTCAGGCGCGCCTGATCTGTGCAAGGCTTGGTGCAGGGATTGGTTCAAGAGGGTGCAGATGACCGCCATCATCGAAAAACTGAGCGATAGCCGGGCCGAGGCGCGCGAATGGGAACTCCGCTGCGACATGGCGGCCGTGTTTCGTATTGGCGCCAGGCTCGGCTGGAACGAGCATATCGGCAACCACAACAGCCTGATGTTGCCCGATGAGGCCGAGCCGCGCTTCCTGATCAACCCGCGCGGCTATTTATTCCAGGAACTGAAAGCATCCGATCTGATTGTGTGTGACCTTGAAGGGCGCGTGCTGCGTGGTAGCGGTGAATTGCGCAAGGTCGCATTCCATATCCACACACGCATCCATCTGGCCAATCCGGCAGCAACTTGCGTGATCCATGTCCATCCGCGGCATTTGACCGCGCTTTCCATGGTGCAGGGCGCGGAATTTGCGCTTTCGCATCACAACAACCTGCTGCTGAATGACCGCACGGTTTATGATGACGAAGGCGATCAGCCCGTGCATAGCAATGAAGAAGGGGACCGCATTGCGCGGCTGATGGGCGATAAAACCATCATGCTGATGCGCGGCCATGGCGTGACGGTGGTAGGCCCAACCGTGCATGACGCTTTCGACGAATGCTATATGGCGGAACGCACCTGCATGTATCAATTGACTGCGATGCAAACCGGGCTGCCCCTGCACAAGCTGCCCGATAATCTGCGCCGCAATCATACGGGGCCATGGGGTGAAAAGCTGGATGCGCGGCTCCATCTGAATGCCTGGCGCCGCGTTTTGGACCGGGAAGAAGCTGATTACGCGCGCTGAGACGATCATAAAAACTATAACTAAAAAAAACGGGAGCAAACCATGATCCAACGTCGTACCCTTCTTGCCTCGCCATTGGCGCTTGGCCTGGCAAGCCCTGCAATTGCGCAAGCCCCCTGGCCCAATCGGCCGATGCGGGTGATTGTCGGCTTCCCGCCCGGCGGTTCGCTCGACGTATTGTCACGGCTGATGGCCGAGGAACTCAGCCGCCGCACCGGTCAGCCGGTGGTGGTGGAAAACCGCGCCGGCGCGGCCGGCAATATCGGCGCCGATGCGGTAGCCAAGGCGGCGCCGGATGGCACAACTATCGGGACGGTCGGGTTCACCGTTCCGCTGACCGCGCCGGTTCTGTTCAACCGACTGCCCTTTGATGCGGAAAAGGACTTCGCCTGGGTTTCCGAGGTTTGGGAGCTTCCCAATGTCGCCGTGGTGCCGGCAGCGCATGTGCCGGCGCGCAACATCGCCGAATTCGTTGCCTGGGCGCGCCAGCAGCCGCGCGGGATCAGCTATGGCTCGCCCGGGGTTGGCACATCGCCGCATCTTTCCGCGGCGCTGTTCCTGCATCGCCTGGGTATCGCCGGGGAACATGTGCCCTTCCGCGGCGCGGCGCAGACCATCCCGGCGATTCTCTCCGGCGATGTTCATTTCGCCATAGATAACCTCGCGAGCTATGTCCCTGTGATCCAGGAAGGGCGGATGCGTGCGCTGGGCGTAACCTCGGCTGAACGCTGGCCGACCATGCCCGATGTGCCGACACTTCAGGAAGCCGCCGGCGCCGCGGGTTTTGCCGCCGTGTCCTGGACCATGTGGGCTTTCCCTGCCGGGACGCCGGAACGGATGGTCCGCCGCCTGGCTGAGGAGATCGCCGCCATCAACTCAACGCCCGCAATCGTCGAAAGGGCGCTGCTGATGGGCGGGCGGCTGCTGCATGGCGGGCCAGAGGCAGCGCGGGCGCGCATTGAGCGTGAGCGTGGGCTTTGGGCTGATATGGTGCGGATCTCAGGCGCGCGGATGGAATAGCGCTGGGTGAAGCCTGATTGCGTGCCGCGGCGCCGCGCTTCCGCCATTGACTTGGCTGGCGCCGCGCCCACAAGCTGACACGAGAAAACAAAAACGAAGAGGAGTGCAAACGCCATGCTGGGTCGTCGCCCATTGATTGCAGCCGCCCTTGCCGCGCCAGCGCTGCCACTGCCTGCACTTGGCCAGGCGCCCTGGCCCAATCGGCCGGTGCGCGTGATTGTCGGCTTCCCGCCCGGCGGGTCGCTTGATGTGATGACGCGTCTGGCCTGCGAGGTTTTGTCGCGCCGCTTCGGGCAGAATTTCATTGTCGAGACGCGTTCCGGCGCTTCCGGCAATATCGGCACGGAAGCCATCGCGCGCGCGACACCGGATGGTTACACCATCGGTACGATCAGCATGCATAATATCGTGATCAACCCGATGCTGTTCAAAACCCTGCCCTATGATCCTGAGCGCGATTTCGCCTGGATCAGCGCCATGTGGGATTTGCCCAATGTGGTGGCGGTGCCGGCGCAGCATGTGCCGGCGCAAACGCTCCAGGAATTCATCGCCTGGGCCAAAACGCGGCGGGGTGGCATCAGCTACGGATCTTCGGGTGTGGGCACCACCATTCATCTTTCCGGCGCGTATCTTCTGGGACGCGCGGGGATTGAGGCGACGCATGTGGCCTTCCGCGGCGCGGCGCAGACCATCCCGGCCATGCTTTCGGGTGATATCCAACTCGCCGTGGATAACCTCGCGAGCTATGTCGGCGTCATTCAGGAAGGGCGTATTCGCCCGCTTGCGGTGACCTTGCCTGAGCGCTGGCCTGCCATGCCCAATGTGCCCACCATGGCGGAAGCGGGGATGGATGATTTCAACGTCAGCCCGTGGCATATGTGGGGCGGCCCGCGCGCCATGCCGCGCGAGATTGTGGACCGGATTTCGTCCGAAATCCGCGCTGCCTTTGCCGATCCGGAATTGCAGCAACGCGCCATTGGCATGGGCGCGCGGCTGACGGGTTCAACGCCGGAAGAACTGGCCGCGCGGTTGAAGCGCGAACAGCCGATTTGGGCCGAGATGGTGAGGATTTCTGGCGCGCAGCCGGAATAGGGAAGGGGGTCTTTTCAGCCCAAAACGGCGTGACCCCAACCGCGGGTCACGCGTGCAACGTCACGCCAGCCCCAAGGCCCAAAGCAGCACGCCCTTTTGCGCATGCAGGCGGTTCTCCGCCTCATCAAACACCACGCTTTGCGGTCCATCCATCACCTCATCGGTGATCTCCTCACCGCGATGCGCGGGCAGGCAATGCATGACAATCGCATCCGGCGCGGCATGCTTCAGCAAAGACGTGTTCAATTGATAAGGCGCCAAAAGATTATGCCGGCTTTCGGCGCGCCCATCACGCTCATCGGACATGGAAACCCAGGTATCGGTCACCACGCACCGCGCATCGCGCACGGCGGCGATGGGGTCATGGGTCAGCTCCACCTTGGCGCCTTGCGCGCGCGCCCAGGCAATCAACTCAGCCGGCGGCGCCAGTTCCGGGGGTGTCGCCAGCCGCAGCGTAAAGCCAAAGCGCGCCGCTGCCTGGATGAAGGATTGCGCAACGTTGTTGCCATCACCTGTCCAGGCCACCACCTGCCCGGCGATTGGGCCGCGATGTTCCTCAAAGGTCATGACATCGGCCATCAATTGGCAGGGATGCGATACATCGGTCAGGCCATTGATCACCGGCACTGTCGCATGTTCCGCCAATTCACGGATCTTCTGCACATTATCGGTGCGCAGCATGATGGCATCCACATAGCGCGACAGCACCTTCGCGGTATCGGCAGGTGTCTCACCTCGGCCAAGCTGCATATCCTTGGATGACAGCACAATCACCTCACCGCCCAATTGGCGGATACCCACTTCGAAGGAAACGCGTGTGCGGGTGGAGGGTTTTTCGAAAATCAGGGCAATGGATTTGCCAGCCAGCGGCTTGCCCGCAAGCTCACCGCGCTTGGCACGCCCGGCCACATCCAGCATCCGGCGCAGCACCGCCGGTTCAAGATCCATCAATTCCAAAAAGTGGCGGGGCGGCGCATCGCCGCCCCTCACTGATTTCAACATGGCACTCATTGCGCCGCGGCTTGGGTACCGGCGGGCGTCAGGCGCTGGCAGGCGCGATCCAGCAGCGCCACCGCCTCATCCGCATCCGCTTCCGTGATGATCAAGGGCGGTGCCAAGCGCAGCACATTCATGCCCGCGGCGACCGTCAGCAGCCCCTCGGCCACGGCGGCATTCTGCATTTCGCCGTTATTCACCTCGGGTCGCAGCTTCAGGCCCAGCAGCAGGCCAGCGCCGCGCACATCCTCAATCACTGTCGGGTGCTTGGCGGCAAGGGCCAGCAGGGCGCGCCACAAATGCCGCGCCACCTGATCCACACGCTCCAGGAAGCCGGGGGCAGAGACGACATCCATCACCGCATTGCCGGCGGCGCAAGCAAGCGGCCCGCCGCCATAAGTCGAGCCATGCGTGCCGGGCTTGAGATGCTTCGCCACATGTTCCTTGGCGAAAATACCACCCAGCGGGAAGCCGCCACCAATACCCTTGGCGGAGGACATCACATCAGGCTCGATCCCGGCCCATTGATGGGCCCACATCTTGCCGGAACGGCCCATGCCGGTCTGCACTTCGTCCAGCGCCAGCAGCAGCCCGTATTCATCGCACATGGCGCGCAATTCGCGCAGGAAACGCAGCGGCGCGGGGCGCACGCCGCCTTCGCCCTGCACGGGTTCAATCAGCACGCCGGCTGTATTCGGGCCAATCGCATCACGTACCGCATTCATATTGTCGAAGGGCACATGATCAAAGCCTTCAACCGGCGGGCCGAAGCCGGCCAGGTATTTCTCATTCCCCGTGGCGGCCAGCGCGGCCATGGTGCGGCCATGGAAGGCGCCATCAAAGCAGATCAGCCGGTAGCGTTCCGGATGGCCGTTTTCCGCATGGTATTTGCGGACAGCCTTGATCATGCCTTCATTGGCTTCCGCACCGGAATTGCAGAAAAACACACTATCGGCGAAGGAATTTTCCACATGCCGCCGCGCCAGCGTTTCCGCCTGCGGAATGCGATACAGGTTGGAGGCATGAATGATCTTGCCCGCCTGTTCCGCAATCACCCGCGTCAGGTGCTGATGGCCATGACCGAGCGAGGAAGTCGCGATGCCCGCGCCGAAATCCAGGAAACGTCGGCCATCTTCCGTCCAAAGTCGCGCGCCTTCGCCCCGCTCAAAGGCAAGGTCGGCACGGTTATAGGTCGGCATCAGGGCGGGAATCACGTTTCCAGTCTCCAGCGCAACCGGCCCGGGCGCAGGCGACCATCGCCCCACCAAGGACCGGAAAGGCGAATCTTGCCGGAAAAGCGCGCGAGATGAAAGAGGCGCGCTGATCTATTCGCCGATATTCATCAAGGCGCCCCGCACACGCGCGGCCTGGAATTGCGCCATGAAAAGCCAGGCGGCGAGGCCAAGCCAGATCAGATCAAGCCCAAAGGCATAGGCCAGATGATCCCAGGCAAAGCGCCCTTCCAGCAGTGCGGCGCGCATGCCTTCAAACACATGCGTCGCCGGAATGGCGAGAGAGATCGGCTGCAACCAGCCTGGCAGCACCGAAACCGGGTAGAAAACCGCCGAAAACGGCGCCAGGCCGAATAGCACGCCCCAGGCCAAAGCTTCCGCCCCCGCGCCATGGCGAAGGATCAGCGCCGTCACCCCCAGCGCCACGGCCCAACCCATGGCCATGAGTGCGGCGAAGTAAAGCACGAGGCCCGGCCCAAGCGTCCAAATGCCAAACCCGTACAACAAAAAGGCGAGCAGAATGGCCGGCCCCACGCCAATCGCCGTGCGCAGGATGCTCATGGCGACCAGGCCCGCCACCAATTCCTGCGGGCGGAGCGGCGCCACGAAGATATGGCCCAGATTGCGCGACCAGATTTCCTCCAGGAAGGAAATGGCAAAGCCCATTTGGCTGCGCAGCGTCACCTCCCACAAGAGCACGCCGCCCAGCAGCACGCCGGCGGTGACACTGGCGGTATTGTTCTGCACGCCGGCAAGCCAGGCAGTGACAAAACCCCAGACCAGCATTTGCAGCACAGGCCAATACATCAGTTCCAAAACACGCGGCCAGGAACGCCGATAGAGCGCCAAATGCCGATACATCAGCCCCCAGACGCGCCGCGCCGCGCCGCTCATGCCGCGCGCCCCTGGCCGCGGGCGATATCCAGAAACACCTGTTCCAGATCATCGCGGCCATAGCGGGAGATCAAGTCATTGGGGCTGCCTTGATCCACAATCCGCCCGCCCTTCAGCATCAGCACGTGATCCGCAAGGCGTTCAACCTCAGCCATATTATGGCTGGCCAGCAGAATGGCCGCGCCGGCTTCCGCGCGATAGGCTTCCAACAGGCTGCGGACCCAATCGCCCGTATCGGGGTCAAGGCTTGCGGTGGGTTCATCAAGCAGCAGCAATTCCGGCCGATTGATCAGGGATTTCGCCAGTGCCACGCGGGTTTTTTGCCCGGCCGAAAGCTGCCCCGCGGGCCGGTCCAGAAAGCCGGTCAATTGCAGGCGCTCCGCCAATTCCTCAATGCGATCCTGCGCATGCGGTACGTTATAAAGATGCGCATAAACGCCAAGGTTTTCGGCAACCGTCAGCCGATGCGGCAGCGCGACATAGGGCGAGGAAAAATTCATGCGCGCAAGTGCGGCGAAACGGTCCCGCGCCATGTCATGGCCCAGCACCACAACCCGCCCCGCACTTGGCACCAAAAGGCCGAGCAGCATGGCAATGGTGGTGGATTTGCCGGCACCATTGCCGCCCAGAAGCGCCCAGGTGCTACCTGCGGGTTGGACGAAATCGAGGCCTGCCACGGCGGGCGGGTCGCTGTCCTTGTAGGTTTTCGACAGACCCTCGGCCTGGATCGCGGGAATCAACATGGGGGGGCATATCGGCCCAAAGCGGCGTTTCGCCAAGCCATGGCTTCAGCTTGCGGGGCGCTGGCTTTCGATCAGGCGGCCCTGAAACAGGCGAATGCCCGCTTCCCAGCCCCAGGCAATAGCAGCGGGACGATCCGCGCCGGCCAGCACAACCTGTTCAGCATTCAGCGAGAGTTTCTTGCGGAGTTCCGCCGTCGCCACACCTTCGGCGGCCGGGAAATCCTCAGACCATTTCAGGCGCAAAAAATTGAACCCGGCGCGCTGGCCCGAGACCACCGTGGCCGCGAAGGGGGAGGCCGCTTCCAGCATCAGCCGATAGCCGCGCGCCTGCACAAAATTGCGCGCGAGCAGGAACAACTCGGGATCAGCGAGCACATCCTCCGCATCAAGCCCGATGATCAGCTTGTGCCGTTGGCTTTGCGGCATGATCGCATCAAGGCGCAGGAATTCGGTTGAGAAAAGGCTTTCCACACGAAGCGGCAGTGCGAGCTCTCGCATATCGCGCAATTCCTCAGGCCGCGCGATGTCGCTCAATTGCCGACGGTCGATGGATTTCAACAACCGATGCGCGAAGGCGGGGGTTAGAGAGATGTCGCTGCCTGGCAAGAGTCTTTCGCAAATCTCCGCCAGTTCGGTCCGGCGATCTTCCCAGAGCATTTTAGTATTTTGCCCACCCGGTTCCAGCCAGCAGACCTTTTTACGGCGAAAAAAGATACTGAGATCGGCCGTCATCAGGCCACGCTCTGCTGAAGCCAGCGCTGCCGTATCCACTGCGCGTTCTTCAGGTTCCTCAAGCGTCATTGCCTGCATGGCAGCCACCATGCCAAGGCTGTCCTCAACGGCCGCCATCACCGCGGCCGCCTGTTGCGGCAGCCGAAGCATGTGGACTGCCTTTTCCGCTTCGTCAGGCTCCAGCATTGAAAACAGAATTTTTTTCTGGTGTTCCAGCGCGTCGCTTGCATTGGGCAGCCCAATCGCCACCAAATCGCCCCCCGGCAATTTGAAGCCCCTGATCCGGGCCGTGCTGTTCAAGGGTTCCCAGGCTTCGCGCAGCAATTCTGCCCTTGTGCCGAAGCGTCGGGCGCGCGGCAGGGCCGAAAATCGCAGCATGAGCACCAGGCGCTCCTCACCCAGGGCGACCGCGTCGCGAATGGCATTGGAAAGGGCGACAGCCCCAAGCGCTTCAACTGGCAAGGCCGCAGCTGTGGGGGCGACAGAACTCATGAACGACCCTCGGGCAATACGGCTTCCAGCAAAAGAGGCTTGTGGCAGCCGAGCCGATCGAAGGGGGAGGTCGCAAGCCCGCGGGCGCGACATTCTGAACGCAGGCAGCGCGCGGCTTCACTGCAACGTTCCATGCGGCTTGCGGTGATCAGCTCTTCAATCCAGGGACCAGCGTAAAGATGAATATCCTGGCTCAGTCCCCATGAAAGCGCCGCCACAGCATCGCATGCACTGAGAATAAGACGCGCCGGGTCAAGGCGGCGCAAGGCCTTCAGCACTTGCGTATCATCCAGGGCCGGCGACCAATCCAGAATTAGCCAATCCGCCGGCAGGGCATCCGCTTCAACCAGGGAAAGTGCTGATGCCGAAAGCCCTGAAATGGCAATGCCCCAGGCCTGTTGCTGCAGCGCCTGCCGCCTGGTGGCAAGGTTGCTGATGGAAATGGCCTCATGCAGGGCAAGTGTCGCGTAAAGGGCGGGGGCGGCGGCGGGCAGCTGGTCCTCTTCTGTCTCCTCCGGCATGGGGGGCAGCAGATCGGGCGGCAAATCGAGCAATAGCGGGGCGATGGGCCCGCCGCCCATCAAGGATTTGCGCGTGCCCTCATCGCCAAGCGCTTCCAGGACGCGTTTTTGCAGCAAGGACTGCGCGTGGCGCAGCAGCGCCCGATCCTCGGCAATACTGCCAAGGTGCTGCCGCAGCGCTGTGTGGTCCAAGCCAAGACGTTGGAACACCAATTTGGGCAGCCTTGTGTCGGTAATGCCAACAATGCTTTGCCGCCGATAGACTTGCGCGAGGTTGATCCGATCCAAGCGCGCATCGAGGTTGAGGGGTGAGATCGGCTCCGGCGGGGGCACTTCCAGGAATTGTGGCAGGCGGGCTGCATTCAGTAAGCTGATCAGCATGTGCTTGGATGCCGGCAGGGGCAATAAGTGCACCGCTGTCTTGCCCAAGATTTGCTCCAGCAGAAGCTGAAGCTTGCCCGCTTCGAAGCTGGGCAGTTCCGTCAGCAGCCAATCATGCGGGGCGATTTCAACCAAAGAGCCGCCTTTGACATCAACCGCTTCCCGCATCAGGGCAAAAACCAAGCGCTGCGCTTCCAGCCGCGTGCCGGGAGAGACGCGCACAGCCGCGCGCCCGCCTTCATCGCGCAAGGCGCGCCTTAGCGCGTCCTGCAAGGACGTCTGGCTGAGCTGCAACTCAGGGGTGGCGGGGCGGATACTGGGCATATGTTTGTGATTTCTAACAGAAACCTACTAGCAAGGCGTATAAATTTGATCCACCTCGATCCTTAGAGCAGATCACGTTCAGATGGAATCATCTGAACGTGTGAAGATGCTCGAAAAACAACGGCTTAGAGCATGTTGCGTGAACCCACGTGAACGCAACATGCTCGCGCGGTCCGGTCGCTGCTGTCGGTTGCCGGCAGCGGCGTGAATCGGCCTACCAAATATAGGGCAAGTGGTGCGCGGGGGCAGTTTTGGACTGGGAAAGGTTGGCATGAATCGCACCGCTAGCTTGTTTCGGCGTGGCTGGTTGCCTGCTCCGAGCCCTTCCCGTGCGTTTTACCCCTTCGCTTTCGTCAAAAAATGCCTATATTAAAAACTATTCATCTTGGGAGGTCCCGAATCCAATGCGTCGTCCCGGTTACCTAGTCACCGCATTTGCGGCCTTGGCCATGGTTTTGGTCCCGGCCTTGGTTGAGGCCAAGCCGGGCGGAGGCTCATCTTCCGGCAGCCGCGGCAGCCGGACCTATTCCGCGCCGCCGCCGACCCAGACCGCGCCCAATACCGCGCGCCCGATGGAGCGCACGGCAACCCAACCTTCCGGTCCGCAGCAGTCCGGCGCGCCCGCGCGCCCTGGCATGCCGCCGCAAGCGCAGCCTCAGCGTTCCTTCATGGGCGCGCTGGCGGGTGGCCTTCTCATGGGCGGCCTGATCGGCATGCTCTTTGGCGGTGGGCTCCTGGGCGGTATCGGTGGCTTCGGCGCCGTGCTTGGGATGTTGCTGCAAGTGGCGCTGATTGGCGGCTTGATCTATCTGGCCTTCCGGCTGTTCCGCCGCCGTCAGCCCGCCCCCGCGATGGCCGGTCCTTCCGGCTATGCGCGGCAGATGGACCCGACCCCGATGGGTGGTGGCGCAGCCTCGGCCGGTGCCTATGCCGCGCCGGCGCGTGATGTCCAGCTTAGCCAGCAGGATTATCAGGCCTTTGAACGTGCCTTGATTGAGGTGAATGCCGCCTGGTCGCGCCGCGACCTGAAGGGCCTGCGCGACTTCGCCACCCCGGAAATGGTGGGCTATTTCGCGCAGGATTACCGCGATCTGGATGCGCGCGGCTGGCGCAATGAAACCCGCGATGTGAAGCTGGAAGGCGGCGATCTTTCCGAAGCCTGGCATGAGGATGGGTTGGATTACGCCACCGTTGCCATGCGCTTCAGCCTGCTGGATGCCACTTTTGAGGAAGCAACCGGCAAGCTTGTGGAGGGCAGCACGACCGAGCGCCAAACCTCTACCGAGATGTGGACCTTTGTGCGCAGCGGTCCTGAGGAGCGCTGGCTGCTCTCGGCCATTCAGCAGACCACCTGAGGTTGCCTTGCCGGCATGGCGCAAGCCGTGCCGGTTTGGCCTTGTGCCATACCGTGATCAGTTGCCGCTGATCCCGGTATTTTTTTGCGCGCATGGCGCGGTGTAGGGATCAGGTTTTGGGTGCGAGAAAATACTCGCCTTTCACTGATTGGTTCGTCTAGCCTTCCCGCAAAGAAGTGGGAGGAAGGCATGGTTTTGCGGCTTGGTCGTCGTGCCCTCATGGCGGGCATGGCTGGCGCCTTGGTAACACCTGCGCTGGCGCAGGCGCGGTTTCCGGACCGGCCCTTGCGCATGATGGTGCCCTGGACGCCCGGTGGCGCCACCGACATTCAGATGCGCGCGCTGTGTGAACAGGCGGCGAAGCGGCTTGGCCAACCCATTATCGTGGAAAACAAGCCCGGCGCGGGTGGGTCACTCGCCGCGCAATTCCTGGCGCGAGAGGCGCGGGCGGATGGCTATACGCTGGCGCAAATGTCCAACGGTACTTTCCGCATGCCGCTGATGCAGGAAAGGCCGCAATGGGACCCGATGCAGGATTTCACCTGGGTCATTCGCCTGGTGGGCTATATGGGTGGCGTGGTGGTGCGCCGCGATGCGCCCTGGCGCACCATGCAGGAATTGCTGGCCGATGCCCGCGCCAATCCGGGCAAGTTCAATTACGGCACGCCCGGCGCCAATACGACCGATATCCAGATGACCAGGCTCGCGCGGCTGGCCGGCATTGATTGGGTGACGGTGCCCTTCCGCGGTGCCGCGCCCAATCTGCAAGCGCTATTGGCCGGCGATATTCATTTCTCGGCGGAGACCAGCGCCTGGGCGGATATGGCCCTTGAAGGCCGCGTGCGTCCCCTGGCCGTATGGATGAGCGAAAGAGCGTCGCGCTTTCCGAATGTGCCCACCTTGCGAGAGGTTGGCTATGACGTATTGGGCGAAAGCACCTATGGCATCGGCGGCCCACGTGGCCTGGACCCGGGTGTAGTGCGGGCGCTGCATGATGCCTTCAAGGAAGCGCTGTTTGACCCCGCGCATCTGGCGGTGATTGCGCGTTTCGACATGCCGGTGCGCTATCTGAACAGCGCTGATTACGCCGTGGCCGCCGCGGCGCATTTTGAGGATGAGCGCAGGACCGTGCAGGAACTTGGGCTCAGGCTTGGCTGAATTTTCGCTTCAGCCAAGCCCCATCACGCGCGGCAACCATAGTGCCAAATCCGGCACGGTCATGACCGCGACAGCCGAAAGCAACATGGCCAGCACCAGCCAGATCACCCAAGGCACGGTGCTTTCCATGGAAACGCCGGCAATCCGGCAGGAGACCATGAGGTTCACCGCCATGGGTGGCGTGAATTGGCCGATGGCGATCATCATGGTCAGGACCACGCCAAACCAGGTCAAATCCCACTGAAAGGCAGCGGCAATCGGCAGCAGCAGCGGCAGCAGGATCAGAAAAATCGAAATGCCATCCAGAAACATGCCGACAATGATCAGAAAAATCGTGAGCAGCGCGAGTGTCCCGGCGGAGCCAAGCCCAAGCCCCACCACCCATTCCACAATCGGGCGCACAATACCAAGCGTGCTGGTGGACCAGGCAAAGACCGTCGCCAAGGCAATCACAATCAGGATGACGGCGGAGATTTCCCCGGCCTCCACCAGCATTTCATAGACATCGCGGAGCTTCAGGCTGTGATAGACGAAAAAACCAATGAAAAGGCCGTAGAACACTGCAACCACGGCGGCTTCCGTTGGCGTAAAGAACCCAAGGCGCATGCCGCCCAGGATCACCACCGGCGCCATCAGCCCCCAAAACGCGTCCTTGAAGCTTTGCCAGACGGCAATCGCTTCCTGCTTGCGGGCCTTGCCGCCGAAATCCTTCAGGATGGAAATGATCACCACGGCGGCGATGATGCAAAGCCCAGCGAGAATTCCTGGGATCATGCCGGCGGCGAAAATCGCGGGCACCGAAACCCCCGGTACCAGCACGGCATAGACAATGAAGGCAATGGAAGGCGGGATCAGGATATCGGTGGCCGCGGCTGCCCCCACGGTGCTGGCGATAAAGGGCCGCGGATAGCCATCCTCCGCCATGCTTTTTGTCACCACCTGGCCCACCGCCGCGCTGGTGGCGGGGCCCGATCCCGATATGCCGCCAATCACCATGGCGACCAGTACGGCCACGGAAGCCAGCGCCCCGCGCCCCGCGCCCACCAGCGCGGTCGCGAAACGCACCAGGCGCAGCGCCACGCCGGTGCGGTCAAAAACGCTGCCCACCAGTACGAACATGGGAATGGCGATCAGCGGGTATTTGGCGATGCCGGCATAGACATTGGTTGGCATTGCCATGATGGATTGATCCGCAAGCCAAATGGCAAAAGCGCCAGCCAGCCCAAGACAAATGGCGACCGGCACGCCGCCCGCCAGCAATAGCGCAAAGCCAAGAAACAGGATGGTCGCGATCATGGCTCAGCCATCCTCACCGCGTGCCAGCCGGATCAGCCGCCCCGCTGCGCGCGCAATCACCAGAAGAGAGATCAGCGGCAGCCAGCCCGTGTAAAGCCATTGCGGATTGCCAAGCCCGTTGGAGAGCACTTCAAAGCGATACTCATCATAGGCCAGTTTGGCGCCAAACACCGCCAGCAGGCCAAAGCAGATAATGGCGAGCAGCAGCGCCAGCATTTCTGCCCGCCGCTGCCCTACCTTGCCCATCAGATCGGTAAAATAGCCAACCCGGATATGCCGCCCTGTTGCGATGGCCAGTGCCGCGCCGATCAGCGCCACCACCACCATCAGCACCACCGAATATTCCTCGGTGATGGCGAGTGAGACATTCGTCAGGTAGCGCGCCAGCACATTGGCTGCCGTGATCAGCGCCATGGCCGCCATGGCCATGGCGAGCAAGATACGTTCGAAACTGAGCGGAATACGGGTTTTCGGATCCGGAAGCGTTGCTCCCGGATCCAATTCAACACTCATGGTGCGTCAGGCAATCGCGCGCGCAATGGCAGCTTCGGCCTTTTGCACCAGCGCACTGCCCACGGTCTGGGCCCATTTGTCAAAGACCGGCCGCGTGGCGCGGGCAAAGGCCTGCTTTTCAGCCGGCGTCAGTTCCGCCACCGCCACACCGCGGCGGATGCATTCTTCGATGGAAGAACGATCCCCATCAATGCCAAGCCCCTTGCGCGCGGCAGCAATTTGCCTCTGCGCGGCTTCACGGGCGCAGGCAATCACCAGATCGCGATCCGCCGGCGCGAAGCTATCCATCACAGATTTGGAGGCGACAAAAATCGCCGCATCCGCGCAGTAATTCCAGATGGTCAAATGGCGCTGTGCAAGCGTGTCCATCCGGAAACCAAGGAACAGATTGACCGGGTTTTCCTGCCCATCCACCGCGCCGGTGGAAAGCGCGGGTTGCAGATCAGCGAAAGACATCTGCACCGGATTGGCGCCAAGGCCCTGGAAGATTTCACTGAAAATCGCGCCCGCCGCGAAGCGGATCTTGAGGCCGCGCAGATCCTCCGGCCGGCGAATCTCACGCCGGCTATTGGAGATTTCGCGAAAACCATTCTCGCCCCAGGCGACCGGCACCACATCGCGGCTGGTCAGCGTGCCGAACAGATCGCGCCCGACTTCCCCATTGATGATGGCGTCATAGGCGCGGTGATTGGGCATCAGGAAGGGCAGCGAAAAAATGTTCATTTCACGGATTTGTGGGGAGATATTGATGGTGGAAAACACCGCCATATCAATCACGCCCTGGCGCATGGCGACCAATTCGCGCGTCTGATCGCCGCCGACCAATTGGCTGCCTGGATAAACCCGCATATTGATCCGCCCGCCGGAGCGCTGCGTGACCAGCTCGGCCCAGGTGAAGGCGCCGTCGGAAATGGGCAGCGGGCGGTTGCCCACGACCGAGACCTTGTATTCGGCCCGGTATTGCCCCTGGCCGCGCGCGATGCTGGGGGCGGCCAGCGTCAGCGCGCCGGCGCCAAGCAGCAGGTTGCGGCGGGTCGCGCCCTGGAATTGGGTGGTCATGGCATTCTTCTCCCTTTGGTTAAGTCCAGCCTATGATCCCCACTTGCCTAAGGCCGGCGCCGGAGGCAAGCGAAACATCGCATGAACCGCCGGAAAGGCGCATCGAAAGACAGGAGACGCCGCATGATCCCGACTTCCAACCTGGGCGCCATGCTGCTGCAAACCGCCCGCCGCCTGCCGGATCGCCCCGGCCTGATCTGGCGTGACCGGGTCTGGAGCTGGGCGGAAATCGCCGCCAGGGCCAGTTCCGCTGCCGCCGGCTTGCGTGCGCGGGGGATCGGCGCCGGGGATCGCGTGCTGATCCATTCACGCAACAATAACGCGATTTTCGAAGGTGTTTGGGCCTGCTGGCTGATTGGCGCCGTTTGGGTGCCGACGAATTTCCGCCTGAGCCCGCCGGAAGCCGCCTATCTGGCCGGGTCTTCGCGCTGCAAGGCGCAGATTTTTGACGTGGCCTTCCCCGAACATCGCGCCGCCTGCCGCGCGGAAAACCCGGCTTGCGTGCTGGATATCGCGATTGGCGATGGCGCCGGCTTCTCCTGGGAAGATTTGATCGCCGAAGGCACAAGCGCGCCCGTGACCGTAGCGGCCGATGTGGATCGCGACCATCCGGCCTGGTTCTTCTATACCTCTGGCACCACGGGCCGGCCCAAGGGTGGCATTCTGACCCATGGGCAGATGGCCTTTGTCATCAACAACCATATTGCCGATCTGATGCCGGGGCTGACCGAAAATGACGCATCTTTGGTGGTCGCGCCGCTGTCCCATGGCGCGGGCGTGCATGCGCTATCGCAAGTGGCGCGCGGCGCGGTTTCCATCCTGCTGCCTGGTGAGCGATTTGATGTGCCGGAAGCCTGGCGGCTGATTGAGACACATCGCGTTTCCAACATGTTCACCGTGCCGACCATTCTGAATGCGCTTTGTCGCGACCCTGCCGTGGATACGCATGATCATTCATCACTGCGCCACGTGATTTATGCCGGCGCGCCAATGTATCGGGAGGATCAGAAATACGCGTTGAGCAAGCTCGGCCCCTGCCTGGTGCAGTATTTCGGCCTGGGTGAGGTGACCGGCAATATCACCGTGCTGCCGCCCGCCTGGCATAGCCTCACGGATGATCCCGCCATGCCGATCGGTTCCTGCGGCTATCCGCGCACGGGGATTGAGGTTGCGATTCTGGACACCGCGAATGAGCCCTTGGCAGCGGGTGAAACCGGGGAGATTTGCGTGCGCGGCCCTGCGGTATTCGCCGGCTATTTCGAAAATGATGCCGCCAATGAAAAGGCCTTTGCCGGTGGCTGGTTCCATACCGGGGACCTTGGCCATTTGGATACGCGCGGTTTTCTCTACATCACGGGCCGCGCTTCGGACATGTATATCTCTGGCGGGTCCAATGTGTACCCGCGTGAGGTGGAGGAAGCGCTGCTGACTCACCCAAGCGTTGCGGAAGCCTGCGTGGTCGGCGTGCCTGATCCGAAATGGGGCGAAAGCGGGGTTGCGGTGCTGGTGGCCGAAGCGGGTGCCCTGATTGATCCGGCTGCGGTGATGGCGCATCTGGATGGCCGGCTTGGGCGTTATAAATGGCCGGCCAAGATCGTGGTGTGGGATGCGCTGCCGCGTTCCGGTTACGGCAAGGTCCCGAAGAATGAGGTGAAGCGCCTGCTGAACGAACGCGGGCAGGCGTAAGCTTGATCAGGCGGGCGGCGGAAGGCGCTTGCCAGTTTCAGCATCAAAGACATGCAGATGTTCGCTGCGCGGCGCGATATCCAGCACCGCGGCAGAAGGCGGCGCGCCGGGCAGGCGCAAGGCCATGGTTTCACCCGACGTAAGCTTGCCATGCACAACGCTTTCGGACCCCAGCGGTTCGATCAGATCGGTCATCAGGCGTAGCGGCCCAGGCAGGCTGATATGTTCCGGGCGAATGCCAAGCGTCACTTTCTGCCCCGCACGCGCAGCATATTGGCCGGGCGGCAGGGTGAGGATATTGCCATCCGAAAGCGCGGCCCCCTTGGCATCTTCCGTGATGGTGGCGGGCAGGAAATTCATCGCTGGGCTGCCGATGAAGCCCGCGACATAGGTATCGGCGGGGCGCTCAAAAATCTCCATGGGGGAGGCGATTTGTGCCGCGCGGCCTTCATGCATCACCACGAGCCTATCGCCCAAGGTCATCGCCTCCACCTGGTCATGCGTGACAAAAAGGCTGGTGACACCAAGCCGGCGTTGCAGGCGCTTGATTTCCGCACGCATGGCAACGCGAAGCTTCGCATCCAGATTGGACAGCGGTTCATCAAACAGGAATAGCTTCGGTTCACGCACGATGGCGCGCCCCATCGCCACGCGCTGGCGCTGCCCGCCGGAAAGCTCCCGCGGGCGGCGATCAAGCAGGGCGGAAAGGCCGAGCAAATCGGCGGCTTCCTGCACACGGCGCCTGATGTCCTCCTTCGCAAGGCCACGAATGCGGAGCCCATAGGCCATATTGTCGAAGACGCGCATATGCGGATAGAGCGCGTAATTCTGAAACACCATGGCGATGTCACGCGCGGCAGGCTCAAGCGCTGTCACATCCCGATCATCAATCAGCACTGTCCCACCCGTGCTGCGCTCCAACCCGGCCACGATGCGGAGCAAGGTTGATTTGCCGCAGCCGGAAGCGCCGACAATCACAATCATCTCCCCATCCCGCACGGCAAGATCAATGCCATGCAGCACGCGCACCGCGCCAAAATTTTTGACGATGCCGGAAAGTTTGAGTTCAGCCATGGGGGTTTCTCATTTCTCGGTCTCGACCAATCCCTTGACGAACCAGCGCTGCATCAGGATCACAATGGCAACGGGCGGCAGAAGTGCCAGCACCGTGGTCGCCATGACCAGATGCCATTCCGTATCCCCCTGGGAGCCGAGCATTTTCACAATGCCGATCATGATGGTTTCCACATCGGTGGAGGTCGTCACCAGCAGCGGCCAAAGATATTGGTTCCAGCCATAGACAAACAGAATGACAAAAAGTGCCGCGATATTAGTGGCCGATAGCGGCAGCACCACATCCTTGAAAAAGCGAATGGGCCCCGCGCCATCCATCTTGGCGGCCTCCACCAATTCATCCGGGATGGTCAGGAAGAACTGTCGGAACAGCAAGGTCGCGGTGGCGGAAGCAATCAGCGGCACGATCAGCCCGGCATAGGTATTCACCAGGCCAAGGTCAGACACCACCTGGAAGGTCGGAAAGATGCGCACCTCCACCGGCAGCATCAGCGTGATAAAGATCGCCCAGAAAAACAGCATGCGGCCAGGGAAGGAAAAGAAGGCGACCGCATAGGCCGAGATGATGGAAATCGCGATTTTGCCGAAGGTGATCAGCAAAGCCATGATGGCGCTATTGAACATCATGGTGGAAACCGGGACGCCGGCGCGCTGCTTGTTGCCCTGCATCCAGACCGCGCCATAATTCGCCGCAGCTTCGGCGCCGGGCAAAAGCGGGACCTCACCGCGCCCGATGGTTGCGGCATCATGGGTGGAACCCATCAGCACAATCCAGATGGGCAGCGCAAAAAGCAGCACGCCAAGCACCAGGATGATGTGAGTGAGCATATCCGCGCGGGGGTTGCTGCCGGCCATGCCCATGGGGGCGGCGATGCTGTTGCGCGCTTCGGCCATCAGTAATGCACCTTGCGTTCAATGAAGCGGAATTGCACGAGCGTGAGTGCCATGACCGCTATCATCAGCACGACCGATTGCGCAGAGGATGAGCCGATATCCAGATTGACCCGCCCATCAATATAGGCGCGGTAGATCAGGGTTTGCGTGGCATTGCCCGGGCCGCCCTTGGTGAGTGCGTCAATAATGCCGAAGGTATCGAAGAAGGCGTAGGTGATGTTGATGACCAACAAAAAGAAGGTGGTTGGCGACAGCAGCGGGAAGATCACGGTGCGGAAGCGATGCAGGGGCGACGCGCCATCAATGGCAGCCGCTTCCAATACGCTGCGCGGGATGGATTGCAGCCCTGCCAGGAAGAACAGGAAATTATAGGAAACCTGCTTCCAGGCCGCCGCCAGCACCACCACCAGCATGGCCTGATTGCCATTCAGCGTATAATTCCAGGCAACACCCGCTGCCTTCAGCGCGCGGCCAATCAGCCCAATATCGGGGTGGAACAGGAAGATATAGAGAATAGCGGCAACGGCAGGCGCCACCGCATAGGGCCAGATAAGCAGCGTGCGATAGCCATCCTTGCCACGAATATGCCGATCCGCGAGCACCGCCAGGCCAAGTGCCAAGCCCATCGCAAGCACGGTGACCGCCAATGAGAAGATGAGCGTATTGATGATGACCTGATGATAAAGCGGGTCCGCAAAAAGATCCGTGAAATTCTCAAACCAGACGAATTGCTTGGAAATGCCAAAGGCATCCTGGCGGATGAAGGAATACCAAATGGCTTCCCCCGCCGGCCAGAAGAAGAAGACAAAGGTAATGGCAAGCTGCGGCGCCAGCAGCAGATAGGGCAGCAGCTTATTGTTGAAAATCGCCTTACGCTGCATGTGGCCTCAACTGAGCATTCTCAAGCCAAGTGGACAACTTGGCGACTCGGAAAATGCGATCAAAGAAATGACAAAACGGGGGCCGCCATAAAGGCGGCCCCGATACGCGATTAACGACGATTGGCGCGTTCAAAATTGCGCAGCACCACATTGGCGCGGCGATTGGCATTGGCCAGTAGTGTTTCGGTATTCTGCTGCCCTTGGAAGCCGCGCTCCAGCTCCTCCTGGATGATGTTCCGGATTTCCACAAAGCCGCCCAGGCGGAAGCCCTGGCTATTCGGTGTAGGTTCTGCGCGCGACAATTGGATAATGGCGGCGTCCGTGCCCGGGTTTTGGGTGTAGAAGCCCTCAGCCCGCGAAGCCTCATAAGCTGCCAGCGTCAGCGGCACATACCCAGTGACATGGTGCCACCACTTGTCCTGCTCAACATCCGAAATGAAGCGGTAGAATTCCGCAACACCGCGATATTCTTCCGCCGTGCGGTTGCGCGCGGTCAGCGTCCAAAGGCTGGCGCCGCCAATCACGCCATTGCGCGGGGATTGCAGCACATCATCATGATAGGGCAGCATCACGGAAGCCCAGCGGAACTTGGCTTCGCGCTGCACCTGCGCCCGACCGGCCGAGGAATTGAAGGACATGGCGGCCTTGCCGGCGGGGAAGCTGGCGAAACCATCGGCATCGCGCCCGCCATAAACAAACAGGCCTTCGCGCTGCATTTCCAGGAGCATATTGGTATGCTTGGCGAAGATTGGCGCGGCGAGGTTCATTTCCGCATCCAGGCCTTCAAAGCCATTGGCCTTGGAAGCCAAGCCCACATCATGCATGGATGACATTTGTTCAAACATCACCCAGGTCGGCCAGGCGGTGCTGATCGGAATTTCCGCGGCATTCGTCGCCTTGATGCGCTGCGCGGCGGCGCGGATTTGCGCCCAGGTCTTGGGCAATTCGGTCGTGGAAAGCCCGGCCTTTTCGAAAGCTTCTAGATTGATCCACATGACCGCCGAGGATGAGTTATGCGGCATGGAAATCAGGCGGCCTTGCGTGTCGGAATAATAGCCGCGTACCCCGGCCAGATAGCGCTTGGGGTCGAGCGTAATGCCCACCTCGCCCAGCAATTCATGTGTCGGGCGGATGGCGGGGCCGGCGGCCATCATGGTGGCGGTGCCGACTTCAAACACCTGCGCGATATGGGGCGGCGTGCCGGCGCGCCAGGCGGCAATCGCGCCTGTCATCACCTCGACATAGGAACCGCGGAAATTAGCGTTCACGCGAAAGCGCGATTGGCTTTCATTAAAGCGCGTCACCTGTTCGGCCACGCGTTCCCCAAGCGCCCCGCCCAGCCCGTACCAGAACTGGATTTCGGTGCGGCCCTGGGCGCGCACAGATGGCGCAATAAACGGGGCCGCCAAAAGGCCACCGGTTCCCAGCAGAATGTCACGACGATTCATCTTCTCGCTCCCTCAATGTTGGCGATCGTTGCCCGATACTGAGACCTTATTACAGGTAAAAGACGGTTTCGCGAAGCTTGTGTTGCGGGTTTTTCAGCCCCCCATCAGCCCGGCCAGCCTATCCCGCGCCCCGGCATCGAAGCGGAGCCCAAGCTTGCTCCGGCGCCAGAGCACATCTTCCGCCGATTCGGCCCATTCCTCCCGCTGCAAATACGCCAATTCGGCGGCGTGCAGATCGGCACCAATGGCCGGGCCAGGGTCCTGGCCCGGGGTGAAGATCCGCCAGGCGCGGGTGCCATAGGCGCGGAGTAGCCGGGTGCAAAGCGCCTCTGGCAGCAGCGGGAAGTCGCGCCGGAAGGCGGCAAGCAGCGCGGCGAAGCCATCGGGGGCGAAATCCCCGCCCGGCAGAGGCGCGCGGGCGGTCCAACCGGCCTTTTCGGGCTTCAGGCGAAGTTCGGCCAAGGCGGCCTCGGCCAGCTTGCGATAGGTGGTGATCTTGCCGCCGAAAATCGTCAAGAGCGGCGCCTGGCCCGCCGGCGCATCCAGTTTCAGCACATAATCGCGCGTCGCTTCCTGCGCCTTGCTCGCACCATCATCATAAAGCGGGCGGAGCCCGGAATAGGTCCAGACAATATCTTCGCGCTTTATCGGTGTGCGGAAATAGCCGGACGCGGCGGTGCAAAGATAGGCGATCTCGCCCTCAGAAATCTGTGGTACTTCTGCTGGATTCGGGTGATCCTCATCCGTCGTGCCGATCAGGGTGAAATCACGCTCATAAGGGATGGCGAAAATGATGCGGCCATCGGCGTTCTGGAAAATATAGGCGCGGTCATGATCATAAAGCCGCGGCAGCACGACATGGCTGCCCTTGACCAGCCTGAGCCGCGCCGGCTGGTTGCTGCCCATCACCAAACCCTGCACGGCGCCAACCCAAGGGCCGGCGGCATTGACCAAGGCGCGGGCGTGGCATTCGGCAGTCCCATCTCTACCCTCAGCGGTGATATGCCACAGCGCGCCATCGCGCCGCGCGCCCGTCACGGCCATGCGCGGATGAATGGCGGCACCGCGTTCCGCCGCATCCTTGGCGTTCAGCAGCACCAGGCGGGAATCCTCGACCCAGCAATCGGAATATTCAAAGCCAATGCGGTGCCCGGGGCTGAGCGGTGCGCCGAGCGGAGAGCGTGTCAGGTCAATGCGCTGCGTTGCCGGCAGCAACTTCCGTCCACCGAGGTGATCATACAAAAACAACCCAAGCCGCAGCAGCCAGGCGGGCCTGAGGCCCTGGTGATGCGGCAGCACAAAGCGCAGCGGCCAGATGATATGCGGCGCGATGCCGAGCAGGATTTCGCGTTCGATCAGCGCTTCACGCACCAGGCGGAATTCGTAATGTTCCAGATAGCGCAAACCACCATGGATCAGCTTGGTGGAATTGGCCGAAGTGCCGCCGCCGAGATCGCCCTTTTCAAACAGCGCCACGGAAAGCCCGCGCCCTGCGGCATCGCGCGCAATCCCCGCACCATTGATGCCGCCACCAATGACGGCAAGGTCATAGGGTTCAGCCGGAGATAATGATGCGCGCAAGCTCATCCGGCGTGGTCAGCATGGGGTAATGGCCCGTGTCAATCACATGCCAGCGCGCGTTGAGCTTTTCCGCGCAACGGCGCTGATGCGCCTCACCGGGATTGGCCGCCTGCGGGCAATAGATCACGGAAGCCTGCCAGGATTGCTGCCAGAAGCTTGGCAACTTCACGGGTTGGGTGAAGGTCTTGATTGGGTGCAGCGTCATGCGATCCGCCGCCCATTCGGCAAGGCCCTTTTCCATGCCAAGAAACAGCCGGTTCAGCGCATCATCCCGGCTGGGGCCAAGCGCGATATCCGTATTGATCGCGGCGGGGCGCGTGACGATGTCGCGAATCTTCTCGCCATCCATCAGCGCCAGCGCATCGGCAAACACAAGGCGGCCAATGCGGTCGCGTGCGCGTTCTGCCGCCGCTGCCATCACCATGCCGCCGGCCGAAGTGCCCACCAGCACCGCATCGCGCAGATCATGGTAATGGAGATATTCGGCTATTTCCTGACCATGGCTTTCGGTATCAATGCCGGCGCGAATCTGATGGCGCCGTTCAGCACAGCCATCCAGGGTTGGCGCATGCACGTCATGGCCAGCGGCGCGCAGCCTTTCGGCGACGAAGCGCCAGATCCAGCCGCCCTGATAGGCCCCGTGGATCAGAACAATGCTCGCCATCTCGTGTCCCCCGCTCTGACGGCCAGCTAAGCGCGAAACCCCAGGCTTGGAAAGGCAGGCGCGTCAGGGCTGGCAGAATGCGCAAGGCAGGCTAGGCTTGCGGCTTGGCAAAACCGAAAGGCGTTCCCCCCATGCTGCGTCGTTCCCTGCTTTCCGCTGCTGCGCTTGGCCTGGCTGCCCCGGCATTCGCCCAGGCGCGGCCCTTGCGCATGATCATCCCCGTGGGTGTTGGCGGCGTGACGGATGTGGTGGGGCGCATTCTGGCGGATGCGCTGCAAACCCAGCTTGGCCGCCCGGTGGTGCCGGAGAATATCCCAGGCGCCGGCAGCACCGTGGGTGCGGCGGCGTTTCATCGCCTGCCCGCCGATGGCAATACGATTTTCATTGGCACCAATAACCACCCCGTCATGCGCGCAGTCTATCCCAATTTCCCGCATGATCCCGTGACGGATTTCATCCCGCTTGCCTTGGTGGGCAGGCAGCCCTTTGTGCTGGCCGTTCATCCGGATGTGCCGGCGCGCGATGTCGCATCTCTGCTCGCGTGGCTCACGCAGAAAAAGGAAGAAGCGAATTACGGCGCGACCAATCCCGGCGCGACCAATCATCTGGCAGGCGAATTGTTCCGCCAGCTTTCCGGTGCCAGCTTCCCCAGCGTGCCCTACCGCACGGCCGCCAATGCGGTGCAGGATTTGCTCGCGGGGCGGATGAACCTGACGATTGATAGCCCCACCATGCTGGCACCCCTGATGCGCGATGGCCGCGTGCGGGGCTTGGCCGTCAGTTCCGCGACACCTTCTGACCTTGTGCCCGGCCTGCCCGCACTCGCGCAGGTTGGTGTGCCTGGCTATGAAGTCACGGCGTGGCAGGTGCTGTTTGCCAAGCCCGGCACGCCGGAAGAAGTACTCGCGCCTATCCGTGACGCAGCACTGCGCGCGGTAGCCGACCCCGCCGTGAAGCAGCGCCTGGCCGCGGCGGGTGTGGAAACCTGGCCCGATCCTTCGCCCGCCGCCGCAGCGGCGCATGTGCAGGCGGAAGTCACACGCTGGGCGCCGATTGTCGCGCGCATGAATCTCGGGGGCTGAGCCATGGCGTATGAAGGCATTCGCGCGCATCGCCCCTTGATCATGGGTCGGCGCGGGGCGGTGGCAACGAATCATCCAGTCGCGACCGCGGCGGGGATGGAGATTCTGCGCGCCGGCGGTAATGCCGCCGATGCGGCGGTGGCGATTGCGCTCACGCTTGGGGTAGTGGAACCACATATGTCGGGCCTGGGTGGTGATGGTTTCTACCATGCCTGGAATGCGAAAACTGGCGCCAGTACCACCTATAACGGCACCGGCGCGGCGCCGACGGCGGCCACCATTGCGCATTATCGCGCAGCGGGCGGCATTCCGGTGCATGGCCCGCTTTCCGTCCAAACGCCCGGCATGGTGGCCGGCATTGCCGCGCTGCATGGCGCGGAAGGCAGCAAGCCTTGGGGCGCGCTATTTGGCCCCGCCATTGAGGCGGCGCGGGATGGTTTTGCTGCCACCCATGCGCTCCGTCATTTCGCCGGCGAAAATCGTACGCGGCTTTCGCCCGATGCGCTGAGTGCCGCGTTGTTCCTGCCGGAAGGCAAGCCGCCCGCCTTGGGGAATTTGCTGGTGCAGCCTGGCTTGGCGGCGACCTTGCAGCGTTTGGCCTCGGCAGGGCCCGCGGATTTCTACCAGGGCAGGCTTGCCGCGATGTTGGCCGCTGATCTGGAGAAGGCCGGCGCCTTGGTGCGCGCGGCTGATTTGGCCGGCGTGACAGCGGTGATCGCGCCGCCCATCGCCGTGCCCTATCGCGGTTTTGAATTACGCCAGACACCACCCAATTCCATGGGCTTCGCCATGGCGCAAATGGCGCGCATCCTGGATCGCTTTGATCTTGCCGCGCTTGGCTGGGGCAGCGCTGCGCTGATTCACCTGATGGCGGAAACAAAAAAACGCGCCTTCCTGGACCGCGAGGCCCATGCGGGCGCGGTGAACCCGCCGCTTGATAAGCTGCTTTCTGCCGAACGCGCCGCGGAACACGCGGCCGCCATCACGGATCGCGCGGCACATTTGCCGGTGCGTGGCGCGCAGGAAACGGACACCACCTATTTCTGCGTGGTGGACCGGGACGGCAATGCGGTTTCCGCCATCCAATCCATCAACTCCGCCTTCGGTTCCGGCGTGACGGGCGCTGAGACCGGCATCCTGTTCAACAACCGCATGAGCTATTGGCATTTGGATGAAGGCCATGCCAATGCGCTGGCCCCCGGCAAGCGCGTGCGCCACACCATGAATGCGCCCATGCTAATGAAAGCCGGCAGGCCCTGGCTGATCTTCGGCACGCCGGGGGCTGACAATCAGGTGCAGGTGAATACCCAGGTGCTGGTCGCCTGCGCCGATTTCGGCATGGACCCGCAACAGGCGCTGGAGGCGCCGCGCTGGACATCCTCCCAACCCGGCCAGGAAAGCAATTACCCCCATGGCGGGGAGGATTTGCTGACCATCGAACGCGGCATGGGTGCCGAGGTGATCAACGCCCTGGAAGCGCGCGGCCACCGCGTGAAGATTGTGCCCGATCTGGAGGGGCCATGCAGTGTGGAAGCCATTCGCGTGCTGGAAAATGGCGTGCGCATGGCGGCATCCGATCCGCGCCGGGATGGCTGGGCGGGGGCCTGGTGATGGCCCCCTTGTCGCGCCTGGCCCATCAAGCCTAGGCTGCAGGTGGGATGCTTCATTTTCTAAGACGCCGCTTGACGGTTGCGATTCTGGTCGCGCTGACGGTGCTGACGTTGAGCTTTTTGCTCACGCGGCTATCGGGCGATCTTGCCATTTCCATTGCCGGCCCAAATGCAACGCAGGAGGATATTGAGCTTATCCGCCGCGCCTATGGGCTCGATCGGCCGCTTTGGGTGCAGTATTTCGATTGGCTCTGGCGCGCATTGCAGGGCGATTTCGGCGATAGCTATTTCTTCAAGACGCGCGTGGCGCGCCTGATCATGGAACGCATGCCAATCACCATGACGCTTGGGCTGTGCGGCCTGTTCATCGCGCTTTGCGTCGCACTTCCCTTGGGCATTCTGGCGGCGGTCCGTGAAAATACCTGGGTGGATCGCAGCGTGCTGATGGTGGCGCTGATCGGCCAGGCCATGCCTTCCTTTTGGCTGGGGCTGATCCTGATGGTGGTGCTCGGCCTCAATCTGGGCTGGTTGCCGATCTCGGGCACCGGGTCCTGGCAGCATTACGTGATGCCATCCATCGTGCTGTCCTTTTCCGCCATCCCGTCACTGATGCGCCTGACGCGGAGCGGCATGATCGAAGCGCTCGCTTCCGATTACATCCGCACCGCCCGCGCCAAGGGGCTTTCGCGCCTTTCAATTTTGGTGAAGCACGGGTTTCGCAATGCGGCCATTCCGGTGGTTGCCATCGCCGCCGTGCAGCTTGGCTTCATGCTGGGTGGTTCGATTGTGATCGAAACCGTCTTCGCGCTGCATGGCGTTGGTTATCTGGCGTGGGAGAGTATCAGCAAGAACGACTTCCCCGTGGTGCAAGCCGTAGTGCTGGTGCTGGCGCTGATCTATATCGGCCTCACGCTTTTATCTGACCTGTTGAATGCCGTGCTTGACCCGCGCTTGAGGTCGGCATGAGCACGGTGTTGCAACCGGCCGGCGCCGGCAATCGGCGACGCGTCTGGCGCAATGCGGGCGCGATCTTGGGCGCGGGCATTGTGGCCGTTGTCACCTTTGTCGCCATCTTTGCGCCGCTACTCGCGCCCTATGATCCCTTCACCATCAATCTTGGGCGGCGGATGATCCCGCCCATGTGGATGGAAGGTGGCACGCCCGAAAACATCCTCGGCACGGATCAATTGGGGCGCGATTATCTTTCGCGCCTGATCTATGGCGCGCGGGTTTCCATGATCATCGGGGTCGCGACCATCATCACCTCCGGCGTCATCGGCACCTTTCTGGGCGTCATGGGCGGGTTTTATGGCGGGCGGATAGATGATGCCGTGGTCTTTGCCATCACGGCGCGGCTTTCCATTCCCGTCGTGCTGGTGGCCTTGGCTGTGGCGGGGCTTTTGGGGACCAGCTTCACCCTGGTGATCCTGGTGCTCGGGCTATTGCTTTGGGATCGTTTTGCCGTGGTGGCACGGTCCACCACCATGCAAATCCGCAACCTGGATTATGTGGCGGCAGCGCGTTGCGCGGGCTGTTCGCCCATGACCGTACTGCTCAAGGAAGTGCTGCCCAATATAGCGACGCATCTTGCCGTAGTCGCAACGCTTGAAATGGCCTTGGCCATTCTGCTGGAAGCCGCGCTTTCCTTCCTGGGCCTTGGCGTACCGCCGCCCTTGCCTTCCTGGGGGCTGATGATTTCGGAAGCGAAGGAATACATGTTCTTCAGCCCCTGGGTCATCATGATCCCTGGCATTGCGCTCTTTATCCTTGTGCTTGGCGTCAATCTTCTGGGTGATGCCTTGCGTGACATGCTTGGGACGGATCTGTCGCGATGAGCGCGCTGCTTGAGGTTGAGGAACTGCGCGTCACCTTCGGCAGCACGGCAGCGGTTCGCGGCATTGCCCTGAAGGTTGAAAAGGGCGAGACCCATTGCCTGGTCGGCGAAAGCGGCTGCGGAAAATCTGTCACATCACTCGCGGTGATGGGGCTGCTCGCCAAGGGCGGCAAGCGCGAAGCGGCACGGCTTTCCTTTGCCGGTGATGATATTCGCGATTACGATGAAAAGCAGATGTCCCGCCTGCGCGGTGATCGCATGGCGATGATTTTCCAGGAACCCATGACCAGCCTGAATCCGGCCTATACGGTGGGTTCGCAAATGACCGAGGTTTTGCGCCGCCATCGCGGCACGCCGCGCGCCCAAGCCGTGGACCGCGCCGTGGAATTGCTGACGCGGGTTGGCATTACCGCCCCCGGCCTCAGGCTTGGGCAATTTCCACATCAGCTTTCAGGCGGGCTTCGTCAGCGTGTCATGATCGCCATGGCTTTGATGTGCGATCCGGAATTGCTGATTGCCGATGAACCGACCACCGCCTTGGATGTAACGGTGCAAGCGCAAATCCTGCGCTTGTTGGCCGAACTGCAGAAAGACCTTGGCCTTGGCATTCTGCTGATCACGCATGATCTTGGCATTGTGGCCCGCGTCGCGGATCGCGTTTCCGTCATGTATGCCGGCGAAGTGGTGGAAAGCGCGCGAACGGCCGAATTGTTTCGCGCCCCCCGCCACCCCTATACGCGCGGCCTGCTGTCCTGCGTGCCGGTGCCGGGCAAGGTAAAGCGGGATGAACCTTTGGGCTCCATCCCCGGCGTGGTGCCGCGTATTCCGCCAGGATTTACCGGCTGCGCCTTTCGGGACCGCTGCAATTTTGCCGAGGCTGCCTGCGCCGGCGCCATTCCGCGGCGCAATGTCGGACCCGCGCATGAAATGCTCTGCATCCTGCCGGAAGGCGCCGGCGCATGAGCACACCCGCGATTGAAGTGCGCGGCCTGCGGCGCGAATTCCGCGCAAGCCAGGGGCTTTTCGCGCCGCCGCGCCGTGTGGTGGCGGTTGATGATGTCAGCTTTTCCGTCCCCGCCGGCAGCGTGCTTGGCGTAGTGGGCGAAAGTGGCTGCGGCAAGACAACGCTGGCCCGCATGATCCTTGGCCTTTTGGAACCAAGCGGCGGTGAGGTTTTGGTGGATGGCAAGCGGCTGGACGGCATGGATCGCCGCGCACGCGCCAGGCTGATCCAGCCCGTGTTTCAGGACCCGTTTTCCTCGCTCAATCCGCGCCGGAGGGTGCGCGATATCATCGCCATGCCGCTGGTGGCGCAGGGCAATGTCGCGACCTCGGAAATTGATCGTCGTGTTGCCGAAAGCCTGGAACGCGTCGGGCTTTCCACCGAACAGGGCACGCGTTTCCCTTCGCAATTATCGGGCGGTCAGCGCCAACGTGTCGCCATTGCGCGCGCCCTGGTGCTGCGCCCGCGCATTGTGGTTTGCGATGAACCGACCAGCGCCTTGGATGTTTCGGTACAGGCGCAAATCCTCAATCTGCTCGCGGAATTGCGGCGCGATCTGGGGCTGACTTATTTGTTCATCAGCCATAATCTGGCGGTGGTGGAGCATGTCGCGAGTGAGGTGGCCGTCATGTATCTCGGCCGCATCGTCGAACGACGCGAAAGTGAGGCGTTGTTTCGTGACCCGCGCCATCCCTATACGCGCGCACTTTTGGATAGTGTGCTGACCCCTGAACCGGGGCTTGGCGTGCCGGATGTCGGGCTTGGCGATATCATGCCTGATCCCGCGAATATCCCGCCCGGCTGCCGCTTTCATCCGCGTTGCCCGGCTTGTTTTGCGCCCTGTGCGGCGACAGCGCCGCGCATCACCAGCCTGGAAGATGGGTTGGTGGAATGCCATTTGGCTGGCTGAGCCACAAATAAAAAACCCCGCCCGGCATGACCGGGCGGGGCCGTTGCGGTGCAGGATAGTCTTACCGCCACCGCGCCAGATAGAAGCGCGGCAGCTCATCGGCATAGGTCTTGAACTCCAATTGCCGCTGGAAAGCATAGGTATTCACGTAAGTATGCAGCGGCACGAAATAGGCCATTTCCGTAATGCGCTTGATCGCCGCATCATAGGCGCGCTTGCGCACCGCCTCATCAGCGGAACTCCCGCCCTCATTCACCAGATCAATCACCATCTGGTCGCGCGCATAATCCTCATTCCCGCCGGCGAACCATTGCGGCAGGAAGGCCGAGACGTCATTGATCGAAAAACTGCCCCAGCTTCCCATCCCCAGCGCCAATTCGCCGCGTTGTGAGCGTTGGATTTGCGCTGCCACCTGCATCAGGTTCAGGCGCGCACGAATGCCAACCGCTTGCAGGTAATTCTGCACCGCTTCAGACCATTGCCGCGGCTGGACATAGGAAGTGAGCTCCACATCAAAGCCATTCGGGAAGCCCGCTTCGGCCAGCAATTGCCGCGCCTTGGCGGGGTTGTATTCATACTGCACGGCGACATCGCCATTGCAGCCGAATTGCGATGGGTAGCAAGGCGCCGGCGGCACGCGCGAACCGCCCGTCACCAGCTTTTCCGCCATGGCCTGACGATCAATCGCGTGGAAGATCGCCTGCCGCACCTTAAGGTGCGTCATGGGATTCCCGGCCCCCGTACGCCCAGCGGCATCCATGGTCAGGTAGCCCACGCGCATGGATTCCTGCTGAACCGCCTGCAGGAAAGGCAAGCGATTCACATTGGCGATATTGTCTGGATTCATGTTCCAGATCCAATCCACACGCTGCGCCAGAAGCTCGGTCAATTCTGTCGCGGCATCGGAAAGATAGCGGGCGGTAATGCGCTGAATGGCCGGCCGCCCCTTGGGGCCACCCTGGTAATAGCCGTCGAAGCGTTCGTATTCGACCCCATTGGAAACATCGACGCGCGTGAAGCGATAAGGCCCGGTGCTGATCGGCATGCGCGAAAACCCATCAGGCCCCACCCTTTCGCGATAGGCCTTGGGCCAGATCGGCGTGACCATTGCCAGATAATCCAGGGCAGCCGGGGTCGGGCGCTTCATCTTCACGCGCACCGTATTGGCATCGAGCTTCTCCGCGCCTTCGATCCAGGCGTAATTGCCGGGCGTTGAAAGCCGCCCGCCCAATTCGGCGATGGTGTTCATGGTATAGGTAACGTCATCCGGCCCGAAATCGCTGCCATCATGGAATTTGACGCCAGGCCTGATCTTGAAATCAATCGCAAGATTGCCCTGCCAGGCCCATTCCGTCGCCAGCGCCGGCACATTGCGGAAGGTATCCGGATCACGATGCACCAGCCCATCCATCGCCTGATGCGCAATGATGATCCCGGTGCGCTGGCTGTTGAAATAGGGGTCAATATTCGGCACGGCATCGCGGAAGGCGACCCGCAGCGTATTGGCACTGCGCTGTGCCATCACCGGCCCGGCGCCAATGCCGCCCAGCGCCAAGCCGCCAGCGGCGGCGGCCACACCCTGCCCAAGGCCTCGTCTGCTGATCTTCATGTCAATGGCTCCCTATTGAAAACCCAACACTAGAGATAAGCGCCGCCCCCCCGCAAGCATTGAGACAGTTTCAATCCACCGTCGCGCCGGAAACCCGCACTACCTCAGCCCATTTGGTGATTTCGCTCCGGATGAAGGCCTCAAAAGCTTCAGGGCTGGTGCCACCGGCGGGGGTCAAGGCGGGCGGCGCGCCGCCAAGTTCTGCAATGCGGGCAATATAGGCAGGGTCGCGCGTGATTGCGTCAATCTCCGCCCCCAGCCTTTCAATGATCGGGCGCGGGGTGCGTGATGGTGCCTGCACGCCGAACCAGGCGGTGGCTTCAAAATCGCGAATGCCAGCTTCCGCCAGCGTCGGCACATCCGGCAGCGCCGCCGCGCGCACATTGCTGGTCACGGCCAAGGCGCGCAGCCGTCCATCGCGAATATGGCCGATGCAGCTTGGCATGTTGTCGCACCCGGATTCGAGGCGCCCTGCCACAACCTCAACCAACATCGGCCCCGCACCACGGAAGGGAACATGCATGATATCCGTGCCGCTGCGCAACTTGAACATTTCCATGGTCATATGCGGCGAACCGCCCGAACCGCTGCTGCCGTAATTGAGCTTGCCTGGATTGGCCTTCGCCCCCGCGATCAGATCGCTCACGCTGCGATAGGGCGAATTGGCCGGGACGAAAACCACATTCGGCACCCGGATCGCGAGGCCAACCGCCGCCAAATCCTCGGGCTTGAAGGTCATGCGCGCACCCCAGAGCGAATAATTGATCGCGGCGGTGGAAATGGTGCACATCAGCAACGTATAGCCATCGGGCTCCGACCGCGCGACAACTTCAGCACCGAGATTTCCCGTGGCCCCGGCACGGTTTTCGACAATCACGGGCTGGCCGATGCGCGCGGCCAGGCGCTCGGCCATGATGCGACCGGAGATATCGGTGGTGCCGGCGGGCGGGAAGGGGATCACCAGCCGCACGGGGCGCGTCGGGAAGGCCTGGGCGCGGGCAATGCCGGGGGCGGCCAAAGCGCCGGCCATGCCGGCCAGGATAATGCGGCGGCCCAGCAGGGCGTTGTTCTTGGTCATTTTCTGTTCCTCATTCCACACGAATATCGGCTTGGCGGACCACATCGGCCCAGCGCGTCACTTCGGCGCGCATGAAGGCGGCGAAGCTTTCCGGGCTGGAACCGCCATCGGGCGTGAGCCGCGGCGGATCAGCGCCAAAGGCCGCGATGCGGGCGCGGAATTCCGCTTCCTTGCCAATCGCGTCCAATTCCGCACCCAGGCGCGCAATCACTGGCGCAGGGGTCGCGCTTGGCGCCAACACGCCGAACCAGGCGGTCGCCTCAAAACCCGGCATGCCTTGCTCGGCAATCGTCGGCACATCCGGCAGCACCGCACTGCGCTGAGCCCCCGTCACGCCAATGGCGCGGATTTTTCCATCACGAATGAAGGCAAGCGCCGATGGGATATTGTCCATGCCAAGTTCAATCCGTTCCGCGACCATTTCGGTCAGCATGGGGGCGGAACCGCGGAAGGGCACATGGGTGATCTGGATCCCCTGGGCAAGGCGAATTTGCTCAATCACCACATGGGGGGAAGTGGCGATGCCGGCGGTGCCGTAATTCAGCCCACCGGGCTTGGCCCTTGCCTCCCGCGTCATGTCGGCAAGCGTGCGGATCGGCATGCGATTGGCCGCCATCAGCACATTGGGCACGCGGCACATCAGGCCGACCGCCGCCAAATCTTCGGGCTTGAACGGCATGCGATTGCCGAAAACGGCGAAATTGATCGCCCCGGTGCCGATGGTGGTGAGCAGCAGCGTATGCCCATCGGGTTCAGCGCGCGCGACGAATTCGCCGCCCACATTGCCTGAAGCGCCCGGGCGGTTATCCACCACCACCTGCTGCCCAAGCCGCGCGGCAAGGCGTTCGGCGGTGAGCCGCCCGACCAGATCCGTGGTGCCGGCCGGGGTAAAGGGGATCACCAGCCTGATCGGGCGGCTGGAAAGCCCCTGCGCCAAGGCGGGTAGGGGCAGGGCGGCGCCGAGCGATAGCGCGCCCAGGCTGCGGCGGGTGATCATGGTCTTTGCCTCCCGGAAGTTCGATTAAGCGCCAAAGTGGCCCGTGAACCCCGCCAGATCAACCCATTTCCGCCCCGGTTTTGGCTTCCCCGATTTGCACCCTATGATGCAGCCGATTCACAGGCGGCGGAGGCGATGGAGTTTTTGCGGCTTTACGGAAGGGTGCTCAGGCTGCTGGCCGCGGATCGCGCGGTCGCGATTGGGCTCGCCTTGGCGGCGCTTGCGATTGCCGGGCTGCAATTCCTGGAACCGGTGCTGTTCGGGCGGGTGATTGACCTGCTTGCCCGTTCGGATCGCATGCAGGAATCGGCGGTTTGGGCGGAAGCGCTTTCGCTGCTAATTCTCTGGGCGGCCATCGGGCTTTCGGCCATTGGCGCCAATGTCACTGTGGCGCTGTTTGCGGACCGCATGGCGCATCGTAATCGCCTGAAGGTCATGCATGATTATTTCCAGCATGTGCTGTCCCTGCCGCTATCCTTTCATGGGGATACGCAATCGGGCCGGCTAATGAAAATCATGCTGGTGGGTTCCGATAACCTGTTCGGGCTTTGGCTTTCCTTCTTTCGCGAACATCTGATCACCTTCATTTCCGCCATTGTGCTGTTGCCGCTCACGCTTATTCTGAATTGGCGCTTGGGGCTGCTGCTGATTGGCCTGGTGGTGATTTTCGGCAGCCTCGCGGCCTTTGTCATTCGCCGGACGGAAAACGCGCAGCGGCAGGTGGAAGCGCTCCATACACAATTGGCCGGTAACGCACAGGATGCGCTTTCCAATGTGATGGTGGTGCAATCCTTCACGCGCCTTTCCAGTGAGGCGCGGCTATTCAGCGATATCATCCGCCAGGTGATTACGCATCAATTCCCGGTGCTGAACTGGTGGGCGGTGGTTTCCGTCATGACCTCAGCCGCTTCCACCATTTGCGTCATCATGATCTTCATGATGGGCACCTGGCTGCATCTGCGTGGCCAGGCAACGGTGGGGGAGATCGTGTCCTTCATGGGCTTCGCCACCATGCTGATCGGCAAGCTTGAAGGCGCGGTGGGCTTTGCCTCCCGGCTTGTGCTGCTGATGCCTTCTCTGTCCGAGATGTTTTCCGTGCTGGATGCGCGCACCACGGTGCCGGAAAAGCCCAATGCCTTGGATATCCCCCGCGCGAAAGGTGAGGTCGCGTTTGAAGACGTGGCCTTCGCCTATCCCGGCGGGTCGCCCATTTTCAGCCATGTGAATTTCGCGGCCGCACCCGGCAAGACCATTGCGCTGGTGGGCCCAACTGGGGCCGGCAAATCCACCGCCATGGCGCTGTTGCAGCGGCTATGGGACCCGAAGGAAGGGCGCGTCACGCTAGATGGGCATGATCTGCGCGATATTTCACTGGAAAGCCTGCGCCGTAATATTGGCGTGGTGTTCCAGGAAAGCATGCTGTTCAACCGCACCATTCGCGAAAACCTGCTGGTTGGCCGGCCAGATGCCTCGCAGGAGGATTTGGAGCATGCCTGCCGGCTGGCGGAAGCGCATGATTTCATCCAGCGCCAGCCCCATGGCTATGATACCATGATCGGCGAACGCGGCAGCTCCCTTTCCGGCGGGCAGCGCCAGCGCCTGGCCATTGCGCGCGCCCTGTTGAAGGACCCGCCAGTGCTGATTCTGGATGAGGCGACCAGCGCCTTGGATGCCGCGACCGAAGCCCGCGTGCAAAAGGCCTTGGCGGCGCTGATGGCCGGGCGCACCACCTTCATCATCGCCCATCGGCTTTCCACCGTGCGCGATGCGGATGAGATTCTGGTATTCGCCGGCGGGCAAATCGCCGAACGCGGCGGCTTCAAGGAATTGGTGGCGCAAGGCGGGCATTTTGCGGAGCTGGTGCGCACCCAACTCACGGGTTCTGCCAGTACTTGATCATGATCAAGGCATTCACGTGCTGACGCGGCAGGATGGGGTGGTTACGCAAACAACCTGAAGGCAGGCCATCATGAACCATCGTCATCGCAAGGTATTGCACGCCATCTTCTCCCACCCCGTCAGCGCCAATATTGACCCCAAGGCGGTTGAGGCGGTGTTTGAGGAACTCGGCGCCGAGGTCGCCCATAATGGCTCAGGCCGGCTGGCCGTGAAGCTGAATGGCCAGGCCCATGCCTTCCACAATAGCCAGCACAGCCTTTCCAAGGATGAGGTAGTGGCCATTCGGCATTTTCTGACGCATTCTGGGGTGGATCCGGCGCGCGATTACCCGCTTTGAATGCTGGGCGGGGGCGGGGCCGGGCAGAAGAAGGAAGAAACCCATGAAGCTTCACCGTCGCGAATTCCTCGCCGGGGCCGCTGGTCTCGCTGCGCTGACCCCCAGCCTTGGCCATGCGCAAACCCGCTGGCAAATGGCCACCCCTTACGCGGATGGCAATTTCCACACCCGCAATATCCGTACCTTCATTGAGGATATTCAAAGGGGCAGCAACGGCCAATTGACCGTGCAATTGCACAGCAATGGCTCGCTCCTCAGAATGCCCGAAATCAAGCGCGGCGTGCAGACCGGCCAGGTGCAGATGGGCGAGATTCTGCTGACCGCCTATGCCAATGAAGACCCGCTGTTTGATGCGGATGCGCTGCCGCAGCTTGTGGTCAATTACGAACAGGCCAAGCGGCTTGCTGATCTGCAGCGCCCCTTCATTGAAGCGCGCTTCGCCCGCCAGGGCTTGAGCTTGCTGTATATGGTGCCCTGGCCGCCGGCGGGGCTCTATTCCCAGGAACCCGTGACCTCGCTTGAACAATTGCGCGGTCAGCGCTTCCGCACCTTCAGCCCCATGACCAATCGCTTCGCGCAATTGATCGGCGCGCAGCCCACCCTGGTGCAGGCGGCGGAATTGGCGCAAGCCTTCGCAACCGGCGTGGTGCAGGCGCAAATCACCTCCGCCGCCACCGGTGTGGATACGCAATCCTGGGATTATGCCAAGGTCTTCACGCCGCTCGGCTTTTCCATGACCAAGAACGCGGTCTTCATTTCCCGCCGCGCTTTGCAGGGCTTGTCCGATCAGCAGCAGCAAATGATCCGTGACGCTGCCGCCACGGCTGAGCGCCGCGGTTATGAAATCTCCGAAGCGGCGGCCAAGGAAACCGAAGCGACTTTGGGTCAACGCGGCATGCGCGTACTGCAACCGACACCAAGGCTGCTTGAGGATTTGACCCGCGTGGGCCGCACCATGGCCGATGAATGGGTGCAGCGCGCCGGAGAGGATGGCAAGAAGCTGCTGGATGCCTATCGCGCCAGTTCCTGATCAGAAACAAGGCAGAATGGGCGTCGCCGGCTTGGCTTTTGCGGCGGCGCCCCTTGCCATGCGTGACGGCAAAGGGGAAAACAGAGCCTCAAGGCTATAAACGGAGAGGCTCATTATGGAGAATTTGTCACGTCGCGCTGTCCTGCTCGGCGCTGCAAGCCTGCCATTGGCGGCACCCTTCATCGGCAAGGCCGTTGCCCAGACGCGCTGGCAATTGGCCACCGCCTATCCGGATGGCAATTTCCACACGCGCAATTTGCGCGACTTCATCACGGAAGTGCAGGGCGCGGCGGGTGGCCTGCAAATCCAGATGCATTCCAATGCGTCGCTTCTGCGCATGCCGGAAATCAAGCGCGGCGTGCAGACTGGCCAGGCGCAGCTTGGTGAGATTCTGCTGTCAGCCTATGGCAATGAAGACCCCTTCTTTGAAGTGGATAGTGTGCCGCAGTTGGTGACCTCCACCGATCAGGCGCGCAAATTGGCGGAATTGCAGCGCCCCTATGTGGAAGCACGCCTGCAGCGCCAGGGTGTTACGCTGCTCTATATGGTGCCTTGGCCGCAATCGGGCTTTTATACCAATGTGCCAGTGGAAAGCGTGGAGACACTGCGCGGCATGAAGATGCGCACCTTCAATGCGCTGACCAACCGTTTCGCCACCCTGGCGGGTGCAACGCCAACCCTGGTGCAGCAGGCGGAAGTGCCGCAAGCCTTCGCGACCGGTGTGGTGAATGCCATGGTCACCTCGGCCGCCACGGGTGTTGACGTGCAGGCTTGGGATTTCTGCAAATTCTTCACACCGATTGGCTTCACCCGCACCAAGAATGCGGTGTTTGTGCAAACCCGCGCCCTGCAAGCCCTGCCCGAGGCTTCCCAGCGCGCCGTTCGCGCCGCGGCAGCGGCAGCGGAAGCGCGTGGCTGGCAGGCATCGGAAGTGGAAACCGTCGAACGGCAGAATATGCTGGCGAGCCGCGGCATGACGATTGGCACGCCGTCGCCGGCGCTGATGCAGGGCCTGGCGCGCATCGGCGCCACACAGGCCGATGAATGGGTCGCCAAGGCTGGCGAAGAAGGCAAGCGGCTGATGGATGCCTATCGGGCGGCGATTGCCTGAAATTAAAGCGGGCGGGTCTTCCCCGACCGTTTTTCTGATTGTTGAAGGTGTGGGCTGATGCGCAAGGCACTTGATTCGCTTTACCTGCTGGGGGGCGTGCTTGGCGGCATTGCCTTGGCCGCCATTGCCGCGATCATCATCGCGCAGGTGGTCGGGCGGCAATTCGGCCTAACGGTCTTGGGCGCTGATGACCTGACCGCCTTTTCGGTGGCTGCATCGGCAACCTTGCCGCTGGCCTATGCCTTCCGTCATGGTGCGCATATTCGCGTGGATCTGATCATCGGTCGGCTCAAGGGATCCGGCCGCTTCATCATGGAAAGCATTGCCCTGCTGCTGACCGCGGGACTCGCGCTATTTTTCGCCTATTCCATGCTCGATCTCGCCTGGGACAGTTTTGAGTTTGAGGATGTGGCACAGGGTTCCGTTGCCTGGAAACTTTGGGTGCCGCAGGGGCTTTGCGCTTTTGGCGCGGCGCTTTTCGCGCTCTGTCTTTTGGATGATTTGGCGGTGCATCTGACCGGCGGCACACCTTCCTATCGCAAGGCGGCGGAGATGAATGCGCTTGACCGTGCGGGGGAGGAACTCTGATGGAACTCGCGCAAACCGAAGCCGGGCTTTTGCTGCTTGGCCTGCTTTTCCTGTTCCTTGGGCTTGGCGTCTGGATCGGGCTTGGCCTGATGCTGGTTGGGTTGTGTGGCGTGATCCTGCTGCCCATGCTGATGCCCTCCATGCCGACCTTCCCGGCGGAAAAGGTGATGGGGACAGCGATATGGCAATCGCTCGCCTCCTGGACCTTGGCCGCGCTGCCGCTATTCATCTGGATGGGTGAGATTCTGTTCCGTACCAAGCTGTCTGAGGATATGTTTCGCGGCCTCGCCCCCTGGGTGCAGCGCCTGCCCGGGCGGCTGATGCATGTGAATGTCATTGGCTGCGGGATTTTTGCGGCTGTTTCGGGTTCCTCCGCCGCAACGGCGGCGACCATTGGCAAGATGTCGCTGCCCGCGCTTACGCAACGCGGTTATCATTTGCCGATGGCGGTGGGCAGTCTGGCCGGGGCTGGTACGCTCGGGCTTTTGATCCCGCCTTCCATTGTCATGATCGTTTATGGCGTGGCGGCGGAAGTTTCCATTGTGCGGCTGTTCATCGCCGGTGTCATTCCGGGCATCATGCTGATGGTACTGTTCAGCGGCTACATCATGGTCTGGTCCATGCTGAACCCAACGCTGACACCGCCGCGTGATCCTTCCATTCCGCTGTCGCGCAAATTGAAGGAAAGCGGCCAGCTTATTCCGGTGGTGCTGCTGATCATGTTTGTCATGGGCAGCATTTATTTCGGCTGGGCGACGGCAACGGAAGCCGCTGTCTTTGGCGTGGTGGGCGCGCTGGCGCTTTCCGCCTGGGGGCGCACACTCACCTGGAAAAGCTTTATTGATAGCCTGATGGGCGCCGTGCGGCTTTCCTGCATGATCAATCTGATCCTGGCAGGTGCTGCGTTTTTGACGCAGGCCATGGCCTATTCCGGCATTCCCGCCGCCATGGCGGCCTGGGTCGGCGCGCAAGGCTTCAGCCCTTACATGATCATCGCGTGCCTTACGATCATCTATCTGGTACTGGGTTGCTTTATTGATGGCATCAGCATGATCGTGCTGACAGTTTCCGTTGTGCTACCGATTATCCAGGGTGCTGGGTTTGACCTGGTATGGTTTGGGATCTTCATCGTGCTGGTCGTGGAGATGGCGCAGATAACGCCACCGGTTGGCTTCAACCTGTTTGTGCTACAGGGCCTGACCAATATGGGCATATTCAAGGTGGCGCGTTACACCCGGCCATTCTTTTTCATGATGGTGGTTGCTGTCGCGATTGTCACGATTTTCCC
>JADCES010000034.1 GCA_020250005.1 Roseomonas sp.
ACCGCGTTGGATTTCGGCGCGGTCGCCAAATGCACCACAAGCTGCGCCAGCGCCAATTCGCCTTCGGGTGATCCCATCCGCTCAAATGTTTCCCAGGCGGCGATGGCAAGCGGCAGCGCGCGCGGGTCGGCCATGCCGATATCCTCGGCCGCGAAGCGCGTCAGGCGCCGGGCGATGTAACGCGGGTCCTCACCACCCGTCAGCATGCGCGCAAACCAGTAAAGCGCCGCATCAGGGTCTGATCCGCGCATGGATTTATGCAGCGCGGAGATCAAATTGTAATGTTCCTCGCGGTCCTTGTCGTAAAGCGCCGCGCGTTTCGCGAGCAAGGCTGAAAGCCCGGCGGGATCAAGCGGGGGGGTGGCTTCGGGCAGGGCGAATAATTGCTCGGCCATGTTCAGCCCGTAGCGGCCATCGCCATCCGCCATGGCGCGGAGCGTGGCGCGCGCTTCGGGGGAAAGGGGCAGGGCGCGGCCCATCAGCGCTTCGGCGCGGGTCAGCAGCAATTCAAGCGCGGCATCATCCAGGCGCTTCAGCACCAGCACCTGGCAGCGGGACAGAAGGGCTCCGTTCAGCGCGAAGGATGGGTTTTCGGTGGTGGCGCCCACCAGCGTCACGGTGCCGTCTTCCACCACGGGCAGAAAGCCATCCTGTTGCGCGCGGTTGAAGCGGTGGATTTCATCCACGAAAAGCAGCGTGCCTTGGCCGTTGGATTTGCGCGCGCGGGCTTCCTCAAAAGCGCGCTTCAAATCGGCCACGCCGGAAAACACGGCGGAAAGCGCGGTGAAGCGCAGCCCCGCCGCTTCGGCCAGCAAGCGCGCAATGGTGGTTTTGCCCACCCCTGGCGGCCCCCATAGGATCAGGGATGCCAAGGAACCGCGCGCCAACATGCGCGAAAGGCTGCCCTCCGCCCCCAGCAGATGATCCTGGCCCACAACCTCGGCCAAACTGGCGGGGCGGAGCCTATCGGCCAGCGGGCGCGCGCCTTCTGTGGGAGAGGCCGCGGGCTCTGGCGCGCCGAACAGGTCAGGGGTGGCGGGGGGGCGAGCCATGGCGTGCTTCAGCGGATCGCCAGCGCATTGCCGGGGCTGCCAATGCCGCCGCGGTGGTTGAGCGGCGCTGCCGTGAAAAACGCGGTGAAGCGGCCGGTGGTGGCGCTGTCCTCGGCCAGGGCTTCGAAATCGAAGAACTCGCCGAGGCAGAGGCCAAGCCGCGCGATGGCGAGATGGAGCGCGGGCTTCCAGGGGAAGATCGGCCAGGCTTCGACTGTGGGGTTATCGGCGGCGACAGCGGCAATGCCCTGGTCCCAAAGAAAGCGCCACATGCCTTCCCCGCCATCCAGGCCGGAATAGTCGCGCGCGCCGGCTTCGCCCTGGATCAGCAAATGGCGTGCATCGGCGTCCGGCGCGGCGCGGAAGGCCCTCAGCCAGCCGGTGCGCACCAGCAGGATATCGCCGGGGCGGAGCGTGACACCTTGCGCGGTAAGGCAGGCGGCAAGGTCCTCGGCAGTCGCACGCTGCCCGCCCATGGCGCCCCAATCGCGGCCGGTGCGGGCGAAATACCGCGCGAGGTCCGCCAGCACCGCGCGCCCGGCAATGCCATGGGCCAGTGCCTTGTCGATGCCGTTGCGGCTTTGCGGCCCATGCACAATGGAAGAAAGGGGCGCGTGATTATAAAAACCATGCGTGGCGTCAGCGAAATGCGAAAGCCCATCCCATTGCGTGCTGCCTTGCAGCCAAAAGCCATCCAGTCTGTCATCGCGCGTGATGCGGCCGGGGTGGTCTTCACTCACCATCACTGGTGTGGGGGCGGCGCGGCGGCGATGGGCGCCTTCATGGGCGGCGCCGAAGGGCTCGTCCAAAGGCAGGTTCACGTTGAAGCGCTGTCCTGTGCGGATTTCATCGCGGGCAGCGGCGACGGTGGCGTCCGTAATGCGGTTCAGCGTGCCGATCTGATCATCTGCGCCCCAAACGCCCCAGGAAAGCGGCAGGCCGGTGGGATCGCCCTCGGGGCGGGCTAGCTCATCATAGCGCGGTGGAGTCTTCATGGGCGTAGTCTAGCGCCAAGCGGGGCGGCGCATCACCCCTGGCTTGACGCGCCCTGCCCGCGCCCGCACATGCGCCCCAAAGATAAGGAACGCTGCCCATGAAACTTCCCCGCCGCACGCTGCTTGCCCTCGCTGCCCTGCCCATGCCTGCACTGGCACAGGCACGCAGCATCCGGCTTGTGGTGCCCTTCGCCGCCGGTGGGGCGGCGGATTCGGCAGCGCGGACCTTGGCACCGCGTATGGCGGAACGGCTGGGTGCGACGATTGTGGTGGAAAACCGCACCGGCGCAGGGGGTTCCATTGGTGGCGCGGAAGTGGCGCGTGCGGCACCGGATGGCAACACGCTGCTTTGGGATGCGTCATCGCATATCGTGAACCATGCGCTGCTGCGCGGCCTTTCCTTCGATTACGCCACGGCCTTCACGCCGATCAGCATGGCGACCAGCTTCCCGCAGGTGATTGCCGTGAAGGCGGATTTCCCTGCGCGCGATCTGGCGGCCTTTATCGCCGCCGCAAAGGCGCGGCCTGGCGCGATCAGCATGGGCACGCAGGGCAATGCCACGGCGGGGCATCTGGGCTTGGTGCAATTCGCCCGCGCGGCGGGGATTGAGGTGATCCACGCCCCTTATCGCGGCGGGGCGGATGCGGCGCGCGACCTGGCGGGCGGCAATCTGGATGGCGTTTTCATCACGGCGCTTTCTGCTGGCCCGGTGGTGGATAGCGGGCGGGCGCGCTTCCTGGCCGTCGCCAGCGCCGCGCGCCTCGCTGCGCGGCTCGAGGTACCAACCATCGCCGAAAGCGGCTTCCCCGGCTTTGACATCAGCGAATGGGTCGGGCTTTTCGCCCCCGCCGGCACCCCTGCCCCCATGATCGCTCGCCTGCATGAGGCCCTCGCCGCCAGCCTGGCCGAGCCTGAGGTGCGCGCGCGCCTTGCCCAGCTTGGTGCCGTGCCGGTCGGCAGCGCGCCCGAGGCCTTCACGCGCTTCGTCACCGAAGGCCGCGCCGCCATGACCGTGCTGGTCCGCGAAGCCAATATCCGTGTGGAATAGAAGGGCGTCCCTCGCGCTGCTGGCGCTGCTTGGCGCCGCCCCCGCACGCGCCATGGACCCCGATATCATGAGCGTGATCGGCCAGCCCGTGCTTGCCCTCGCGCAGCGCCCGGAAGTGGGCGCGGTATTGCGCCCGGCAAGTGGCGGGCATCGCAGCGTGATCGCCGAGGCATTGCGCGAACCCGGCCCCGGTGTTGCCCTGCTGGATGGCCAATATCTGCATGGCTATGGCTGCAACCTGGAAGGCTGCCGGGTGCGGGGTATTTTCCTCGCCTGGGATTTGAAGGGGGAGAGGATGTTCATGCTGGTGACGGAAGAAGGCCGCGTGAGGGCCTCCATCCCGCCTGACCCGCGCGCCTGGCCGCGCGAACTCAGCCCCCCGCTTTCGGGCTTTTCCCCGGCGCTGTCGGAAGCCATCGGCAAAAGATGAAATGAAAAAGGGCGGCCCCTGCTGGGGACCGCCCTTTTTTGGGGAGCAAGCCGTTCAGCCTGCCGCTTCTTCTTCAACCACTTCCGGCTTCGGCCCGCTATCCAGGCCCTTCGCGGCCGGGTTGCGATCCACCAATTCAATAACCGCCATATCGGCCGCATCACCATAACGCATGCCGGCCTTCAGCACGCGGCAATAGCCGCCGGGCCGCGCCTTGTAACGCTCAGCGATTTCGCCGAACAGCTTCGCCACCACCGCTTCATCGCGGATCTGCGACAGTGCCTGGCGGCGCGCATGCAGGCCACCGCGCTTGCCGAGCGTGATCATACGCTCAACATAGGGGCGCAATTCCTTGGCCTTGGGCAGCGTGGTCGTGATCTGCTCATGCTTGAGCAGAGAGGTCGCCATATTGCGGAACATCGCCGCACGATGGCTTGACGTGACATTGAGCTTCCGCCCAGACAATCCGTGACGCATCTTTCTTACCCTTCAGAACGAGCCGATCAGAACGGCTCATCTGCCCTTTTCGCCAAATCCTCGATATTTTCAGGCGGCCATTCCGGCACTGTCATGCCAAGGCCAAGCCCCATCGCCGTGAGGACTTCCTTGATTTCGTTCAACGACTTGCGGCCGAAATTCGGCGTGCGCAGCATTTCCTGTTCGGTCTTCTGAACCAGATCGCCGATATAGACGATATTGTCGTTCTTCAGGCAATTCGCACTGCGGACAGACAGCTCAAGCTCATCCACCTTGCGGAGCAGGTTGCGGTTGAACGGCAGATCATCCTGCATTTCCGCACCGAGTTCAGGGCGCGGTTCGTCGAAGTTGATCAGGATTTGCAGCTGTTCCTGAATGATGCGCGCGGCAACACCCACGGCATCTTCGGGCGCCAGCGTGCCATCGGTTTCCACCGAAAGAATCAGCTTATCGTAGTCCGTGCGCTGGCCAACGCGGGTCGGTTCCACGCGATAGGCCACGCGGCGCACCGGCGAATAGATCGCATCGACCGGGATAAGACCAATCGGCGCATCTTCCGGGCGGTTTTCGGAAGCCGGCACATAGCCCTTGCCGGAATCGATGATCAATTCCATCGAAAGCTTCGCGCCATCATCAAGCGTGCAGATCACCAGATCAGGATTGGCGATTTCGATATCGCCCGTGGTCTGGATCTGCCCTGCGGTGACTTCGCCAGGGCCGGTCGCCATCAGCGCCAGGCGCTTTTCACCTTCACCCTGATAGCGAAGCGCAAGCTGCTTCACATTCAGAACGATATCGGTGACGTCTTCGCGCACGCCGGGGATACTGCTGAATTCATGCAGCACGCCATCAATGCGAATTGCCTTCACCGCGGCGCCGAGCAGCGAGGAAAGCAGCACGCGGCGCAGCGCATTGCCAAGCGTCATCCCAAAGCCGCGCTCCAGCGGCTCCAGCACCAAGGTGGCGCTGCGCAGCGGGTTGATCGTCGGCTCGATATGCTTCTGCGTTTCGATCAGGGAACGCCAGTTGCGGTCAAGCACGTTCATGTCTCTCCTATCGGGCTGCGGCGGTCAGGCGTGGCGCGCGTATCAGACGCGGCGGCGCTTGCGCGGGCGGCAACCGTTATGGGGAATGGGGGTCACATCGCGAATGGCGGTCACCTGAAAGCCAACAGCCTGCAGGGCACGCAACGCGGATTCACGGCCCGAACCAGGGCCGCTCACCATAATATCCAGCACTTCCATCCCATGCTCACGCGCCTTGCGGCCGGCATCCTCAGCAGCGACCTGCGCCGCATAGGGGGTGGATTTGCGGCTGCCCTTGAAGCCCTGCGACCCGGCGGAAGACCAAGCAATCGCATTGCCCTGCGCATCCGTGATGGTCACGATGGTGTTGTTGAAGGTGGACAGCACATGCGCCACGCCAGAAGAAATATTCTTCCGTTCCTTGCGCTTCACCGGGCCACGAGCGGCACCGCCGCGGGGTTCACGAGCCATCTTACTTCGTCACCTTCTTCTTGCCGGCGATCGCAACCGCCTTGCCCTTGCGGGTACGCGCATTGGTATGGGTACGCTGGCCGCGCACCGGCAGGCCCTTGCGGTGGCGCAGCCCACGATAGGAACCAAGATCCATCAGGCGCTTGATGTTCATCGCCTGCTCACGCCGCAAATCGCCTTCCACGCGGTATTCGCGGTCGATCAATTCGCGGATGCGCATGATTTCATCATCGGTCAGCTGATTCACGCGGCGTTCGGCCGGGATGCTCAACTGATCGCAGATGACCTTCGCATTCTGCGGGCCAAGGCCATAGATATAGCGAAGCGAGACCAGGACTCGCTTATTGGTCGGAATATTCACGCCGGCGATGCGCGCCACAGTGCCTCTCCTGGGGCCGAGCCCCGCGATACCGCCGCGGTAGCCCATTGGGCCCTGCCGGCGGAGTGTTCCGAATGATTTTGCAACGACAAAGAGCGGCCGGAGTTACCCCCCGCCGCGGGAGCAGCGGGATTAGCCCCAGTACCCTTCCCCGTCAAGCCTTTCCTGACAAAATTTCACCGATCTGGCGTGCGACTTCCGCCATGGAAGCCATGCCGTCAACGGCCTTCAACTTCCCTTGCCCCGCATAATACGGAAGCAAGGGGGCAGTCTGGCGATGATAGGCTTCAAGCCGTGCTGCCACGGTTTCCGCCTTGTCATCCGCCCGACGGGAGAATTCGGTCCCGCCGCAGCTATCGCAAACCCCGGCCTTGGCCGGCTGCTTGAATGTATCATGATAGCCCGCGCCACATTTCGCGCAGCTATAGCGCCCGGAAATGCGCCCCACCAGCGCAGCATCATCCACCTTGAGCTCAATCACGTGATCAAGCTTGAGGCCGCTTTCCGTCAGCATGGCATCCAGCGAAGCAGCCTGGGGGGCAGTGCGCGGAAAGCCATCCAGGATGAACCCCTTGGCGCAATCAGGCCGCGCCACACGGGCCTTGAGCATGGCGGTGATCACCTCATCCGGCACCAGTTCACCACGTTCCATGATGCCCTTGGCCTTCAGGCCGATCTCGCTGCCCGATTTCACCTCAGCGCGCAGCATGTCGCCAGTGGAAATCTGGGCGATGCCGAATTTCTCTTCCAGCATCTTGGCCTGGGTGCCCTTGCCCGCGCCAGGCGGGCCGAGAAGGATAAGGTTCATCCGTTTCCTCCGTTCAACGCCCGCGCGGCTGCCCACGGCCGCCAAGACGCGCTTTCTTGATCAAGCCTTCATACTGATGGGCAAAAAGATGCGATTGCACCTGCGCCACCGTATCCATGGTCACCGAGACAATGATCAGCAAGGATGTGCCGCCGAAATAAAACGGCACACCATATTGGCTGATCAGGATTTCAGGAATGATGCACACCAGGCAGAGGTAAGCCGCGCCCAGAACCGTAAGCCGCGTCAGCACCCGATCAAGATATTCGGAGGTATTCTGCCCCGGGCGGATCCCCGGAATGAAGCCGCCATATTTCTTGAGGTTATCGGCCGTTTCGGTCGGGTTGAAGACAATCGCCGTATAGAAGAAGGCGAAGAAAATGATCATCGCCATATACAGGATCATATAGGCGGGCCGGCCATGCGCCAACATTGCGGAGATGGTCTGCAACCAGCCATCCGCCATATCCTGCGAAAAGCCCGCAATCGTTGCCGGCAACAACAGCAGCGATGACGCAAAGATCGGCGGAATGACGCCCGCAGTATTCAGCTTGAGCGGGAGATGCGTTGCCTCACCACCGAACATGCGGTTGCCCACCTGGCGCTTTGGGTATTGCACCGGAATGCGGCGCTGCGCACGCTCAATGAACACCACGAAAACAATCACCAGAAGCGCGATGATCAGGAAGGCGATGATGAAGATCGTGGAAAGCGCACCGGTGCGGCCCAATTCCAACGTGCTGATCAGCGCCGATGGCAGATTCGCCACAATGCCCGCGAAAATGATCAGGCTGATGCCATTGCCAACGCCGCGCGCCGTAATCTGTTCCCCAAGCCACATCAGGAACATCGTGCCGCCCACAAGCGTAATCACGCAGGAAAGCCGGAAGAACAGCCCCGGATCATAAACCGCCGCACCGAATTGCCCGCGCATGGATTCGAGCCCGATCGCAATCCCATAGGCCTGGAAGATCGCAATCGCGACCGTGAGGTAGCGCGTATATTGGTTAAGCTTCTTCCGCCCCGATTCGCCTTCCTTCTTCAGGGCTTCCCAGGCAGGGATCGCGGCAGTCATCAACTGCACGATGATGCTCGCGCTGATGTAAGGCATGATGTTCAGCGCAAAGACGGTCATGCGCCCAAGCGCGCCGCCCGAGAACATGTCGAACATGCCAAGAATGCCGCCGCCATGCTGGGCGAGAATCTCGCCCATCACCGCCGCATCCACACCCGGCACAGGGATATAGGTACCGATGCGGTAGACAATCAGCGCGCCAAGCGTGAACCAGATACGCTTCTTGAGCTCGGTCGCCTTGGAGAGCACGCCGAGGTTCAGATTGGACATCGCCTGTTCCATGGCGGACGCCATGCGCATTCTCCCAATGCCTGCAGGGCGCCCTTGGGTCGTGCCCCTGTCTTCAAGCCCTATGTGGCGCCGCGCCCCAACAAGACAAGCGCGCTGCGCCAGAATGAAAGCGGCGCCCGAGTAACCCCGCGCGCCGCCAAGAATCTTACCGCATCGCGATCAGGCGGCGCGGTGCCGACAAGTCTCAGCCAGCCACAGCGGGCGCGGCCGGCGCGGTGACGGTTACGCTGCCGCCCGCGGCTTCCACCGCCGCAATGGCCGCGGCCGAAGCGCCGGAGACGGAAATCCGCACCGCACGCTTGATCTCACCCTTGCCGAGCAAACGCACGCCGATGAATTTTGAGCTGGAACGAACAACGCCCGCTGCGCGCAGCGCCGCTTCATCCAGATCCTGACCCGCCGGCAGACGCCCCGCTTCAATCGCCGCATCAAGCGTGCCGATATTCAGCGTGGCATAGAGCTTGCGGAAAGTGTTCACGAAGCCGCGCTTGGGTAGGCGCCGATAAATCGGCAACTGACCGCCTTCAAAGCCGTTCAGCGAAACGCCGGTACGCGCCTTCTGACCCTTCACGCCACGCCCGCCGGTCTTGCCCTTGCCAGAGCCAATCCCACGGCCGATGCGCTTGAACTTGGGACGCGCGCCCGCATTGTCGCGGATTTCATTCAACTTCATGACTTAATCCTCCACCTTCACCAGGTGGGCGACCTTACGGATCATGCCGCGCACCGCAGGCGTGTCTTCAAGTTCACGCGTACGATGGCGCTTGTTCAGACCAAGGCCGATCAAGGTTTCCTTCTGGCCGGGCTTGCGCCCAATGGGTGACCCAAGCTGGGTCACCTTCACTGTCTTTTTCTCAGCCATTCGCGGCCTCCTGCGCCTCAGCGGCGGCTTCCTTCCGCGGACCGAGGATATCAGCCACCTTCTTGCCACGACGCGAAGCAACAGCACGCGGGCTGGTGCAACGCTGCAGCGCGGCGAAAGTAGCCTTAACCATATTATGCGGATTGGCGGAACCCGTGCACTTGGCGACAACATCGCCCATGCCGAGCGTTTCAAACACGGCGCGCATCGGGCCACCGGCAATGATGCCCGTACCCGCCGGCGCCGCACGCAAAATCACGCGGCCCGCGCCGAATTCACCCACCACATCATGATGCAGCGTGCGGCCTTCACGCATCGGCACACGAATCATGCCGCGCTTGGCGCGTTCTGTCGCCTTTCGGATGGCTTCCGGCACTTCGCGCGCCTTGCCAGCGCCCCAGCCAACACGGCCCTTTTCATCGCCCACAACAACCAGTGCCGCGAAGCTGAAGCGACGACCACCCTTCACCACCTTCGCCACGCGATTGATGGTAACGAGCTTGTCCTTCAGCTCATCGCCTTCCTGACGTTCCGTGCGCTGTTCCCGCTCACGATCGCGGCCACCGCGACGACGACGTTCCCCGCCCTCGCCGCCTTCGCCACCGCCCCTTGGTTCACGTGCCATCTTGTTCAATCCTTCAGAACGACAGCCCGCCCTCGCGGGCGCCGTCCGCGAGCGCCTTGACGCGCCCGTGATAAAGATAAGGTCCGCGATCAAAGACCACCGCCGTTACACCCGCCGCCATGGCGCGTTCGGCAATCAACTTGCCAACCGCCGACGCGGCCGAGGTATCGGCACCGGTCTTCAAGGCTTCACGCATGGTCTTTTCGAGCGAAGACGCGGCTGCGACCGTGCGGCCCGCGGCATCATCAATGACCTGCGCATAGATATGCTTGCCGGAACGGAAGACGGAAAGGCGCGGACGCCCACCGGACTTCATCCGGATCTGGTAGCGGAGACGACGCTTGCGCCGTTCCTGAAGATCGAGCTTGCTGGCCATTACTTCTTCTTCCCCTCCTTCCGGAGGATCTGCTCATTCTCGTACTTGACGCCCTTGCCCTTATAGGGCTCCGGCCCGCGATAGGCGCGGATTTCAGCAGCGACCTGACCGACCTGACGCTTGTCAGACCCTTCAACCTTGATCGCCGTTGGGCGTTCACAGGTGATCTTGATGCCAGCCGGGATCGGGTAGCGGATTTCGTGGCTATAGCCGAGGCTCAGCACAAGGTCCTTGCCCTGCACCGCGGCGCGATAACCCGTGCCGTTGATCTCCATGGACTTCACGAAGCCCGTGGAAACACCTGTCACCATGCTGTTGATCAGGCTGCGCGTGGTGCCCCACATGGTGCGCGCCCGGCGATCATCACGGCGCGGCTTTACCGCCACCTGCTGAGCGCTGATTTCCACATCAACATCATCCGTCAGGTCAAGCTTCAATTCGCCAAGCTTGCCCTTGGCGACGAGTGTGCGGCCCGAAAGCGCAAGCTGCACGCCCGAAGGCACCTGAACCGGATATTTTCCGACGCGAGACATTGCCAAACCCTCCGTCAGAATACGCGGCAGAGAACCTCGCCGCCAACATTGGCAGCGCGGGCCTCATTTTCGCTCATCACGCCACGCGGCGTGGAAAGGATGGACATGCCAAGGCCATTATAGAACTTGGGCAGCTCAGCGATCTTCGAATAAACACGACGACCAGGCTTCGACACGCGCGTGATTTCGCGGATGGCGGGCTCGCCTTCGGAATATTTCAACTCGATATCAATGAACTTCACGCCGGGGCGGAGTTCTTCGGTGCGCCAGGCGCGAATGAAACCTTCGCGCTTCAGCACATCAAGCACATTCTCACGCAGCTTGGACGCCGGTGCCTTGCACCGGGTCTGCCGCGCGGATTGCGCGTTACGGATGCGGGTGAGCAGATCGCCCAGCGGATCGGACATGGACATGCCGGGCTTCCTTACCAGCTCGCCTTCACGACGCCCGGGATCTGGCCCTGATTGGCCAGCTCACGGAACGCGTTACGGCAGAGCTTGAATTTGCGATAATTGCCTCGCGGCCGCCCTGTCAGCTCGCAACGAAGACGAACGCGATTCTTGGCGCCATTGCGGGGCAATTGCGCCAGTTTCAACGTCGCTTCAAAGCGATCTTCCATTGGCAGCTCACGATTCATCACCGCAGCCTTCAACGCAGCGCGCTTGGCGGCATGCAGCTTCGAAAGCCGCTCCCGGCGCTTGTTCTTTTCAACAGACGATGTCTTAGCCATACGTCATAACCCTCCGGAACCTGCCGGGATCACCCGGCGGTTTTCCAAAAAACTCAGTTCTGGAAAGGAAGCTGGAACGCCTTGAGCAGCGCCTTCGCTTCCTTATCGGTCTTCGCCGTGGTGACGAAAACAATATCCATGCCGCGCACCGTATCCACCTTGTCATAGATGATTTCGGGGAACACGATCTGCTCCTTCAAGCCAAGGGCATAATTGCCCCTACCATCGAAGCCGCGATTGCCGGGAATGCCACGAAAATCGCGCACGCGCGGCAGCGCAATGGTCACAAGCCGGTCAAGGAATTCATACATGCGTTCCTTGCGCAGCGTGACCTTGCAGCCAATCGCCTGGCCTTCGCGGATCTTGAAGCCCGCGATCGCCTTCTTTGCCTTGGTCTTCACCGGCTTCTGACCCGAAATCAGGGTCAGATCGGCCACCGCGGCATCGAGCTTCTTCTGGTCGCCCGCGGCTTCGCCGACACCCATATTGATCACGATCTTTTCAAGCTTCGGCACTTCCATCGGATTCGTGTAGCCGAATTCCTCAGAAAGCTGCTTGCGCACCACGGTATCGTAGTGCTGGCGCAGCCGGGGCTGTTCCTTCACGTCGCTCATGCGTCAAGCACCTCGCCGGAGGCACGCGCCACCCGGACCTTCTTGCCGTCTTCCAAAACCTTAAAGCCAACCCGCGTCGGCTTGCCGGACTTTGGATCAATCAGCGACAGATTCGAAAGATGAATCGGCGCTTCCTTTTCATTGATCCCGCCAGGATTGCCAATGCCGGTCGCCTTCTGGTGACGCTTCACCAGATTGATGCCCTGCACCAGCGCACGATCTTCGGTCGGCATCACGCGGATCACTTCGCCCTGGCGGCCCTTGTCACGGCCGGTCAGGACCTGAACGCGGTCGCCCTTCCTGATCTTCTGAGCCATGTCTTACAACACCTCCGGCGCCAGAGAGATGATTTTCATGAACTTCTTCGCACGAAGTTCACGCACCACCGGGCCAAAGATACGCGTGCCGATCGGTTCATTCTGCTTGTTGATCAGCACGGCCGCATTGCGGTCAAAGCGGATCACAGAACCATCATTACGGCGCACCGGGAAGGAAGTCCGCACGATCACCGCGCGTTCCACCGTACCCTTCTTCACCTTACCGCGCGGAATGGCTTCCTTGATGGAAACGACGATCACGTCGCCCACACCCGCGGTCTTGCGCTTGGAACCGCCCAGTACCTTGATGCACTGGACGCGCCGCGCGCCGGAATTGTCAGCGACTTCCAGATTGCTTTCCACTTGAATCATGGATCAGCCCCCCGCCGCCGGCGCCACGGTTTCACCGTTGCGCGCCACTACCGTCCAAACCTTGCGCTTGGAAATCGGCGGGCATTCTTCGATCTGCACAACATCGCCTTCCTTGCACAGGTTAGCACCGTCATGCGCCGCATACTTCTTCGACTTGCGGATGAATTTCTTATAGAGCGGATGCATCACGCGACGTTCGACCAAGACCGTAACGGTCTTGTCCATCTTGTCGCTGACGACCCGCCCGGTGAGGACGCGCTTCGGCATCGCCGTCGGTCTCCTCTCAGGCTTTGGTTGCGGCGGCGCGGCTGCGCTCACCGATGATGGTCTTCACCCGCGCAATGTCCCGACGGACCTGGCGAATGCGGCTAAGGGCTTCAAGCTGCCCGGTTGCGCGTTGGAAACGCAGATTGAACTGCTCCTTGCGCAAATCAAGCAACATCGTGTTCAGCTCATCAGCCGATTTGGCGCGAACATCGCCGATCTTGGTCATGGCCATGATCAAGCCTCCAGACCCAGACGGGTCACGAACTTCGTCTTGATCGGCAGCTTGGCGGCACCGAGGCTAAGCGCTTCACGCGCCACTTCGTTGCTCACGCCGTCGATCTCGAACATGATGCGGCCGGGCTTCACCCGGGCCACCCAATATTCCGGTGAGCCCTTGCCGGAACCCATGCGGACTTCGGCCGGCTTGGTGGAAACCGGCACATCCGGAAAAATACGGATCCACACACGGCCCTGACGCTTCATGGCGCGGGTGATCGCACGACGCGCAGCTTCGATCTGCCGCGCGGTCACACGTTCAGGCTCCAACGCCTTCAGGCCGAAGCCACCGAAGGACAAGGAAAACCCACCCTTGGCCAGGCCATGGATGCGCCCCTTATGGGCCTTGCGGAATTTAGTGCGCTTAGGTTGCAGCATTGTCCTATACCCTTAGCGCTGCGGCGCCTGTTCGGCAGCGCGTTTGTCTTGCGCCATCGGATCATGCGCCATGATCTCACCCTTGAAGACCCAAACCTTCACACCGCAAGTGCCATAGGTGGTCTTCGCCGTCGCCGTGCCGTAATCAATATCGGCACGCAGCGTATGCAGCGGCACGCGGCCTTCGCGATACCATTCCATGCGCGCGATTTCAGCACCGCCGAGACGGCCGGAGCAATTGATCCGAATGCCGAGCGCACCAAGACGCATCGCGGATTGCACCGCACGCTTCATGGCACGGCGGAAGGCCACGCGGCGTTCCAGCTGCTGCGCAATGCTTTCGGCGACCAGCACGGCATCGATTTCCGGCTTGCGGATTTCGACGATGTTGAGCGCCACTTCGGCACCCGCCATCTTCTGCAAATCCTTGCGCAGCACTTCGATATCCGCGCCCTTCTTGCCGATGACAACACCGGGGCGGGCAGCATGAATGGTCACGCGCGGCTTCTTCGCCGGGCGTTCAATCACCACGCGGCTCACGCCAGCGCCCTTCAGGCGATCACGCAGCTTTTCACGCAGCTTGAAATCTTCATGCAGCATCTTGGAATAATCCGCGGCGGCGAACCAGCGGCTATCCCAAGTGCGATTGATGCCAAGCCGAAGCCCGACGGGATTGACTTTCTGGCCCATATTACGCGGCCTCCTGAGCTTCAGCGGCTTCCGCCACAACCTGTTCGGCCACGACGATCTTCAAATGGCTGAACCATTTTTCGATGGTCGCGGACCGGCCACGGCCACGTGCATGGAAGCGCTTCATCACCGACGCGCGGCCAACTTCGGCGCGGGAGACAACAAGGCGATCCACATCCAGGCTGTGGTTGTTTTCAGCATTCGCAATCGCGCTTTCCAGCGTCTTCTTCACCGTGCCGGCGATGCGGCGCTTGCTGAAGGTAAGCTGCGCCACGGCATCCTGCGCCTTCTTGCCGCGGATCATCGCGGCAACCAGGTTCAGCTTGCGCGGGCTCACGCGGATATTGAAGGTCACAGCCTGGGCTTCGCTATCAGCCAGGCCGCGCGGGTGTTTCGGCTTGCTCATTGCTATCAGCCCCGCTTCGTCTTCTTATCCGCCGCATGGCCCGTGAAGGTCCGCGTCGGAGAGAATTCACCGAATTTATGGCCGACCATGTTTTCAGTGACCTGCACCGGCAAGAACTTCTTGCCGTTATAGACACCGAAAGTCAGGCCAACGAATTGCGGCAGGATCGTGCTGCGCCGCGACCAGATCTTGATGATCTCATTGCGGGTCGAAGCACGAGCGGCTTCCGCCTTGTTCAGCAGGTAACCGTCAACAAACGGACCTTTCCATACGCTGCGCGGCATCGCGATCAGCCCTTCGTCGCGTTGCGGCGACGGACAATAAATCCATCGGACCGCTTGTTATGGCGCGTCTTCGCACCCTTGGTCGGCTTGCCCCATGGCGTCACCGGATGGCGACCACCAGAGGTACGGCCTTCACCACCACCATGCGGGTGGTCAATCGGGTTCATGGCAACGCCGCGGTTATGCGGCTTGCGGCCCAGCCAACGATTACGGCCAGCCTTGCCCAGCTGCTGGTTGCTATTGTCGGGGTTGGACACCGCACCGATGGATGCCATGCATTCCGCACGGATCAGGCGCAGTTCACCAGACATCAGCTTCACCTGCGCATAGCCGGCATCCTTGCCGACCAACTGCGCGAAAGTGCCGGCAGAGCGCGCGATCTTGCCGCCAGCGCCCGGCTTCATTTCGATATTGTGGATGATGGTACCCACCGGAATGGCCGCCATCGGCATCGCATTGCCCGGCTTGATATCCGCGCGTTCCGCCGCCACAACCGTATCGCCTGCCTTCAGGCGCTGCGGCGCGATGATGTAGGAAAGCTCCCCATCCTCATACTTCACCAGCGCAATAAAGGCCGTGCGGTTCGGGTCATATTCCAAACGCTCAACCGTCGCGGGCACGCCGAACTTGTCGCGGCGCTTGAAGTCCACGATGCGATAGGACTGCTTGTGTCCGCCGCCGCGGAAGCGCGAGGTGATGCGCCCGTGATTGTTGCGGCCACCCGAATGCGTCTTGCCCTGGGTAAGCCCCTTGACAGGCTTGCCCTTCCACAGTTCGGAACGGTCAATCAGAATCGTGCCACGCAGCGAAGGCGTGATCGGATTGAAATTCTTGAGCGCCATGGCTTAAGCGAGCCCCGTCGTGAGGTCGATGCTCTGGCCTTCAGCAAGCCGCACCATCGCCTTCTTCCAGTCAGACCGCATGCCAGGACGGCCGCGGAAACGCTTTGTCTTGCCCTTCACCACAATGGTGTTCACTGCAAGCACCTTCACCCCGAACAGGCCTTCAACCGCCGCCTTGATTTCAGGCTTGGTCGCATCGCCCGCCACCTTGAAGGTGACCTGGCCACGTTCGCTATTCACGGTCGCCTTTTCGGTCACCAGCGGGGACAGGATGGTCTGATACATCCTTTCCTTGAGATCGG
>JADCES010000035.1 GCA_020250005.1 Roseomonas sp.
CACGCCGAAAGTCGGCAGCTTGTCATGGGAAAACTGCGCGACCTTATCTGTGAGGCGCCCGCGCAGCACATCAACCACATGCATCACGCCAAAGCGCTGGCCGGTACGGAGCACGGCCGAGATCATTTTCTGCGCCGCGATGGTACCATCGAAAAGCCGAGGTGGCCGCAGGCAAATATCGCAATGCCCGCAGGCTTCGCGTTCCGGTTCTTCCCCAAAACAACGCAGCAATAGCGCGCGGCGACAAGTGGCAGCCTCTGCAATACCCACCATGGCTTCAAGGCGGGCGCGTTCCACGCGCTTTTGATCCTCATTAGCCGGGCTTTCAGCAATGCGGTGGCGGGCCAACGCAATATCGCCCGCGCCATAGAGCAATAATGCGCGCGCCGGCAGCCCATCGCGCCCGGCGCGACCGATTTCCTGATACCAGCTTTCAGGTGAGCGCGGCAGATCGAGATGCGCAACCCAACGGAGATCAGGCCGATCTATCCCCATGCCGAAGGCGATGGTCGCCGTCATCACCATTTCCTCACCGCGCGAAAAGCGCCGATGCGCTTCACGCTTGGCGCTGGCTTCCATGCCGGCATGGAAGGAAATCGCTTCAATGCCATCATCACGGAGCCACGCTGCGGTGCTTTCGGTCTTGGCGCGGCTGCCGCAATAAATAATGCCGGTGCCACCCGCTTCACGGATCAGGGCGCGGATCTGGTTGCGCTCATTCTCCCGCGGCGCGGCTTCGATCAGGATATTGGGGCGGTCGAAGGAAGCGCGAAAAACGGGGGCTTCCTGCAAGCCCAATTGCAGGCGGATATCTTCCACCGTGCGCGGATCGGCGGTTGCGGTCAGTGCCACGCGCGGCACATGCGGAAAGCGCGCACCCAGGATGCCAAGGCCGCGATATTCCGGGCGGAAATGATGGCCCCATTGGCTGACGCAATGCGCCTCATCTACTGCGAACAGGGCGATGTCCAGGCCATCCAGCCGCGCCTGCATCGTCTCAAGCGTCAGGCGCTCGGGCGAGATATAAAGCAGCTTCAGCGCGCCATTGTGCAAATCGCGCAAGACCGCGCGTGCTTCATCGCCCGGCAGGTCGGAATGCAGCGCAGCGGCGGCGACACCCTGTTGGCGGAGCGCTGCCACCTGGTCTTCCATCAGCGCGATCAAGGGGGAGACAACAATGCCAATCCCAGGGCGGCAAAGGGCGGGTACCTGGAAACAGAGGCTCTTGCCGCCGCCGGTCGGCATCAGCACCAAGCCGGAACCACCTGCCGTCACGTGTCGGATGACTTCTTCCTGCCGGCCGCGAAAGGCGCCATAGCCGAAGACGCGGCGCAGGGTCTCACGCGGGGCGTCATGCATGGCATTCATGCGGGCGCGGCATTCAGCGGGCGGCGGCGCATCGCAAAGGGCTCTCCGATTCGCGGTTTCCTTTAGGTCGCCTGCCCGGCGCGCCCCGTCAATTGTCCGGAAGGCGCGGGTCAGTGCTGCGAGACGTAAGGCACGCGCAAAAAACTACCGTGATCCAGCGGGCTGGACCACGGCAGAATATAGGACTTGGCGCCAATTGGCAGTTGTGGCGCCGATGGGAGAGACTAAGTCGCCAAGAAAATCAGCGACGAGGGAAGAATAGCCGCGAAAGATTGCCGTTCGGTTTCGATAGCGCCGATTTCCCGCGCCTGCATTCTCCGCTAAACCCGGCCCATGCCCAGCGCCGCCCCTAACCTCCCCCTCACCGGCCTCAAGCTCGTGGAGCTTGGCCATTACATCGCTGCCCCTTTCGCCACGCGCCTGCTGGCTGATCTGGGCGCTGAGGTGATCAAGGTCGAACCCCCAGGCGGGGACCCGGTGCGCGGTTGGGGCAGCAATATCAATGGCAATGCCGTCTGGTTCAGCGTGCATGGGCGGAACAAGCTCAGCGTCACGCTTGATCTGAAAAAGCCCGATGATCGCGCGAAGCTGATGGCGCTGCTCCGCCGCGCCGATGGGCTGATTGAGAATTTCCGCGCGGGCTATCTGGAACGCGTGGGCCTGGGGCCGGAAGTATTGCATCAGGAAAACCCGCGCCTCGTGATCGGGCGAATCTCGGGCTATGGGCAGGACGGCCCCTATAAGGACAAGCCCGCCTTTGGCGCGATTGGGGAAGCCATGGGGGGCTTGAGGCACCTCACGGGCCATCCCGGCGAACAGGGGCTGCCGCCGCCGCGCTGCGGGGTTTCCATCAGCGATGATCTGGCCGGGATTTACTGCGCGCTTGCCGTGGTTTCGGCCTGCTGGGCGGTGAAGGGTGACCCCAATGCCAAGGGCCGCGTGGTGGATGTGGATTTGGTGAGCAGCGTGTTTTCATTGATGGAAGGTATGCTGCCTGAATACGGGCTGTTCGGCTGGGTGCGTCAGCCGCAGGGTGCGGCCATCAAGACCGCGGCGCCCACCAACACCTACCCCTGCGCCGATGGCAAATGGCTCTGCGTGGCCGGCAATTCGGATTTGATCTTCCGCCGTCTGATGGCCGCGATTGGCCGCCCCGAATTGGCGGATGCGCCGCGCTTCGCCACCAATGGGCTGCGTTGTGACAATGTCGCCGAGCTTGATGCCGCCATCGCCGCCTGGACCCGCACCAAACCCGCCGCCGAGGCCGAGGCCATTCTGGAAGCGGCCGAAGTGCCGTGTTCCCGCCTATATGACATGGCCGATTGCGCCAATGACCCGCATTTCCGCGAACGTGGTTGGGTGATGGAAGTGGCGGACCCTCTGCTGGGTCAGGTGCTGCACCCGGCCGCGCCCTTCCGCTTTGATGGTGTGGCGCCGCAGGATGTGGTGCGCTGGCCAGGCCCGGCGGCGGGCGCGCATAATGACCATGTATTCAAGGAACTTCTGGCCGAGGCGAAGGAGAAGCAGGCATGACCGGCAAGGTGACCATCAGCGAAGTCGCCCCGCGTGACGGGATTCAGTCCATCACCGGCGATTTAGTGCCGACCGAGGTGAAAATCGCCCTGATCCAGGCGCTTTATGATGCCGGGCTTCGGCGGATGGAAATCGGTTCCTTCGTCTCGCCCAAGGCGATTCCGCAAATGGCGGATACCGCGGCGGTGCTGGCTTTCGCGAGGACCTTGTCGGGCTTGGAAAGCACCGTGCTGGTGCCCAATCGGCGCGGCTTTGATGCGGCGCTTGCCGGGGGCGCGGAACGGCTTGGCTTTTTCATGTCGGCGACGGCGGGGCACAACAAGGCCAATCTGAACCGCACGCGGGAAGAAAGCTTCGCGGAATTGGCGTCATTGGTGCGCGATACGCCGAAGGGCACGCTGATCCGCTTCAACCTGTCTTGCGTGTTCCATTGCCCCTTTGATGGCCTGGTGGAAGATGCGGAAGCGCTGGATTGGGTGGAACGCATTGTGGCGCTTGATCCAGCCATGGAAATCGCTTTGGCCGATACCACCGGCAATGCCAGCCCCGATCAGGTGCGGCGGATTTTTGAGAAAGCCCAGGCAGCCTGGGGCCATCGCTTCGCCTTCCATGGCCATGACACTTACGGCATGGGGGTGGCGAATGTGGCCGCGGCCTATGCTGCCGGCTGCCGCGTGATTGATAGTGCGGCGGGTGGCATTGGCGGCTGCCCCTTTGCGCCTGGCGCCACCGGCAATGTGGCGACGGAAGATGTGGTTTGGATGTTCCGCCGCATGGGGGTTGAAACCGGTGTCACCTGGAACAGCCTTTTGGCGGCGGCGGATATGGCCGCTTCCATCAAGGGCGCCATTCCTGGCGGGCGGATGCGCGGCGTGCGCGCGGCGCGCCTTGCGGCCTGAAGCGGGGGCATCGGCCGCGCCAAATCACGGCGCGGCCGGAATTCTTCCATTTTTCGGACGTTTTTGCGGGCCTTAATCATCCTATCTGATGATCCTGTTCAAGCGTGGCGGAGTTGGCGCATGTCCGATAGCGAAATGGCCCGGAAATTGGCCGAGCTTGACCGGCTGTTGAATGACCCGGAAACCCGCATGGATGCCGGGCGGGTTTGGGTATTGGCGCAGGAATTGAAAGCGCCTTTCGCGAGGGCGGGCGCTTCGCGGCCCGGTTGAAGCGCGCGCGATCAGTCCTGCGGCACGCGCGGCAGTTCCTTCGCTGACTCAAACCAAGCCTGCACTGCGCAGCTTGTCGCCCATGACCGTGCCTATGCATTCCATGGCTTCGGTCTTGGAACTCCTGTTTTGCTCCTGCCTGAGTCGCCAAAGGCACGATAATGCTATGGAGCCTTTCAGTCGTGCTCTCTGGTTTCAGCAAGCTCTCTGATTCTATAATCACGCCAATGAATTAGGAAAGGTCATGTCGCGGCACTTGACGAAGCGTTCTTTTCGACTCGCCGGCCACGCAACTTCGGTCGCGCTGGAGGGTGCCTTCTGGGCCGAATTGGAAGCGCTTGCGAAACAACAAGGCCTAAGCCTGGCAGTGCTGGTGGCGGAGGTGGATGCGGCGCGGGCCGATCAAAGCCTGCCACTCGCGAGCGCGCTACGCCTTGCGGCGCTGGCGCATGCTCGTGGGCGAGATGGTACGTGATGGGGTGGATTCGCCGCTTCTTTGACCAGGAAAGCAGATTCCGCGATGCGTTGGGCGTGCCAATACAGGCCGCAACCCATGACAAGGCCTTGCTTGGATTGACAGAAGCCCAGGCCGAATGCGACTTTCCTTGCAATATCTGCCGGAGTTAACGCCATGAACACTCAATTCTCGAAGCGCGCCCTTTTCACCGCCGGCGCCGCTGGCCTTGCCGCTGCGGCCCTGCCTGGCATGCGCCAGGCGGCCGCGCAGCAAACGCCGCGTAATGCCCTGGTGATCGCCGCGCAGATCGATGACCTTGTCGCACTCGACCCGCATCACTCCTTCGAAGTCACCGGCAGCGATCTGCTGAAGAATGTCTATGATCAGCTTTTCATCATTGATGATTCAAAGCCCAGCGCCGAATTGCTGCCGGGGCTTGCGGAAAGCTTCACGATTTCCGCCGATGGCAAGACCTTCACTTTCCGCATTCGCCAAGGCGTGCGCTTTCATTCCGGCAATCCGCTGACGGCTGAAGATGTGGCGTTTTCACTGCGCCGGCCGCTGCAGATCAATCGCACGCCGGCCTTCATGTATCGTTCGGTCGGGCTGACCGCGGATAACGTTGAACAGACCGTGCGGCAGACTGGCGATTTTGAAGTGCAGGTCACCTTCAATGAAGCCTATGCGCCAACGCTTATCCAAAACCTGTTCACGGCAACCATTGCGTCAGTGCTGGACAGCAAGCTTGTGCTGCAAAACGCCGGGGAGGATCGCGGCAATACCTGGCTAAATCGCAATTCAGCGGGTTCTGGCGCCTTTCGCCTGACGCGGTATCAACCCAATGAAAACTATACGCTGGATCGCAACGATAGCTGGTGGCGTGGCCGGGCCAATATGCAGCGTGTGATCGTGCGCCACGTGCCGGAAGCCGCCACTCAGCGCCTGCTGCTGGAACGCGGTGATGTGGATGTGGCGCGCAACCTGACGCCCACGGATATCGCCGCGTTGCGTGGCCGGCCGGGCATCACCATCCAGGAATTTCCGCGCGGCACCATCCAGTATTTCAGCGCGAATCTGGGGGACCCGATCCTGTCCAATCCGCGCGTCATCGAAGCGCTGAAGCATCTGGTGGATTATGATGCGATTGCGAATAACCTGTTGCCGGGCCAGGTGTTTCCACATCAATCCTTCATTCCGCGCGCCATCCTGGGTGAGGTGAATGAACGCCCCTGGCGCTTTGACCCGACGCGCGCGCGCGCCTTGCTTGCCGAAGCCGGGCATCCCAATGGCATTCGCCTGACCATGGATACGGCGAATACCTTTCCATCCCTTGATGTCGCGCAGGCCTTGCAGGCAAGCTTCGCCCGCGGCGGCGTGACGCTTGAAGTGCTGCCTGCAACCGGCGCGCAGGTGCTGGCCAAATTCCGTGCGCGCAACCATCAGCTTTTCATCGGCATTTGGGGCCTGGGCTATCCTGATCCGCACTACAATGCCGATAGCTTCGCGCATAACCCGCCCGGGGCGAATAATCCGGGTAAGCTTACTTGGCGCAATAACTGGAATATTCCAGAACTGACTGCGCGGACGGAAGCGGCGATGCGAGAGCGGGATCAGAATGCGCGTGCGGCGATCTATCGGCAGATCCAGGCGGAATTCATGGGTACTTCCCCCTTCGCGGTATTTGCGCAGCAGCAGGTGCAGGTGGCGGTACGCAGCAACCTGACTGGCTATGCCGCAAGCTCACCTGGGCTTTCGGCAATTCTTTGGCGCGCGACCAAGGGATAAGGTGAAGGCGAGTATTGCCCTGCGCCAAAGCTCAGGCTTCCTGTTTCAGGTTGCGCTGACGCTGCTTGGATTGCTGGCGGTCACTTTCTTCATCGGGCGCGTGGTGCCGATTGATCCTGTACTCGCCGTGGTTGGCGATCAGGCGCCGCGCGATGTCTATGAAGCAGTGAAACGAGAGCTTGGGCTCGACCAACCTCTTTGGTGGCAATTCTGGGTCTATGTGCAGAAAATGGCTGCGGGCGATTTCGGCCAATCGCTGGTGACCAATCGTCCGGTGATTGAAGATATCAAGCGCGTCTTTCCAGCGACATTGGAACTCGCCACCTTTGCCACCATCATCGGTGTGGCGCTTGGCGTGCCCATGGGCATTGCGGGCGCCGTTTGGCAGGATCGCTGGCCGGATCAGCTGGTGCGCGTTGTCGGGCTTGTTGGCTATTCCGTGCCGATTTTTTGGCTTGGCATTATCGGCTTACTGGTATTTTACGGCATTCTCGGCTGGGTGCAGGGACCCGGGAGGCTTGGCGTATTTTTTGAGGATATGGTGCCGGTCGTCACCGGCGTGATCCTGATTGATGCGGCGATTGCGCGGGAGTGGGAGGTATTCTGGAACGCCTTCGGCCATGTTGTGCTGCCTTCGGCCGTGCTGGGCTATTTCTCCATCGCTTATATCGCGCGCATGACGCGCAGCTTCATGCTGGAACAGCTCAATCAGGAGTATATCATCACCGCGCGCGCCAAGGGCGTGTCAGAGGTACGCATCATCTGGGTGCATGCCTTGCGCAATGTCTCGGTCCCGCTGGTGACCGTGATTGCGCTTTCCTATGCGCGGCTGCTGGAAGGGGCGGTGCTGACCGAAACGGTCTTTGCCTGGCCCGGGCTTGGCCGCTACCTGACAACAGCGCTGCTGGCTGCCGATATGAATGCGGTGCTGGGGGCCACGATTGTCGTTGGGCTGATCTTTGTCGGCATCAATCTATTGTCTGATCTGCTCTATCGTTTGCTGGACCCGCGCGCGAAATGAGCGAACACGCCGAACAAGGCTGGCGCGCCCGGCTGCTTTCTGAAACGCCACGCTCCCGCCGCGAGGCGAAGCTCGGTCAGGCTTATCGCGGCTGGCTGCAATTCCGGCAAAACCGCCTCGCATTGCTCGGGCTTGCGATTGTAGTTGCGCTTATCGTGATTGCGGTGCTGGCGCCCTGGATTGCGCCGCATCATCCGCATGAGCAGAATCTGGCGCAACGATTACTGCCGCCCGGTACGGGCGCGCATCTGCTGGGCACGGATGAATTTGGGCGCGATATCCTTTCGCGCATCATCTATGGCGCGCGCGTGACGCTTTACATTGTGGTGCTGGTCGCCCTGATTGCCGCGCCGATTGGGCTGATTGTCGGCACCGCAGCGGGCTATCTGGGCGGCTGGCTGGATGCCGCGCTGATGCGCATTACCGATGTGTTCCTTTCCTTCCCAAGCCTTATTCTGGCACTCGCCTTTGTCGCGGCTTTGGGGCCGGGGATTGAAAACGCGGTCATTGCCATCGCGCTGACGTCATGGCCGCCCTATGCACGCATCGCGCGGGCCGAGACGATGACCATTCGCAATAGTGATTTCATCGCGGTGGCGCGCATCCAGGGGGCGGGAACCGGGCGCATCCTGTTCCGGCATGTCATGCCGCTTTGTGTTTCTTCGCTCACGGTGCGCGTAACACTTGATATGGCGGGCATTATCCTGACCGCGGCTGGGCTTGGCTTTCTGGGGCTGGGCGCTCAGCCGCCCATGGCGGAATGGGGGGCCATGGTTTCTTCAGGGCGTCGCTATATTCTGGATCAATGGTGGGTCGCGACCATTCCGGGGCTTGCGATTTTCATCGTGAGCCTTGCCTTCAATCTTCTGGGCGATGGGCTGCGCGATGTGCTCGATCCAAGGCAGAAGAAATGAAGCCGCTGCTGGAAGTGGAGGATTTGCGGGTCAGCTTCGCCACGCCAACCGGGCGGTTTGAAGCCGTGCGCGGCGTATCCTTCAGCCTTGGGCGCGAAAGGCTTGGCATTGTGGGCGAATCCGGTTCGGGCAAGTCACTCACGGGCCGCGCCATCATGCGCCTGCTGCCGGCCGCGGCGCGGATGGAAGCGCGCAAGCTGCATTTTGATAGGATTGATCTGCTGAATGCTTCCGCCCGCCAATTGCGCAGCATTCGTGGCGCGCGCATTTCGCTTGTGCTGCAGGATCCGAAATACTCGCTTAATCCTGTCATGACAGTCGGGCAGCAGATTGCGGAAGCGGCGCGCATCCATGGCGGGGTTTCCGCGCGTGAGGCGCGGCGCAAGGCGCTGGAGATGCTGGAAGCGGTGCGTATCCGCGATCCGGAGCGCGTGATGCGGCTTTACCCGCATGAGGTTTCAGGCGGCATGGGCCAGCGCATCATGATTGCGATGATGCTGGTGCCGGAACCCGATTTGCTGATTGCCGATGAACCGACCAGCGCGCTTGATGTCACGGTGCAGATGCAGGTTCTGGCCATTCTGGATGATCTTGTGGCCAAGCGCGGCATGGGGCTGATTTTCATCAGCCATGATCTTGATCTGGTCGGCAGTTTCTGTGATCGGGTTCTGGTCATGTATGCCGGCCGCGTCTTGGAAGAACGCGCCGCACGTGATCTTGCTGCTGCGACGCATCCCTATACGCAAGGCCTGCTGCGCAGCCTGCCGCGCATTGCCGATGACCGCGCGGAATTGCCGACCCTGTCGCGCGACCCGGCCTGGCTGGAAGACTAAGCTATGATCACCATCCGCGATCTGGTGGTGAGCTTCGGGCAGGGCCGCGATGCGGTGCATGCAGTGCGCGGCATTTCCTTTGCTGTGGCTGAAGGCGAAAGCTTCGGCCTGGTCGGCGAAAGCGGCAGCGGCAAATCCACCGTGCTCCGCGCCTTGGCCGGGCTCAATCGCAATTGGACGGGTGGGGCGAGCATCAATGGCCTTGATGTCGCGCAGCGTGATGCGCGCCTACCGCGCCTGGTGCAAATGGTATTTCAGGATCCTTACGCTTCGCTCCATCCGCGCCATACGGTTGATCGCACCCTGTCCGAGCCGCTGGAAATCCACTGCATTAGCGATGTCGCCGCGCGGGTCGAAAAGGCCCTGGCCGATGTTGGGCTTGGGGCCAATTTTCGCTTCCGCTATCCCAATCAGCTTTCCGGCGGGCAACGCCAGCGCGTGGCCATTGCGCGCGCGCTGATGCTGGAACCGAAGGTGCTGCTTCTGGATGAACCAACCAGCGCGCTTGATGTCAGCGTGCAGGCGGAAATCCTGAACCTGCTGCGCGGGCTGCGCACGGCGCAGCGCCTGACCATGATTCTGGTGAGCCATAATCTGGCGGTGGTGGCGCATATGTGCGACCGGCTGGCGGTGATGAATCGCGGCCTGATCGTGGAGGAAATGGATATCGCGACCCTTCGCCGTGAAGACCCGCAACAGGCCTATACGCGCCAGCTTTTGCTGGCTTCCAAGGGTTATGACCGGGAAGCCGCGGCGCGGCTGGTGACCTATGATTGACCAGCGGGGGCGCTGAAGGCGGGGCCGCCAGGGCGGAAAATCGCGCCCGGGGACTGTCCCAATGCCGCCAGCGGGCCTAGCCTTTTGCGCATGGCAGGCAGAGGCTGCGAATCGTGCTGATAACCCTTGCCCTCGCTTTGGTGGTGCTGGCGATGCTCTCGCTGGCAGCGCCCTTGCTGGCGCGGGGGGCGCTTGGCGTCAGGGTGGTTTATGCGGGTGCGGGTTTGGCGTGCCTGGTTTTCGCCTTGGGCGGAATGGCGGGGCTAGTGGCAGCGCCCTCGGCACTCGCCTTGCCCTTTGGTCCGCCCTGGGGGGTGATGCGGCTTGCGCTTGACCCGCTTTCCGCCTGGTTCCTAGTGATCCTTGGGCTTTGCGGTGTGGCTGCTTCCGCCTTCGCCTTCGGCCATGTGAAGGGGCCAGAAGCGCCGCGGCGGCTGGTGCCCTATCCGCTTTTCGTTGCGGGCATGGCGCTTACCTTGCTCGCCGCCGATGGCTTTACGCTGGTGCTTGGATTTGAACTCATGTCCTTCGCGTCATGGGTGCTGGTGGCGCATGAACATGAAAATGCGGAAAATCGCCGCGCCGCGCGATTGTATCTGGGCTTCGCGGCGCTTGGTGGTGCGGCGCTGATCCTGTGCTTTGGCTTGCTTGCGGCCGGCGCTTCGGCGGGGGCGGATTTTGCGGCCTTGCGCGCCGCGCCGCCGGATGGGGTGCGTGCTTTGGCGATATTGCTGCTGGCGGTGATTGGCGCAGGGGCCAAGGCCGGGCTGGTGCCTTTGCATGTCTGGCTGCCCTTGGCGCATCCCGCCGCACCCAGCCATGTGAGTGCGCTGATGTCAGCCGCCATGACCAAGGTGGCGCTTTATGTGCTGGCGCGCGTGGTGTTTGATCTGGCCGGCCCGGCGCAGCCGCTATTCTGGGGCGCGGTTTTGATGGCGCTTGGTATCGCCTCCGCCATCATGGGCGCTTTGCGCGCCGCGATGGAGGAAGACACCAAAACCCTTCTCGCCTGTTCCACCATCGAAAATATCGGGCTGATCACTTTGGGGCTTGGCCTGGCGCTGGCGTTTCGCGCGGCGGATTTGGGTGCGCTGGCGGCCGTGGCGGCTGGCGCGGCGCTGCTGCATGCGCTGAACCACGCCATGTTCAAGACGCTACTGTTTCTGGGCGCGGGTGAGGTGCTTTACGGCGCGGCATCGCGGCGTATGGATCGGCTGGGCGGCCTGATCCATGCCATGCCTTGGACTGCGGGCTTGGTGCTGCTGGGCGCTGCTGCTGCCGCGGCGCTGCCGCCGCTTTCCGGCTTTGCCTCAGAATGGTTGCTGTTGCAGGCGCTGATGGCTGCTTGGCGCGTGGGCGATTTGGCCTTTCAGATCGGCGCGGCAGCGGCCACGGCCTTGGCGGCGCTGGCTGTGGCTTTGGCGGCGGCGGCGATGCTGCGCTTTTACGGCATGGTGTTTCTGGGCCGGCCGCGCAGCCCGCGCGCCGCTGGTGCGACCGAGCTTTCCGGCGTGGCGCGCGCCGCGCTGATCCTGCCCGCCGCGCTGACAGTGATCTTCGGCCTGACGCCTGGATTCATGCTGGAACTTGCCGCGCCGGCGCTGCGCTTGCTGACTGGCGCGGGCGCAGGGCTTTCCGCGCTTGGTGGTGTGACGGTGACGGTTTCGGAAGGTGGCGCGGGTTATGCGCCGCTGATCGTTTTTGTGCTGTTGCTGCTATTGGGTGGCGGCGTTGTCTGGTTCGCGCGGCGGCAGGCGCCAGGCATTGCGCGCGGCCCCGCCTGGGATTGCGGCTTCATCGCGCCGCCGCATCATTTGCCCTTTGGCGATCCCGCCACGCAGGTCTCAGCCGCCGGCATGGCGCAGCCGTTGCGTCGCATGCTGGGCAAGACGCTGCTGGCAGCGCGTGAGGCAGTGGAAATGCCACCCCCCGGCAACACCGCGCCCGCGCGCTTGCAGGCCGGGTTCCATGATCCCGTGTTGGCGCTGATTTCCGGGCCCTTGCCGCGCGCGCGTGATCAGCTGGCGGCGCTTGCGGAGCGTTTGCGGGATTTTTCGCTTAGGCAATGTCTTGGGCTTGGCTTTGTGGTGCTGCTTGCGCTGATGGCGCTGCTGATTTGGCTGGAACGGACATGAGCCACAAGCGCAGTAGTTTTGCCGATGGCGACACGCGCTTCATGCCGACACCTTGGATCAAGTTTTGTCGAATATGAAGGAAGGTGGCGGTCCAGACATCCCGATCAATCGGGAGATACATCTGCATGGAAGCTCCGCGTCATGCTCTCACAGCCAGGGCCGACGGAATGGTGGATCAGTGGGGCAAACTCAATGCGCTCAACCAAGGCCGATCCGAGGGGATCGCGTTTCAGGCCTGCAATGGCAGGGCGTGGAGCAGTTGCTGAGGGGGGATGGATTCGCGATCCGGTGGCGAATAGAGCGTATCGCCGCATGGATTTTTTTGGGCCTGGTGCTGTAAACACGCGTGTGTGTGACCAGACATGAGGCTCTAACCCTTTAGGCTGAGCCTTCTATCGCAACGGGGGCATTTGATAAGCGAGGCTTGGGAAGAAACCGATAGGTTTTTGCACAGGTCGCGGACCCCGGCTTCCGGTGCGGTTGGGTGCCACGCTTCAGGCGGGACGCTCAACCGTCCAGAGCGTGTCGAAGACTTCAAGCTTTGATACCCAGCGCCGGGCTACTGCACTGTTTTCCGAGCTGACATCTGGCCATTCGGCGCGGTGATGACGGCCAGCAGTCGCGCCATTCGGTCTGAGCTGGCTCGTCCAGAAGGCGACGTTCTGATTTGGAACAAAGACCCACAATCCCCGCTTCTCAGGAATGGGGCGCGCTTCCTGGAAAGCTGAGATCAGTCGTTCCGGCTTGCACGGGAAGAGGTGTGCGGAGGGTCTCCTTGAAAGTCCAGTGAAAATCGAAGGTTCATTGAGCGGTCGCCAACCTATTCTACAATTTCAGATAATTTGACAACAAAAACGCATTATATCTAGACTTAAGGGGAATGGCAAGTGGTGCCGATGACATAGGCATGGGGGCGGGGGCGATGATCAGGTGGCAAGACACCTTTCTGGAATGAACGAAATAAGGTCTCTGCCGTACGCGGTGATTGAGTTGGAGATCGACGAATGCCCTGGAACTAGCACCAAGAAGTTTTGAAAAAAGACTATGCGCAGGAGCTGGCATGAAAGACTATCAATCCACGTTGAGAGCGATCTCAAACTATATAGGTTCTCAGCATCCTGAAATGATGCGGATTTTTCTGGCGAAATACAAAGATCACATTTCAACCAGAATAGCCAATCATTATCGAAACACAGTTGCCTATGGCCCGTTTAAGGGGCTGCGTTTTGTTGAGGAATCACATTGGAGCGCGTCAGATAGAGGGGGCATGATACTCGGGCTTTACGAACAAGAAATATTGAGTGAATTCGGTAAAATTCCAGAAAGATACAAGACATTCATCGATCTTGGAGCTGCGGATGGTTACTATGGAGTTGGTGTTTTGGTCGGCCAGTTGTTTGAGAAATCATATTGTTTTGAAATTACCGAGGCTGGTAGATCGGTAATTCTCAAGAACGCTGAACAAAATTCGGTTTCATCTCGAGTGATCATTAGGGGGGAAGCCACAAAAGACATTGCCGCAGAAATTCCAGGGGATGAAATTGATTCATCGGTATTGTTTGTCGATATTGAAGGCGGCGAATTCAATCTCTTTGATCCAAAACTTTTCCACGATTTCAGAAAAGCATTAATATTCATTGAAGTTCATGATTTCTTCCACCCCGATGGCAAGGAAAAATTGCAAAAATTGATTTCCGACTCGGCGTCGACCCACTCCGTTAGGCAAATACGCATGGGTTCCAGGGATTTATCGGTGTTCCCAGAACTTTACGCCTGGAATGATTTTGATCGCTGGTTGCTTTGCTCGGAAGGCCGGGCTCAACTCATGACGTGGCTGCGATTCGATCCAATACTGTAACAATTCCACTATCCCTTTCATGGTGAACGGCATGTCGCTTTTTGAGAATCCCTCACGTCCAGCATCTGTCGCGCTAACATCGTGCCCTTGCAGTCATGAGAGTCAGTCGCTGGTTCGAATTGCGTGCCGTTCTGCTGCATTAGGCGCTCAATGGCGCGTGTACCGTTACATGGTTCCGGCATTGTCTGGGGCTGGGGTCGTTGGCGTCACTTCAGTTACCCTTCTCCCGTCCGTGTGGTACGCTCCGTTTCCTTCTTGAAAAACCGGAATTTCTAGGGGCTTTTCATGCCGAAAATCGTAATCTGTACGGGCAGCGATACAAACCTGTTCTTTCTTGCCAAAGGCTTGATTCTCTCCCTCCGTCGTGTCCTACCCCTTCACCAAGCTGAAATCGTTTTTTTCGATCTTGGTTGTACGCCGCATGAATTGACCTGGCTTGAAGCAAGAACCCATAAGGTAATTAGGCCGAAGGATGATTTTGGCATTGCCGGCATGGAAAGCTTTCAGCCCTACAGGCTGGGCCAAGCTTGCCGGCCCCTTCTGCCAAGTTATCTTCCGGGGTATTCAAGCTATGTCTGGATTGACGCGGATGCCTGGGTGCAGGACCCCGCGATAATGAGGCAATTCTGCGATGGGGCAGCGAAGAACCTGACCGCCATCGTCCCGGAATGCGACGTGGCCTACCCCTTCATGCGTGAGCCGGCCTCGGCGTTGCAGTTCCACCGCTATAAATTCCACCAATGGACTGCTTCCTATGGTGAGGAGGAAGCCAGGAAGTATGCGCTTTTGCCCATATTCAATAATGGCGTCTTTGCGATCGGCGCCCAATCAGCAACCTGGGCCTTATGGGAACAGAATTTGGCGCTGTCGCTCCGAAGGGGGCTCAGTCCCCTTTTCGATCAGTTATCCTTGCAAAAGACGCTACTGGAAGCCGGCGGGGTCTACGCCCTCCCCTCACGCGCGAATTGGATGTGTCACTACGCCCTGCCGCAGAGACGCGGCGAAGATGGTGTCTGGATAGAACCAAGATTATCGGGCCAACCCATCGGCATCATTCACCTTGTCGCGACAGTGCGGCGCGAGGTCTATCTCCGCCATGGGTTGCTTTACGAGGGGGGCGATTACCTCTCCCCCGAAGAAGTACCGGAAAACCTTCGCGAAGCCTTCCTGGCTGGGCGGCGCCGCCCGGTTATTGGGGAAGGGCCCGGGACCTAAACCTTCGCAAACGCCACATCCCGCGTTGCGGCCAGCGCTTCATAAGCCGCGCGCACCTGTGCAGCGCCATGCACGCGTTCCAGCCGCCGCAGTGTGAAATGCCCGCGCGCCACGCTGCGGAAATGTTCCAGAAACGCAAGGTTGATCGCCGCACCTGCCGCAGCGCCAATCAGCGGTGCCGCCTGGGCCGAAATTTTCAGCCCCACCGGCCCCACAAAGCGCGCCGCAATAGCCGCGATGAAACCCGGCAATATGCTGGCACCAATGCTGCCCTTCAGCGCCTCGGCCAAAGCAATCCGCAGCGCGAAATAGCCGGATTCGGCGGCATCATCACCACGCCCGCGGCCGCCAAGCGCAAAGATCTTCAGGCATTCGGCGGCGATATCGGGTCGGGCCAAATCCTCACCCTCCTCGGCCGCGATGGCCGCAATCTGGCGTAGCAGAATGGTGGTGGAAACCGGCAATTCTGCCAGCGTGCCGGCCAGGCCAAAGGCGCCTCCCGCAGCACCTGTTGCCGCTGCCAGCCCGCGATGCAACCAGGCAGAGGGAACCCCCGAAACGCTCATCGCCGGAGAAGACCGCAGCGCCGCCGCCATGGCGGTGGTGAGCGCGGCGCGCACCGCGCCTCGCAGCCCGCCCTGCAGGGAGCTTGGCAGGCTTGCTGTCAGCGCCTCGATCGGGGTGCCAACCGTCGCCGAAAGCCGCGCAGCGAAGGAAGGGTTTTCCAAAGCGTCAAATGCCGCACGCAATTCAGCCTCGGCCCGGGGGCCAAGCGGCGGCGGCGTGGGGCTTAACGTAAGGCTCATGGCTGGAGCATTTTCAAGCCAAGTGTGCGCAGTTGGCGGCTCGGAAAATGCGACCAAAATTTACGCGGCATTTTCAAGCCAAGTGTGCGCAGTTGGCGGCTCGGAAAATGCGACCAAACATAGGTTAGGCCCTGTCTGGTGAGCGGATGCGAAGCAGCCATGGCCTATAAGATATAGCGCGAGAGATCGGCACTGGCCGCGAGTGGCGCGACACGGTCGCGCACCATGGCGGCATCCACCGCAATCGCTTCCCCTGCGCGATCGGTCGCGGTGAAGGAGATTTCTTCCAGCAGCCGTTCCAGCACCGTCGCCAGCCGCCGCGCGCCGATATTCTCCACACTCGCGTTGATCTCTGACGCCAGATCGGCAATCGCTTCAACCGCATCCGGTGTGAAATCCAGCGTCACAGCTTCCGTACCAAGCAGCGCGGTGTATTGTTTCAGCAAGGAATGTTCCGGTTCGGTCAAAATCCGGCGGAAATCATCGCGCGACAGGGCCTTCAATTCCACGCGGATCGGCAAGCGGCCCTGCAATTCCGGCAAAAGATCCGAAGGCTTGGCCAAATGGAACGCGCCGGAGGCGATGAACAATACATGATCCGTCTTCACCGGTCCGTGCTTGGTGGTGACGGTGGTGCCTTCAATCAGCGGCAGCAAATCGCGCTGCACCCCCTCGCGGGAGACATCGCCGCCGCGCATCCCGCTTTCGCTGGTGCGCGCGCAAATCTTGTCAATTTCATCCAGGAACACGATGCCATTGGCTTCAACATTGGCAAGCGCGTCACGCACCACCGCGTCCTGATCCAATAGCTTGTCGGCTTCATCCTTCAGCAGCGCGGTGCGGGCTTCGGCCACCGTCATCTTGCGGGATTTGCTGCGCCCGCCGAACATCTTGCCAAACATATCCTGCAAATTCTGCATTTGTGGCGGCTGACCGCCTGGCAGATCCATCATGCCAATCGGCATGGTCGGGCCGGAATCGGCCAATTGCACTTCAATCTCGCGGTTTTCCAATTGGCCTTCGCGCAGCATGCGACGGAATTTTAGCCGCGTTTCGCCGGAGGCACCTTCGCCGACCAGCGCTGTCAGCAGGGTTTCCTCAGCCGCCAATTCTGCCTTGGCTTGCACGCCCTTGCGCGCAGCGTCGCGGCCCATGGTGATCGCAACTTCCACCAAGTCCCGCACAATGCTTTCCACATCACGCCCGACATAGCCAACTTCGGTGAATTTCGTCGCTTCCACCTTCAGAAACGGCGCATGCGCCAAACGCGCCAAACGCCGCGCGATTTCCGTCTTGCCGCAGCCGGTCGGCCCGATCATCAGGATGTTTTTCGGCACCACTTCTTCGCGCAGCCCCGGGGCCAATTGCTGGCGCCGCCAACGGTTGCGTAGCGCGATCGCCACCGCGCGCTTGGCTTCCAGCTGGCCGACAATATGCCGATCAAGCTCTGAGACGATCTCGCGCGGGGAAAGGTTCACGGTTTCAGTCATGCCGCGTCTCCCGCGCTGGCGGCGAGCGTTTCCAGGATGATATTGCCATTGGTATAGACGCAGATATCGGCGGCAATTTTCATCGCACGCCGGCAAATCTCCTCAGCCTCCACCCCTTCCACGGGCAGCAGCGCGCGCGCGGCGGAAAGCGCGTAATTGCCGCCCGAGCCAATGCCGATGATCGCGTCTTCAGGTTCCAGCACATCGCCCTGTCCGGTCACGAGCAAGGATCGTTTGTGATCCGCCACCGCGAGCAAGGCTTCCAGGCGCCTCAGGTAGCGATCCGTCCGCCAATCCTTTGCCAAATCAACGCAGGCGCGTTCCAATTGATCCGGGAAGCGTTCCAGCTTGGCTTCCAGCCGTTCCAGCAGGGTGAAGGCATCAGCCGTGGCGCCGGCGAAGCCCGCCAGCACCTTGCCGCCGGCGATGCGGCGGATTTTGCGCGCATTGCCCTTCACCACGGTCTGCCCGAGCGATACCTGCCCATCCCCGGCCATGGCGACTTGCCCGCCCTTGCGGACGCAAAGAATGGTGGTGCCGTGCCAGCCCAGGGGGTCGTGTTGTGTCTGTGTCATGGGCCAAGAAATGGCGCGGCTGGGGCGCCGAGACAACCACACCCCCGCTTTCGGTTGCATCCCCCCCACCGCGAGGCGTAGTTAGGCGCCATGAAGACCTCCCCGCCCTGGAACCGCCGCGCGGAAATCAGCCGCGAGACCTCGGAAACCGCGATCACCGTCGCCCTTGGCCTGGATGGCGAAGGGCGCGCGGATATCGCCACCGGCATTGGCTTTCTGGACCATATGCTGACAGCACTGGCGCGCCACGGGCTGTTCGACCTGAAGGTGCAGGCCAAGGGTGATCTGCACATTGATTTTCACCACACCACGGAAGATGTCGGCATTGTCATCGGCCAATGCCTGCGCCAGGCCCTGGGCGACAAGCGCGGCATTCGCCGCTACGGCGCGGCCGTGATCCCGATGGATGAGGCCTTGGCCGAAGCGGCCGTGGATATCTCTGGCCGGCCCTTCCTTGCCTGGTCCGTCAGCTTCGCCCAGCCCAAGATCGGGGAGATGGATACAGAGCTGTTCGAGGAATTCTTCCGCGCCCTGGCCTTCAATGCCGGCATTACCCTGCATGTCACGCAAAAGGCCGGCACCAATGCCCATCACGTGGCGGAAGCCTGCTTCAAGGCCCTCGCTCGTGCCTTGCGGGAAGCGGTGGAACCGGACCCGCGCGCGATTGGCGCCATTCCCTCCACCAAGGGCGTGCTGGAAGCCTGAGATGCGGGTCTGGACCGTGCATCAGCGCCCCGCCATGACGGGCAAGCCCGCGCGGACCGTCATGGTACGGGAAGGCTTTTCCTGGTGGGCCGCGATATTTCCGTTGTTCTGGTTTCTGGCCAAGCGGCTTTGGATCGTGGCGGCGCTCTATTTCGCGCTCGCGACGCTACTGGGCTTCGTGCTGCCTTCCAGCATTTCCCCCTGGGCGATGATAGCGCTCCAGCTCCTGACCGGGTTTGAGGCGCGCAACCTTCAGCGTTGGACGCTGGAGCGGCGCGGTTTTCGCCTGATGGGCGTGGTGCAGGGCCGCGATGAGGAAGGGGCGGTGCTGAATCTGGCGGATCGTCGCGCCGACTTGGCGCGTGGGCTGACATGAAGCTGGTGATCATAGACCCGGGTTCGGGCAACCTTGCTTCCGTAAAACGCGCCTTCCAAAAAGTGGCGGCGGAGGCGGGCTTGGCCGCCGATATCCGCGTCACTCGCGATGCCGCAGAAATCCTGGCCGCTGACCGGGTGGTGTTGCCGGGCCAGGGGGCTTTCGCCGCCTGCCGACGCGGGCTGGATGCTTTGCCGGGCGCGGTGGCGGCCATGGAACAGCGCGTGCGCAGGGATGGCGTGCCCTTTCTTGGCATATGCGTGGGCATGCAGTTGATTGCCTCTCGCGGCCTGGAACATGGCAGCACGCCGGGGCTTGATTGGCTGCCCGGTGAAGTCGCGCCGATGGACCCGAAAGGCGCCGATGGCCGGCCTTTACCCTTGCCGCAAATGGGCTGGAATGGGCTTGCCTTCCGCCCAGGCTGCCACCCCTTGCTGGCCGGGATTGTGCCCGGGGATCAGGTCTATTTCGTGCATTCCTACGCTTTCACGGCGGCCGAGGCAGGGGATGTGATTGCCACCACCGATTACGGGGGGGCGGTGACGGCCGCCATTGCCCGCCATAATCTTGCCGGGCTTCAGTTCCATGTGGAAAAAAGCGGTCCGGTGGGCTTGCGTATCCTCGCCAATTTCCTTCAATGGGTGCCATGAATAGCGCAATGACCATGAGCTTCACCCATGATTTGGCGGTGGAACTCGCCAGCCAGATTTCGGATGCGGATATGGCCGATCTCTGTGAAGCGACGGATGCGGCCATCATTGAAGGCGGCGGCTTCGGCTGGCTGGAGCCCCAGGGGCGGGAAGCCCTTGCGCGGCATTTCCGCGGCACGCTGTTGGTGCCGGAACGCGAATTGTTCATCGCGCGGCTGGATGGCCATGTCGTGGGATCGGCGCAGTTGGTGCGCCCGCCGCGCCATAATGAAGCGCAATCCTTTGGCGCCACGCTGACCCATGCCTACCTCGCACCCTATGCGCGCGGCCATGGTCTGGCGCGCATGCTGGTGACGCGCGTTGAAGAACGCGCCGCCGCCCTTGGGCATCGCGTGCTGAACCTTGACGTGCGGGAGACGCAAACAACCGCCATCGCGCTGTTTGAGGCGCTGGGCTACGTCCATTGGGGCACGCATCCCTTTTATGCGCGCGTGCATGGGCAAACGGTTTCCGGGCGCTTTTACTACAAGCCGCTTGAGCCGGGCCGCGGGCGTTCCACGGGCGCCTTGCTTGATCCCACGCAGTAATGGGCTTTTCGCTTTATCCCGCCATTGATTTGAAGGGCGGACAGGTGGTGCGCCTCAAGCGTGGAGAGATGGATCAGGCCACCATCTATGCCGATGATCCGGCAGCGCAGGCACGCCACTTTATCGAAGCCGGATTTTCCTGGGTGCATATGGTTGATCTGGATGGCGCCTTCGCCGGCAAGCCCGCCAATGCCGAAGCGGTGCGCGCGATTATCGCCGCTGTGCCGGGCGCCAGGCTGCAATTGGGCGGCGGCATTCGTTCCATGGCGACGGCCGAGGCTTGGCTTGAAGCAGGCGTCAGCCGGATCATCCTGGGCTCTGCCGCCGTCAAGGACCCGGATTTCGCCCGTGCCGCCTGCCGCGCCTTTCCGGGCCGGGTCGCGCTTGGGATTGATGCGCGTGATGGCATGGTGGCGACCGAAGGTTGGGCTGAAACGAGCGATGTGAGTGCCACCGATCTGGCGCGCCGCTTTGAGGATTCCGGCGCAGCGGCGGTAATTTATACGGATATCGCGCGCGATGGCATGTTGACCGGCGTGAATGTCGCGGCAACGGCGGCACTTGCGCGCGCGGTGCGCTTGCCGGTGATAGCCTCGGGCGGGGTCGCGGGGGTTGAAGATATCACTGCGCTACGCGAAGCCGGCGCCGGGATTGAAGGCGCGATTCTGGGGCGCGCGCTTTATGATGGGCGGATTGAGCCTCAAGTGGCGCTGGCGGCGGCGGCCTAAAACATTTTCCAGCCAAGTGGAATCACTTGGAGGCTCGGAAAATGCGATCAGACGAATACTGAAACAATACGCCCCTAACGAAGCCGGGGGAAAGGCCCCTGGTGAGGGATGCATTCGATCCCACCTGAAGGGTTGCGGGGGGCGATTAGCCCGCAACCCCCACACCCGCATCAGAACGCTTATTCCGTCGCTGCCATTTCCGCCGCAAGCTCCGCTTCTAGGCTTTCGGCCTGCGCGGCAGCGGCCAGGCTTTCGCCGCGCGCCTGCTTTTCGGCTTCTTCGCGGCTGCGCGCCACATTCACCACCACCGGGATTTGCACTTCCGGATGGAGTTCCACCTGCACGGTGCTGATACCAACAGACTTGATCGGTTGGCCGAGCAATACCTGCTCACGCGTGATGGTGAGGCCACCTTCGGTGCAGGCAACCGCGATGTCGCGCGACACCACGGAACCATAAAGGCTGCCGCTTTCACCCGCCTGGCGGATGATGATCACGGAAAGCCCGGCCACGCGTTCGGCCACACGCTCAGCCTCACCACGGCGCTTGATATTGTCCGCTTCAAGCTGGGCGCGTTCGCGTTCGAAGCGCTCAAGATTTGTCTTGCTGGCGCGGATGGCCTTGCCGGTGGGCAGCAGGTAATTGCGCGCATAGCCGGGGCGCACCTTCACACGCTCACCCATTTGGCCAAGCTTGTCCACGCGCTGCATCAGGATCAGGTCAATCATGTCATGCCTCCGGGCGGCTGGTTGCGCCGCCCCCATTGTTCGAAAATACCGAAGGCCGTCACCGCGATTGCGGCCGGCACGCTCAAGATCACAAGCCCGGCGTAGAAGACGCCAAGCATGAAGGGCCGGGCGGTGCGGCCGGCAGAACGCCGATGCACCGCGGCAAGCCCCAGCAGAAAGAAGGGCAGCAGCAAAACCACAAAAAGTGCCATGGGCAGGCTGCTATCGCCGCCCATGCCGCTGAGCCAGACCAGCGCCGCCCCGGAAGGGAGGAACCCATACCAGATCGGCAGGCGGCTTTCGCACCAGCGCGGTGTTGCGGACAAGGCAAGCCCCCGCCGCGTCAAGGCGCTTTGCGCCCCAATGCCGCACAGGATCAACGCAGCCACCATCCACCCCGCCATGGCGGGCGCCATGATGCGCGCCAATTGCTCCACCGGCATGCCCGCATCGGCAATGCCCATGCGCGAAAGCCCCTGCTTGACCGAGGCATTCAAGGCCCCGTCAAAACCGCCGGCAGTGCCCGCCAGCAGCATCGCCACCAGCAGGATCACCAGCGCCGGCCAAATGCCGGTCAGTGCCAAGGGCAATGACGCATCAATCCGGCCACCGCGCAGCCCTGTTGCCACCATCAGCAGCGCGGGAAGCGCGAAGCCCAGCAGGTAGATCAGGGTTGGCCATTCACTTGCCAGGATCAACACAATCAAGGTGCCAATGCCCAGCGCGCCAAAGGCCGAGGCGCTGCCAAAGCCAAGCCCGGCGGCGAAGATGGGCAGCGAAGTCAGCCAGAAAGCAGCAAAGCCCAGCGGCAATCCGCGCATGGCCCAAAGCGCGGCAATGGCGGAAGCAATCCCACCAATCGCCGCCGCAAGCCACCGCGGATCATCCAACAGGCCACGCCTGATTTCCATGGCTGGTCCCATGCCCTTTCGCCGCTGAGTGCTGCCTAATCCGCAATCACGTAGGGCAGCAGCGCCAGGAAGCGGGCGCGCTTGATGGCAATGGCCAATTCGCGCTGCTTCTTCGCCGAAACCGAGGTGATGCGCGCCGGCACAATCTTCCCGCGTTCAGACAGGAAGCGCGACAGCAACCGCACATCCTTATAGTCAATCTTCGGCGCGCCCTGGCCGCTGAAGGGGCAGGATTTGCGACGACGATGGAAGGGCCGGCGCGCACCAACGGCAGGGCGACGGGCGGCGGGGATCAGATCTGCATTGTCAGACATGGCTTACTCCTCAATCCCCATGGACATATCCATTTCGTCGCGGCCGCGGGCGCGGAATTCCTCACGGTCATCGCCACGGCCACCGCGGCCAGAGCCAAAGCGGCCAGCCGGGCGCGGGCCGCGGAAGCTTTTCTCGCGATCGCGATCATCGCCGCCGCGCTTGGACATGACGGCGGAAGGCGCTTCTTCAATCGCTTCCACGCGCACGGTCAGCATGCGCAGCACGTCTTCATTCAGGCCAAGCTGACGCTCAGCTTCATTCAACGCGGCGGGGGGCGTATCAAGGCCAAGAAGCATGTAATGCCCCTTGCGATTCTTCTTGATGCGATAAGCAAGGCCGCGCAGGCCCCAATATTCGCGCTTGCGCACTTCGCCACCGCCTTCGGCCACCGTGGCGGCGACCTGATCGGCAATGGCTTCAACCTGCTGTTGCGTAATGTCATTGCGTGCGATGAACACGCATTCGTATAGCGGCATGTGCTCTCCCTTTGGCTGGCTCAGCCCTGGCCCCGGGATGGGGCACGCATAGGGGCATAGCCGGGCACTTGCCTTGCACCCGGCAGGGGAGGGGGGCGTAAAGCACAAAGGGGGGTGGGGGATCAAGCCCTGGCTGTCACTATGCGTTGCTTTGTGCTTAGTAATAGCAAGAAAAACGGGGAGCTTCACCATGTTTCATCGCCGCATCCTGATGGGCCTGCCCTTGGCGCTGGTAGCCAGCAAGGCCCGCGCGCAAGGCCCCTGGGCGCCAAGCCGCCCGGTGGTGCTGGTGGTGCCCTTTGCCCCCGGCGGGCCGAATGATCTGGTGGCGCGGTTGGTGGCGCCGGCCATGCAGGCTGCGCTTGGGCAGAATGTGGTGGTGGAAAACCGCCCCGGCGCCACCGGGGCCATTGCCGCCCGCCATGTCGCCGCCCAACCAGCCGATGGCCATACGCTGATTGTGGCCGCCAGCGGCACCATGACCATCAACCCCGCCGTCATGGCTCGCCCCGGCTACGACCCTGAGAAGGATTTCGCCCCGGTCAGCTTGGCCATGTCGGTGCCCAATATGCTGGTCGTGAACAAGGATGTGCCTGCGACCAATGTGGCCGAGGTTGTGGCCTGGCTGAAGCGCGAAGGGGGGCGGGCTGCCTATTCCTCCGGCGGCGTCGGCTCCACCGAGCAATTGGGCATGGAGCTTTTCCTGAAGCGCACGGGAACCGAGGCGACGCATGTCCCCTTCCCTGGCGGCGCCCCGGCGGTGACCGCCATGATCCAAGGTCAGGTCCAGGCCAGTATCCTTAACGCGGCAACGGTGCGCCCGCATGTGGTCTCTGGCGCACTCCGCGCCATTGCCATCACCGGCACCAAGCGCTTTTCCGGCCTGCCGGATGTACCCACCATGCCGGAAGCCGGCCTGCCGGATGTGCTTTCCGCTTCCTGGTCCGCCTTTCTGGCCCCGGCCGGAACGCTAGGCCCCACCATCGCCCGGCTGCATGAGGTGATTGTGGCGGCCCTGCGCGCGCCCGAGACGACGCAGCGCCTGACCGCAGCCGGCTTCACCATTGACGCATCCTCCCCCCAGGAATTGGGGGCCACGATTTCGGCGGAACTCGCCCGCTGGAAGCAAGTGGTGCGTGAAGCCAATATCCAAATGAACTGACGCGGTTGACAAGCCGGGGCCGCGCGGCCATTCGCGCGGCCTGACCTTTAACCATCACGGAAGTCTCATCATGGCCTTCGCCTTCGTCTTTCCCGGCCAGGGGAGCCAGGCTGTCGGCATGGGCCGCGACCTGGCCGATGCCTTTCCTTCTGCCCGCCACGTCTTTCAGGAAGTGGATGACGCCTTGGGCCAGAAGCTGAGCAAGCTGATGTGGGAAGGCCCGCAGGAAGAATTGACGCTGACAGCCAATGCCCAGCCGGCGCTGATGGCGCATTCCTTGGCCGTGGTGCGGGCTTTGGAAGCTGAAGGTGGTTTTGCGCTTGCCGCACGCGTGGCGCTGGTGGCTGGCCATTCGCTTGGCGAATATAGCGCGCTGACCGCTGCCGGTGCCTTTGATATCGCCACCGCCGCGAAGCTTTTGCGCCTGCGTGGTGAGGCGATGCAGAAAGCGACCCCACCCGGCACCGGCGCCATGGCCGCACTTCTGGGCGCGGAGATTGAACTGGCGCAGGAAATTTGCGCTGCCGCCGCCACAAACCCCGAAACCAACAAGGCCGAGGTGGTGGAAGCCGCCAATGACAATGGCGGCGGCCAGGTGGTCATTTCCGGCGCCAAGGCAGCGGTGGAGCGCGCCATTGAAATCGCCAAGGAAAAGGGCGTGAAGCGCGCCATGCTGCTACCCGTATCGGCACCCTTCCATTGCGCTTTGATGGCCCCCGCAGCGGATGCCATGGCGGAAGCGCTGGCCCAGGCGACGATGCAATCGCCCGCCGTGCCGGTGGTGGCGAATGTGACCGCTGCGAAAGCAACGGACCCCGCTGAAATCCGTGATCTGCTGGTGCGGCAAGTTACCGGCACGGTGCGCTGGCGCGAATGCGTCGCCGCCATGGCCGCCATGGGCTGCGACAAGTTTGTCGAGGTTGGCGCGGGCAAGGTGCTGACTGGCCTGATGAAGCGCAATGCGCCGGAAGCCACCGCGCTTGCCATCGGCAATCCGGCCGAGCTTGAAGCCTTCCTGAAAACGCTGTGATGATGGCCGAGATCACGCTCTCGGAAATTGAGGATGATCCGGCCGCGAAGATCGCCTTGGATGGGCTTTCGGCCCTGAATGCGCCCTTTATCAACCAGTATGGCTATAAGCCGCTGTCGCTTGTGGTGCGGCGCAAGGCTGAAGACGCGCCGGTGGGCGGTGCCTTCGGCTGGTGCTTCGGCGGCTGGTATTACCTGCACCTGCTGTTCCTGCCCGAAGATATGCGCGGCACGGGCCTGGGTTCAGACCTGCTGACACGGCTGGAGGATGAGGCTCGTGATCGGGGCTGCATCGGCGCCTGGGTGGATACTTTCTCCTTCCAGGCGCGGCCTTTTTACGAAAAGCATGGCTATGCGCTTTTCGGCAGTATTGAGGATCAGCCGCCCGGCCATGCGCGGCATTTCCTTTTTAAACGCTTCAACCAGGGATGAGAGACATGTTTGATCTGACCGGCAAGACCGCGCTTGTCACCGGCGCCACAGGCGGCATTGGCGCAGGTGTGGCCCGTGCACTGCATGCCCAAGGTGCGACGGTTGCCATCACCGGCCGGCGCGCGGCCGAATTGGAAGCACTGGCGGCCGAACTTGGTTCGCGCGTGATTGTGGCGCCGGCTGATCTGGCGGACCCGGAAGCGCCGGCGAAGCTGGTGGAAAAGATCGAAGCCGAGGCGGGCGGCTTGGATATTCTCGTGAATAATGCCGGCTTCACGCGCGATATGCTGGCGTTGCGCATGGGTGATGCGGATTGGAATGCGGTGCTGGAAGTGGATTTGACCGCGCCGTTTCGCCTCGCACGCGCGGCCTTGCGCGGCATGATGAAAAAGCGCCAGGGGCGGATCATTTCCATTGCGTCCATCGTGGGTGTCACCGGCAATGCGGGCCAGGCGAATTACGCTGCCGCCAAGGCGGGCCTGATTGGCATGTCCAAATCCTTGGCGCAGGAAGTGGCGACGCGCGGCGTGACGGTGAATGTGGTGGCCCCCGGCTTCGTTAAGACCGCCATGACCGATGCGCTGAATGAGGCGCAAAAAACCGCGCTGCTGACGCGCATCCCAACCCAGCGCATGGGCTTGCCCGAGGATATCGCCGCCGCCGTTGTCTATCTGGCGAGCAATGAGGCCGGCTGGGTCACCGGCCAGACTTTGCATGTCAATGGCGGGATGGCGATGATCTGAAGGGGATGGCCATGGTTGAAAAACTGAGCGCTGCGGAACGGGCTGGGCTGGCGGAGGCCTTGCCGGCATGGAAGCTGGTGGAAGGCCGCGATGCCATCACCCGCAGCTTCCGCTTCAAGGATTTTTCCGAAGCCTGGGGTTTTATGGCCCGCGTGGGTTTGCTTGCTGAAGCGCAGGACCATCACCCCGAATGGTTCAATGTCTGGAACCGGGTGGAGATTACGCTTTCCACCCATGATGCGGGCGGGCTTTCCGCGCGCGATGTCAGGCTGGCCAAGGCGATAGATGTCATCGCCTGAGGGTCGGTGACTGGCTTGGGGTAACCATTAGGGGCAAGCCACCCTTGGCTGACACTTTCGATCCTTTTTGCGCAGTGCGTTTGCCAGGATGACGCGCCATCGCATGATGGCGCCCGGGGCCGGCATGTAAAGCCCATGCCGCGCGTGGTGCTGGCCACTGCGGATGAAGGCCTTTTCCTTCCATGTGCCGGAGTGCCACGCGATGGGCGCAAGGGCCGTATGGCTTTGCATGGCGATGGGTGCGTGGGAGAGGGCGGCGGGGTTGAGCTTGCCCAACCCTGGCCCAGGCGGGTATATGACGCGGGCGGCGCGGGCGTAGTTCAGAGGTAGAACGTCAGCTTCCCAAGCTGAATGTCGGGGGTTCGATTCCCCCCGCCCGCTCCATGCACATCGGTGCAGAACCCGTTGCCCACCTCCGCCCAGCCCTGCCATGCTGGTCGCCATAATTCCAACCAAGGCAACGCCCATGCTCCCATCCCTGCGCCGCCGCGCGCTGCTCGCGGCCCCTCTGCTTGCCAGCCTCACGCCACGCATCAGCCAAGCGCAGGCGCAGGCGGAATGGCCCAGCCGGCCCATCCGAATCATCATCCCCTCAGCCGCTGGCGGTGCGGCGGATTTTATCGGGCGCACGCTTGGGCGCTATCTTGAACCGCATCTGCGCCAGCCGGTGGTGGTGGATAATCGCCCCGGCGCTGGCGGCATCACAGGGACCGAGGCCGCGAAGCAAGCCGCACCAGACGGCTACAGCTTTCTGATCGCCACCAATTCCACCCATTCGGCCAATCAATTCCTCTATCGCCGCCTGCCCTATGATCCGGTGCAGGATTTCAGCCATATCGGCATGATGGGCAGCTTCGCGACCATCGCCGTCGTCGCCGCCGATGCGCCCTTCAAATCCATCCCTGCGCTGATCGCCCATGCGCGGGCCAATCCAGGGCGCGTGTTTTTCGGCTATTACTCATCCTCTTCGCAGGTGCCGGCGGCGCTGCTCAAGGCGCGCGCCAATCTGGACATCACGGGCGCTGCCTATCGCAACATTACGCAAATCGTGCCGGATTTGATCAGCGGGCAGATTCAATTCGCTTTCCTCGATAGTCTTTCTGCCGCGCCTGCGCTGCAATCGGGCCGCGTGGTGCCGATTGGTGTCTCCGCCGCGCGGCGCATGCCGCAATATCCGGATGTGCCGCTGGTGTCTGAAGCCTTGCCGGATTTCGTGGTGGAAGGCTGGTTTGGCCTTACCGCGCCAGCGCGCACCCCGCGCCCGGTGCTGGACCGCATGCAAACCCTGCTGCGCCGGGCGGTGGAAGACCCTGCAGTGGCGGAAGCGCTCACGCGCCAAGGCCTTTCGCCGGGCTTCCGCAGCGCTGAGGAGATGGATCGTTTCCTGGTGGCGGATCGCGCGCGCTGGCAGGAATGGGTGCGCATCGCCGGCATTGAACCGGAATGATCGCCTGGCCATCGCCTGAGCTGCGACGGATTGCGCTGCCGCGCGCGGCGGTATTCGCGCAGCCCGGCCGCGGTCCCGCCATACTTTGTATTCCAGGCGGCTATCACAGTGCCTTTTGCTTCGGCCCCTGGCTTGCCCTGCTGGGCCGCGCGGGTATCGCTGCTGCCGCGCTTGAACCGCGCGGCAAGGGCGGCCATGCAGCACAGGCTGATCCTGCCACAGGCATTGCCGATTATGCGGAAGATGCCGTGCAGGCCGCGCGCGCCTTGGCGCAACCTGTCGTGCTGCTTGGCCATAGCCTCGGCGCGCTGGTCGCCATGCGCGCGGCAGAAATATTGGGCGATGCCGCAGGGCTTTTGCTGGTGGCGCCATCCCCGCCCGGCAATCTGCCCGGGGCGGCACCTGTGCCGCCGGTGGCCGAAGGCGCGATGCTGCCGCCGCCCGGTATCGCTGCCATCCGCGCGCGCTATTTCGGTGATCAGGATGTCGCAGACATCAATGCCTATCGCGCTACGCTATCGCCGGAATCGCCGCGCGTGCTGAATGATCGCTACCAGCTTCGCATCCCGATCGTGCGCGAAAAGCTGCGCGGCATGCCGGGCCTGGTTGTTGAAGCGGGGCACGATGATGCCGCGCGCCACCCGCCAAGTCAGGATCAGGCCATCGCGGATTTTTTCGGCCTGGACTATCGGCTTTTGCAGGACATGCCGCATTGCATGATGTGGCAGCCCTGGGCTGAGGCGAGCCTTGCGCCCATCATCGCTTGGCATCGCATGCAATTCGGCGGCGCAGCCTCATGAAAGCCTGATGGCAGCACTTGATATGGATGCCGAAGCGCCCGGCGACATCACTCATGATGGCAGGCGACCAATCCATTTTCCCGACTTGGTTCCAAACGCGGCCGCTCTCTCAGGCAAAGCGCCGTGGCCTTCAGACAGCGCGGATGAAAGGCACATCCCAATGGCGGTGACAGCGGCGATGGTAATTCACCGCGGATGGGCTTGAACGTCACGCCGATATTGCCGTCAAGGCTCAGTTTTGGAACGCTATCCAGCAAGGCTTGCGTATAAGGGTGCTGCGGCAATGCATATAGCGTCCTTACGTCGCCGATTTCCACGATGCGCCCCAGATACATCACCGCCACCCGATCACTGACATGGCGCACCACGGAAAGATCGTGGCTGATGAAGATCGTCGTCAGGCCGAATTCCTGCCGCAAATCGAGGAACAGGTTGAGAATTTGCGCTTGAATTGAAACATCAAGCGATGCCACCGGTTCGTCGCAAATCAGCACCTCAGGCCGCATCGCCAAGGCGCGCGCAATGGCAATACGTTGGCGTTGCCCACCGGAAAATTGATGCGGAAAGCGCTCAGCATAGTCGGGATCAAGCCCAACTTTCAGGAGCCATTCTCTGGCAAGGCTGGCGGCCTCTCGGCGCTGAATAAGGCCATGGGTGATTGGGCCTTCCGTGATGGTTTCGCCCACGCGCCGCCGTGGATTGAGTGAGGCGAAGGGGTCCTGAAACACGGTCTGAATACGCGTTGTGGTTTTGCGCCCGGCCTGCATCGGGGGCGCGCCATTCAGGCGGATCGCGCCTTCGCTTGGTTCCAGAATGCCCGCAAGCATACGGCCAAGGGTTGATTTGCCGCAGCCGGATTCCCCAACCAGCCCAAGCGTCTCACCACGCTGTACGGCAAGCGTCACATCAGTCACGGCCATGACTGGCCGGCGGTCCAGCTTGGCGCCGAATAGGCCGGCGATGCGATCACCCAGCGTCACATGCGGGCTGAAGCGACGTGAGATATTCTCCGCTGTCAAAATATCGTTCATGCGGGGCCCGGCAGCGGATGATGGCAAAAGGCCCCATGGCGCTGATCGCCAACTGGCGGTGGTTCTGATCTGCAAAGATCATCCGCATGCGCACAGCGCGGCGCGAAGGGACAGCCGGGCGCTATGTTGAGCGGCGAAGGAGTGCTGCCAGGGATTTGCCGGAGCTTCTGTCCCGGGGCAGCCATGGCGGGCAGGCTATCCAAAAGCCCGCGCGTGTAAGGATGCAAGGGCGCGTGCAAGACATCCGCAACCGGTCCGAATTCCATAATGCGGCCCAGATAAAGCACGATCACGCGATCCGCCAGGGAAGATACGATGGCAAGATCATGGCTGATCCAAATCAGCGCCGTGCCGCTTTCCTGCGCGAGTATTTTCATCTCAGCCAGGATTTGCGCCTGAATGGAAACATCCAGCGCCGTGGTGGGTTCATCCGCGATGATCAATTCCGGTTCATGCAGCAGCGCTATGGCAATCGCCACACGCTGGCGCATGCCGCCCGAAAATTCATGCGGATAGGCATTCAAGCGCGTGGCCGCATCCGGAATGCCAACCCGCGCCAGGCTACGTGCCGCCAGGGCCAATGCCGCGCCATCCCCGCCACCACCATGCGCCTGCACTGCCATGGCCATCTGCTGACCAATAGTCAGCACTGGGTTCAAGGTTGCAGCCGGATCCTGAAAAATCATCGCGATGCGTTTGCCGCGGAGCTTGCGCATTTCCGTTTGCGGCAGCCCGACCAATTCCTTGCCCTGAAACATCACGGAACCACCCGCGATGCGCCCAGGTGGATCGAGAAGACCAATCAGGGAAAAGCCAGTCACGGATTTTCCGGAACCCGATTCACCAACCAGGCCAAGGATCTCTCCCCGTTCAAGTGTGAAGGAAATGCCATCCACGGCCTTGATCGTGCCGGCACGGGTTTCGAAATAGGTGCGCAGATCGCGCACCTGAAGCAGCGCGGGGTTCATCGGCGCAGCCTTGGATTGAACTGGTCACGCAATTGATCGCCGACAATATTGATCGCGACAATCAGCACAATAAGCGCAATCCCAGGATAGACTGAAATCCAGGTCCGCCCACTCATCATGTATTGGAAGCCATTGGCGATCAGCATGCCAAGCGAAGGCTCGGTCGGTGGTAGGCCAAGGCCAAGGAAGGACAATGTCGCTTCAAGCGAAATGGCATTGGCGATTTGCACCGTGCCAACAACAATCAGTGGCGGTAGGCAATTCGGCAATAAATGGCGCAATACAATGCTGCGCCCCGGCAGTGGGGTGGCGCGCGCGGCTTCAATGTAATCCTTCTGCCGTTCCGCTGTTGCGGCGCCATAGGCAGTGCGGGCGAAATAGGCATATTGCGCGGTGACCAGGGCAATGATCAGCGGTACCCGCCCCTGGCCCAGCACCGCAACCAACACAAGCGCCAGCAGAATGGCGGGGAAAGAAAGCTGCAAATCCACCAGCCGCATGATGCCTTGTTCGATCTTGCCGCCGATATTGGCTGCCATGATGCCAAGCGCGGTACCGATACTAAATGCTACCGCCCCCGCCGCGATCCCCATCTGCAAGGAAATGCGCAAGCCGTAGAGAATGGCCGAGAACAAATCGCGCCCCTGCGCATCCGTGCCGAGCCAATGCACATAGCCGCCAGACCCGACAAAGCCTGGCGGGCGGCGCGCATCCCGCAAATTCAAATTGGCAAGATCATACGGATCCTGCGGCGTAATCAGTGGTGCGGCGAGCGCCGCCGTGACAATCAGCACCACGACTGCAAGTGCGAGGGTGGCGACCCAATTTTCGCGATAGTCGCGCCAAAAGCCCGCCATCACGCCCGCCTTCCACGCCTGAGGCGCGGATCAAGCACGGCATAGGTCAGATCAACAACGAGATTGATGGTGACAAACAGAAACGCCACCAGAATAAGATACCCCACCATGACCGGCCGATCGAGCGAGGTGATGGAATCAATGATCAGCTTGCCAACGCCCGGCCAGGAAAAGATTGTCTCCGTCACCACAGCAAATGCCAAGGTGGAGCCAAATTCCAAGCCAAAGACCGTCACCAGAGGAATGGAAATCAGGCGCAGCACATGCCGGCGCAGGATGGTGAAATCTGAAAGCCCCGCCGCGCGGGCGAATTTCACCGTATCGGACAGCATGATCTCACGCGTGCCGGCACGCGACAGGCGGATCAGCATGGCAAGCTTGAACAGGCTAAGATTGAGCGCCGGCAGCGCCAGAAACCGCAAGCCATCCCAGGTGAGGAAAGACCAGCCAACACCAAACACCTCAACCGTTTCGCCTCGGTCACCGGCCGGTAGCCAGTCGAGATTGACGGCGAAGGTCAGGATCAGGATCAGCCCCACCCAAAAGGTCGGCACGGAAAACCCCAAAACCGATACCGCCATAATGGTTTTGGAAACCGGGCTTTCCGGCCGATAGCCAGCATAAATGCCAAGCGGTATGCCGATGAAGGCGCCGATCAGCACGGACGCCAGCGCCAATTCCAGCGTCGCCGGCAAGCGGCTCAGGACCAGTTGCAGCACTGGGATATTTAGCACAAAGCTCCGCCCCAGATCGCCTTGCAACAGCCTTCCAAGAAACGCGAGGTATTGCTGCCAAAGCGGCTGATCCAGGCCGTAATGGCGAATGGTGGCTTCCCGAATATCCAGCGTCGCGTCGGGGGAAATCAGCACGTCAATCGGATTGCCGATGGCATAGACGCCAAGAAAGACAAGCGCCGACATGGCAAGCATGACGAAGCCAGCCTGAATGAGGCGCTGAATGATATACCCAAGCATTGCGTGCAATTATCGGGCATTTGACAGCAAGCGCAAGCTATTCATAGCATCCTGATGAGATAAGGCTGATGGGAGAAATCAAGATGCGTTGGAATTACCGCCGCTTTGCCCTGGCGACAGTCGGCATGGCCTGCCTGGCCGGTGTCGCTTCTGCGCAGACCCTGACGATGGGCGTGATCGCAGGGCCGGAAAGCATTGACCCGCATTTCACCGCTACGGGCACCCATTCCGAAGCGCTGAAGCATGTGTTTGATACGCTGACGCATTCGGGCGACAAGCTGCAGATCGAACCTGGCCTTGCGGAATCCTGGCGCATTGTGGACCCCACCACCTGGGAATTTCGCCTGCGTCGCGGTGTGAAGTTCCATGATGGGTCGGATATGACGGCGGAAGATGTCGCCGCTTCCATCCGCCGCATGCAGCAATTATCAGGGCCTAACCCGACACGCATTTATGTGCGCCGCGTGCAGGACATTCGCATTGTTGATCCGCACACCATCCAGATCATCACCGATGGCCCCGCGCCCACACTGCCCAATGATTTCATCCGGCTTTTCATCACTTCGGCCCGCGCCACGGCAGGTCTGACGCCAGAAAACGCCAATGAGGCCTTCAATAGCGGCCGCGCCGCCATCGGTACCGGGCCTTATCGGTTTTCATCCTGGACGCCGCGCGAGCAATTCGCGGTGGAGCGCAACGATAATTACTGGGGCAGTCGTCCGGCCTGGGGCCGTGTGGTGCGGCGTGAAATCTCCAACCCCGCCGCGCGCGTGGCGCAGCTTCGCACCGGCCAGGTGGATATGATTGTGCGCGTGCCGGCGGCCGATGTGGCAACCCTGGAACGTGACCGCAATATCAGCGTGCTGAAGGCAGAAACAGTCTATGTCTTCAACCTTGCCCTGGACCAACGCGAACCAACGCCGCAAGTGACGGCGCGCGATGGCTCTCGTCTGGCGGCTAACCCTTATCGTGATGCGCGTGTGCGGGAAGCGATTGACCTTGCCATTGATCGCCGCACATTGGCGGAAGTTGCGATGGAAGGGCTCGGCTCACCAGTCAGCCAGATGGTCACGCCGGGTATCTTTGGCTTCAATCCGGCGCTGACGATTCCGACCCCCAATATCAATCGCGCGCGCCAGCTTTTGACCGAAGCGGGCTATTCCAATGGCTTTCGCATGGTGCTGAATTTCACCAATAACCGCCTGCCTGGTGATGCGGGTGTTGGCGCGGCGATGACGCAAATGCTGGCGCGCATCGGCCTTGAAGTGCAGGCGGCGGGCCAGCCGGCGGCAGTGATCTTCCCGGCCCGCGCGCGGGGCGAGCTTTCCAACATCATGGCTGGTTGGGGCACCCTGACTGGTGAGGCGAATTACTATTACGCCGCCAATGCGCATACCAATAACGCGCAGCTCAGACTTGGTGCTTTCAATTGGAATGGTTTTTCTGATCCGGAAATTGATCGGCTTATCCAGGCCGCCAATGTGGAGTTGGATGACAAGAAGCGCGAAGCCCTACTGCAACAGGTTGGCGCGCTTTGGAATGAAAAGCGCGTTGTCATTCCCTTGGCGGCGGTGGCTTCCGCCTGGGCCATGCGGCGTGATCGCGTAACACTCCGTGTTGGCCGCAGTGACGAGGAAACCTATGCCTGGGATATAAGCCCAGTCAGTCGCTAAGCGCGAAGCTTCGGGTCATGCGCATCGCGGAGATGAATTGGATGCAGGTGGAGGCTTACCTCCACCACGATGATCGCTGCGTCCTGCCCTTTGGCAGCACGGAACAGCATGCACAGCTTTCGCTTTGTGTGGATGCGATCCTGGCCGAAAAGGTCGCGGTGGAAGCCGCCGAGCCTCTCGGCATTCCGGTCTATCCCGCCATGCCGTTTGGGTTGGCGCCTTATTTCGCTGCCTTTCCGGGCAGCATTTCGCTCAAGGTGGAAACATTATTGGCGGTAGCGCGTGACCTGATTGAAAGTGTCGCGCGCGCTGGATTTCGCCGTATTCTGATTGTCAATGGCCATGGCGGTAATGCGCCCGTCGGCGCGCTGGCCTTGCAGATCATGACCGAAAATCCTGCGCTTTCGATCAAATTTCACAATTGGTACAATCAGCCGCAAACCTGGAAAACCGCCATGGCGATTGACCGTTCCGGCAGCCACGGCAATTGGATGGAAAACTTCCCCTGGACGCGGTTGGCCAATGCGCCCTCGCCTTCCGGTGCCAAGCCATCGGTGGATATGGCGCTGATGAAGGCAAGCCCGCCCAATACGGTACGCGACATGCTGGGCGATGGTTCCTTCGGTGGTGAATGGCGGAAGCCCGATGAGGATATGCTGCGGCTTTGGCAAGCAGGCGTTGCGGAAACCCGCGCCGCGTTGGAGGGCCCATGGCCGACCCGTTAGTCATTTGGGGCGCTGGCGCCATTGGCGGCACGCTTGGCGCGCATCTGGCCCGTGCGGGCCATGAGGTGCTGCTGGTGGATACCGTGGCCGAGCATGTCGAAGCCTGCCGCACCAAGGGGCTGAAGATTTTCGGCCCCGTCACTGAATTCACGCAAATCATCCCCGCCGTCACGCCAGATGAACTGACGGGCCGCTATTCGCGCATTGTGCTTGCGGTCAAGGCGCAGGCCACCAAGGCGGCCTTGCCCGTTTTGGCCCCGCATCTTGCGCCGGATGGATTTGTTTTTTCCGCCCAAAATGGCTTGAACGAATTGGAAATCGCCGAAGCTGTCGGCGCTGAACGCACCATGGGCTGCTTTGTCAATTTTGGCGCGGATTGGCATGCGCCGGGTGAGATTCTCTTTGGCAATCGCGGCGCCTTCGTGGTGGGTGAGATTGATGGCACCATCCGTGATCGCACCCGCGCGATGCATGCGCTCTGCCAAGCCTTCGAACCAGATGCGATTCTGACCAGCGATATCTGGTCCTATCTTTGGGGCAAGCTCGCGTATGGCGCCATGCTTTTTGCCACAGCCCTTAATCATGATTCCATGAGCGGGAATTTCGCCGATACGCGCCGCATGCCTGTCTGGCTCGCCGTGGGGCGAGAGGTTACGGCAACCGCGCTTGCCCGCGGCGTGACCCCGCGCGGCTTCGGTTCCTTTGACCCCATGGCCTTCGCACCCGGGCGCGCTGATGCGGATGGCATCAAGGTGGTGGAATGGCTGCGCGATTACACCGCCGTAAGTGCCAAGACGCATTCCGGCATTTGGCGTGACCTGGCTGTGCGCAAACGTAAGACCGAAGCTGAGGCGCAGTTGATGATCATGCCAAGGCTCGCGGCGCAAAAGGGCATCGCGACACCAGCGCTGAATGCCTTGGGCATGCTGATCAAGGATATTGAAGAAGGCCGGCGGGAACAGTCACCAGAAACGTTCAACGCCCTGCTGGATGCCATTGCTTGACTGACGCTGTCCTGGAAAAACTGCTCGCTGAACGGGCGCAATTCATTGCGCGGCTTGCGGAACTTGTCGCCTGCCCATCGGTTTCGACCGATCCGGCCTATGCGGATGGCATGGCGGCTGCGCGGCGCTGGCTGATCGCACGCCTGACCGCGCTTGGCTTTCAGGATGCGCAGGAAATTGCGGCGGGGGGGCATCCCGCTGTTACCGCGCGCTGGCATGGCGCGGGGCCTGATGCGCCGGTTCTACTGGTGTACGGCCATTACGATGTGCAGCCGCCCGATCCCGCAGATGACTGGGCTTCACCGCCATTTCAACTGACGGCGCGTGACGGGCGGCTTTATGCGCGTGGCATCTCGGATGATAAGGGTCCGTTTCTTTTGGCGGTTGAAACCCTCGGCGCCTTTCTTGCTGTTGAAGGCAAGATGCCCGTCAACGTGACATTGCTGCTGGAAGGTGAGGAGGAATGCGGTTCAGCCACGCTTGGCGCCCTGCTCACGCAGTATCGCCACTTGCTTGCGGCGGATGCGGTGCTTTCCGCCGATGGAGCGCGTTGGCGGGCGGATTTGCCGACCATGACGGTCGGTACGCGCGGCAATACGAGCATGGAAATCACGCTGCGGAGTGCGGCCAAGGATTTGCATTCCGGGCGCTATGGCGGTGTTGCACCGAATGCGCTGCATGCTATGGCAAGGCTGATCGCGACACTGCATGATCAGGATGGCAGTATTGCCGTGGAAGGCTTCTGGGCCGGAGCGACAGCAGCTTCGCCCGAACAACGCGCAGAATTGGCGCGCATTCCTTTTGATATGGCGGCGCATGATGCGTCCATCGGAATCGCAGCAAGCAATCATACAGCGGCGGAGTTTCTGGAAAGGCTTTGGCTGCGCCCGACACTTGATGTGAATGGCATGTGGGGCGGCTATACCGGCGCGGGCGGCAAGACCGTTATTCCCGCGCTGGCACATGCCAAGCTTTCCATGCGCCTGGTGCCAGGGCAGAACCCTGAGCAAGCGCGTGACGCCGTAGCGCGACATCTGCGCGCCCATTGCCTCAAGGGCGCTGAGCTTTCCATCAACCATACGCGCGATGGCACTTATGCCTATTCGCTGCCGGCATCGCATCCCTTACTGCGGGTGGCAGAGGCAGCGCTGGAACGCACCACTGGCCAGAAGCCGCTCCGTGTTCGCATGGGGGCCACGCTGCCGCTTGCGGATATCGCGCGCAATGTGGCTGGGATTGATACCATCATGTTTTCCTTTGCAACCGCCGATGAGGATTTCCACGCCCCCAATGAAAACTGGCGTGAATCTTCCATCGCCGAAGGCTTTGCCGCCTGGGTTGCGCTGATGCGTGAATTGAATGGTGTGACGCGCGCCGCTTTTTCCCCTGCCGAGTAAGGAAGCCTTCCTATGGATATCCGCTTTGACAATGTTACCGTTGCCGTCACGGGTGCCGGGCATGGTTTTGGCCAGGCCATTGCGTGCGGCTTCGCGATACTCGGTGCGCGGGTCTTCGCCTGCGATATTTCAGCCGCTGAATTGGCCGAAACGGCCAAGGCGCCAGGCGCCATCACCACCGACGCCTTTGACCTGACGGCGAAAGGCGCCGCTGCTGGCTGGATCAAGCGCATTGAAGATACCACTGGCGGCCCGATCGAAATCCTGATTTCCAATGCCGGCGGTGTGCGCGGCCAGGTAATGCGCCCGATCGAGGAAGTGAGCGATGAGGATTGGCACGCCATCATTGACATCAATCTGCATGCTGCCTTTGCGCTGGCGCGTGCTGCGGCACCCAGCATGAAGAAGGCGCAGAAGGGGCGCATTGTCACCATCAGCTCGGGCGCTGGGTTGAAAGCAAGCCTGACCGGCATTCAAGCCTATGGCTCAGCCAAGCATGGGCTGGTTGGGCTGACACGCCAATTGGCGCGCGAATTCGGACCCTATGGCATTACGGTGAATTCCGTCGCACCTGGCTTCGTGCTGTCCAATCCATCCAGCATCAAGCAATTCGAAAGCTATGGTGAAGAAGGGCAGAAGGCGCTGATCGGCCGGCTTGCCATGCGCCGCCTTGGATCGGTTGAGGATATCGCCAATGCGGTGCTGTTTCTTGCCAGCCCCTATGCTGGTTGGGTGACGGGGCAGGTGCTGTCCGTGGATGGCGGGAATGCGTGATGGGCGCCGTAACTTCTTATGGGCGGCATTGAAGAATATTGCGGCTATTGGTCAGGTCGCTGCTGTCGGTGCGCGGGGGCAGTTTTGGATTGGGAAAGGCTAGCATGAAACGCCTCGGCCAGACATGGTGCTGCGAATTCTTGCGGTTGCTGACTATTCCTTTGATCCGCCACTGATCGCCCGGCCGGAGCCGGGCCGCCAAGTGACGCCACTTGGCCTGAAAAGGCGCCGGGGGCAAAGCCAGAAACCTGGCGCCTTCACCGATCCGTCAGGCGCAATTCAATGCGACGATTGCGCGCCAGCGCCTGGGGTGAATCGCCCGGGTCAATCGGCTGCGCATCGCCAAAGCTGGTGGCGGCCACGCGATTTGGCGGCAGGCCCTCGGCGATCAGCATCTGCGTCACGGCAATGGCGCGCGCGGCGGCCAATTCCCAGTTATTGGCGAAGCGCGCGCTGCGGATGGGGTTGCGATCCGCATGGCCATCCACGCGGAGCACCCAGGGAATATCAGCGGGGATCAGAGGCGTCACTTCCGCCAGCACCGTTGCCAGCGCGCGCACTTGCCTGAGCCCGGCTTCGGATAATTCCGCGCTCGCCGGGGCAAAAAGCACCTCACCCTGGAAGACAAAGCGATCCCCCACAATACGCACTTCCGGCCTTTCGCCTAAAACATCGCGCAGCCGGCCAAAGAAATCGCTGCGGTAGCGCTGCAATTCCTCAACCCGTGCCGCGAGCGCTGCGTTCAGGCGTTGGCCGAGCAGCGCGATCTGCGCATTCCGATCCCGCCCTTCCGCTTCCGCCAGATCAAGCGCGCGAGAGAGGCGGGCCAATTCCGCGCGCAGCGCTTCCGTCTGGCGCGTCAGTAGTGCCACTTGCGCGGCGGCACTTTCCGAAAGCCGCGCGCGTTCGCCGGCTTCGGCTTCAGCGCGTTCGCGCCCGCGCTGTTCCTGCGCGGCGCGGCGTTCCAATTCATCGCGGAGCGCCGTCAGCGCCCTGATCTGTTCCGAAAGCCGCGCCAATTCCGCAAGCCGCTGCGTGACGGTTTCACGTTCGACGCGCACCTGCCGATCCAGCGCCTGGGCTTCGCGCCGCATCGCCTCCAGCGCGGCTTGGGCTGCCGCCAATTCCGCAAGCGCGGTGCGGCGTTCGCGTTCAAGATCACTGATGCGGGCTTCAGCGCGTTGGCGCGTCTCTGCCAATGCCGCTTGGCTGCCGCGCAAATCCCGCTGCAACCGCGCGGCATCTCCGCCGACATTCTCCGCGCGTGACAAGGCCTCGGCCAATTGCCGTTCCATGGCACCGGCGCGATCTGCCGCATTGCGCGCCGCCAATTCCAAATCCGACAGCCGCGCGCCGAGCCGCTCACGCTCCCCGCGCAGCCCATCACGTTCATTGGCGAGCCTGTCGCGTTCTTCGCGGATCAGGGCAAGGGATTGCAGGGCCGTATCGCGCGCCGTTGTCGCGCTCCGCAAATCATCATTCAGCCGCCCCAATTGCTGGCGCAGCTGCTCCCCCTGCGCCGCTTCCAGTGAGAGCAGATCAGCCAATTCCGCAACCCGGCGATTGAGCTGATCCACCGCCTGTTCGCGGGAGCTGAGGGCAACCGAAAGAAAGCCCTGCGCCAGCACAAAGACCAGCAGCACGAAGATAATGACCATGAGCAGCGTGGAAAGCGCATCCACATAGCCCGGCCAGGCGTCCAGGCCCCCGCCGCGCCCGCGCCGCCTTTCGGAAGACCCCGCCATGTCGCGCTAGCCCATTAGAGCCGTTCCGCCGTGCGGCAAAACGACTCTAATCAGATGTTTGGTCGCATTTTCCGAGTCGCCAAGCGATCTCGCTTGGCTTGAAAATGCTCCGTTCTTCACCGCGGCTGTTCCTCCGCGATGGCGGCGATGGTGCGGGTCAGAATCTTGATTTCATTGCGGATGTCATTGGTGGATTGCGCGCGGCCTTGGCCCGCTTCTTCCACCAGCCGCGCCAGATAGATTTCAAGGTTGCGCAAATGCCCGCGCATCGCCTCGGTCTCGGACCGATCGGCCTGGCTGTCGGCCAAGCGCGATATGGCTGGCGCCAGTCCATCCTGCGCATCGGCAATGCGGCGCATCAGCGTATTATTCGCGCGCATTTGTTCCGTCAGTACAGTCATGCGTTCGGTCAATGTCATCAGGGCCTGGGATGTGGCGGCGCGGCCATCCTCCCCACGCGCGATGGTGGATTGCAGGGCTTCCAGATTCTCTGCGGTTTGTTCCAATAGCGCCTGGACATAGGCGGGCACGCTGCCCTCACCCTCCTGGCCCAGAATGCCCGAAGAAAGCCGCGTCAGCCCGGCCAGCCATTCTTCCAGATCATTGAAGAAGCGGTTCTGCGCCTGCCCCGCTGTCAGATCGAGAAACCCCACCACCAGCGCGCCAGCCAGGCCGAGCATGGAGGCAGAAAACGCTGTCCCCATACCCTGCAAGGGTTTGGCGAGCCCGGCCTTCAATTGTTCAAACAATACGTTCAAATCACCGGAGCCGACCGACATGCCGCCGATCACATCGGCGATGGAAGCAATCGTGAGCAGCAAGCCCCAGAAAGTGCCAAGCAGGCCGAGGAAAATCAGCAGCCCCGTGACGTAGCGCGACAATTCGCGCCGTTCATCCAGCCGCGATTGCAGCCCATCCAGCACGCTCCGCATCGCGGAAGCGGAAAGCGAAACCCGTTCATTGCGCCGCCCCGACAGCATGGAAACCATGGGGGCGAGCAAGCGCGGCTGGAGTGCCGAAAGCCCATCCTTCGGCGCGCGGAAGCCTTCCACCCAAGCCACTTCGCGCCTGAGGGAAAGCACCTGGCTAAAGGTCAGGCCAATGCCGAACAGCAGCACGGCCAGGATCACGCCATTCAGCAGCGGATTGGCCTGAAAGGCATGCAGCAAATCCGGCCCGAGCATGGCGGCAATGCCACCAACCGCGGCCAGGAAAATCACCATCCGCCAGAGATAGATTGTTGGCTGGGTCATGAGCGCCGTGCCTCCGCATTCGGGCTTGCCACGCCAGGGGGCAGGATGTCCACCGCATCCTGCGCGCCGGAAAGCCGGCCAAGCGGGCGAAGGTCAATTCGGGTTGGCGTGAGCCCGCCGGCAATGAGCGCGGATTTCACCGCCTGCGCGCGGGCTAGGCTAAGGCGCCGCGCGGTTGAGACATCATCGGCCGGCCCCGCCACCTGGGCTTCCACGGTAATCCTGCCCTGGGGTAGCGCGGCCAGGTTGCGGGCCAGCGCCTGAATGGCCGCCGTCTGTGCTGCGGTAAGCTCAGTGCCGGTCATGCGCAGCCGAAACCCGCCCTGGGGCAGGCTGCTCAGGCCCTGTGGCGGCGTGGCCATGGTTTGGGGTGTTTGTGGCCGCAGCGGCGTCAATTGCACTGGCGGCGGCGGTGCCGGGGCGGGGTCTGGAAGGGTTGGATCGGGGGTTTGCGCCTGCGCAGCCAGGGTCAGCATGGCAAGGCCAGCCGCCACAGCGGCCCTGCGCGAAAAACGATCCGCGCCCTGGTTCATCCGGCCGCCTGATGCGCCTTCACGGCGGCGATGCCCTCCGCCACCACCTCTCGCAGCTTCGGTTGCAGCGCGGAATTGCCGCAAACCACCATACCGGAAGGGTAGGGGTCATTACCGTCCGGGTCGCTCACGAAGCCGCCGGCTTCGCGCACCAGCACAATGCCGGCGGCGATATCCCAGGGCTTCAGGCCCAATTCCCAGAAGCCATCATAGCGCCCCGCCGCCACCCAAGCGAGGTCAAGCGCCGCCGCGCCAAAGCGCCTGACACCGGCCACTTGCGGCATCAGCTTATGCAGGGTGGCGCTGAATTCCGCCTTGCGCGCTACGCCGCCGAAGGGGATGCCGGTCGCGAACAGCGCCTCACGCATGTCTTTCCGGCCGGAAACCCGGAGCCGCTTGTCATTCAGGAAGGCACCCACACCCTTTTCGGCCCAGAACATCTCATCCGATGCAGGGTTATAGACCACACCCGCGACCAATTCGGTCTTATCGGCAGCGATGCGCTTTTCAACGCCCACGCTGATCGCCCAATGGGGAATGCCATGCAGGAAATTGGTGGTGCCATCCAAGGGGTCCACCACCCAGCGCCATTCCCAATCATCCGCGCCTGAGGCGCCCGATTCTTCCATCAGAAAGGCGAAGCCGGGGCGCGCCTTGGACAATTCCTCTCGCAAGGTCTGTTCAGCGCGGAGATCGGCAGTGGAGACGAAATCGGATGGCCCCTTCACGCTGACCTGAAGCTGCTCCACCTCCCCAAAATCGCGGAGCAGCCGGCGGCCAGCCTTTTGCACGGCGGCCGTCACTACCTGCAAGGCCGGGGAAAGGCGGGCGGAAAGCGGGGGCATCATTCAATCCTTGAAGCGTCAAAAGAGCGGATCTTCGGTTAACGCAGAACCGGGAAAAGAAAAAGCCGGCCCCACCTGCATGGGGCCGGCCTTGGTAAGGGGGCGCGCCGCGACTATTCCTGCAGCGCCTTGTCCTTGCCCTTCCGGATATTGGGCAGCAGCATCGCGATCAGGGCGATGGCGCCAATGGCAAGCATGGTGGCGCTGATCGGGCGCTGGACGAACACCATCGGGTCACCGCGCGAAAGCAGCATGGCGCGGCGCAGATGTTCTTCCATCATCGGCCCCAACACGAAGCCGATCAGCATCGGCGCCGGTTCCAGCCGCAGCTTGGAGCAGAGGTAGCCGAACAAGCCGAAGAACACGGTCTGATACACATCGAACACGTTATTCTGTAGCGAATAGACCCCAATCGCGCAGAAGATCAGGATCGAGGGATACATGTGGCGATAGGGAATCGCGAGCAGCTTTACCCAAAGCCCGATCATTGGCAGGTTGATGACCAGCAGCATGAGGTTGCCGAGCCACATAGAAGCAATCAGCCCCCAGAAAAGGTCAGGCTGCGCTTCCACCATGCGCGGACCGGGCTGGATGCCCTGAATGATCAACGCGCCCACCATGAGCGCCATCACCGCATTTGCCGGAATGCCAAGCGTAAGCAGTGGGATGAAGGAGGTTTGCGAAGCGGCGTTATTGGCTGCTTCCGGCCCCGCCACACCTTCAATGGCGCCGGTGCCGAATTCATGCCGACCCTTGGAGATTTTGCGTTCCATCATATAGGAACCGAAGGAGGAGAGCGCCGCGCCGCCACCCGGCAGAATGCCAAGCAGGCTGCCCACCGTCGTGCCACGCAGCACGGAGGGGATGGCGCGCTTCACCTCTTCACGCGTCATCATCAGGCTACCGACCTTGCCGGACATGACGCTGCGCGCTTCAGGTCTTTCAAGGTTCAGGATGATTTCGGCAATGCCGAACATGCCCATGGCGATGGACACAAAGCCAACACCGTCTGAAAGCTCAGGGATGCCAAAGGTGAAGCGCTGTTGGCCGGTTTGCACATCCGTGCCCACCAGGCCCAAAGCCACACCAAACACCACCATGCCGATGGATTTCACCACGGACCCTTGCGCCAACACAGCTGAGATGATCAGGCCCAGCATCATCAGCGAAAAGTAATCCGCTGGCCCGAAGGACAGCGCGACCGAAGTCAGCAACGGTCCGGAAGCCGCCACCAGCACGGTGGAAACGCAGCCCGCGAAGAAGGATGCGAGCGCCGCGACTGTCAGCGCCGCCCCCGCGCGGCCCCTTCGGGCCATCTTATAACCCTCAAGTGTTGTGACGACCGAACTGACTTCGCCCGGCAAATTCAACAGAATGGCTGTGGTGGAACCACCATATTGGGCGCCGTAATAAATGCCCGCCAACATGATGATGGCGGTGGTGGCCGGCTGGCCGAAGGTGATTGGCAGCAGCAGCGAAATCGTCGCCACCGGTCCAATGCCTGGCAAAACGCCGATTGCGGTGCCGATGATGCAGCCGATCAGGCAGAACAGCAGGTTGTTGAACGTCAGCGCAACGCCGAAGCCATGCGCGAGATTGGCAATAAGATCCATGGTGTTTTGCCTTCCCGATCAGAGCTGCGGCCAGAGCGGCACGCGGATATCCAGGTAGCGGATGAAAATCGCCCAGCAGAGCGCGCAAAGAAAGGCAATGAGCCCGGCAACGCCCAAGGGCCGCTCCAGGTGTTCCTTATCTGCAAAGGCCGAACAAATGACAGTGACGACAATGGCGACCAGGAAGCCAAGCGGTTCAAGTGTCAGGCCGAACAGGGTGAAAGCGGCACTCGGCAGGAACAGGGCGCGCCATCCGGGCGGAACCGCTGCGACAAGACAACCGACGAAAAGGCCTATCCCCAGCGCATTCCAGCCAGCGGAAGGAAAGCCCGGAATGCGTGCTGCGATCATCCCAACAACCACACCCACGACAGCCCCGGCAATCAGGAAACCGATTTCTGCGGATGACCATTTTGCCAGCGGATCAGGCCCATTGAACAGACCGCTGAGGAGGACGAAAGACCCAAGGCCGATCAGGAGCCAGAAGACCAGCATGGGCATATAACCTGGCCCCATGCGGCGCGCGGTGCCCAGATTATGGTCCTGATTCAGCCAAAGGCCGACAACAGCAAAGGCTATGAACAGCCCAGCCGAAAGCAAATCCTTCGTATTAAGTTTCATGCCCGTCTTCCACCCTTCGTGACCCTACCCGAGGCCTGCCCGCCCCAAAGACCTTTCGGCCCTATTTCGTCAACATTAATCCGCTGTTGCTCCCGCAGCCTGCACCAAAGGCGCCCATTTGGCCACCTCCCGAATGATGAAGCTGTTGTAATCCGCTGCCGAATAGGTGCCAGGCGTGCCGCCAAGCTCCGCAAAACGGTTCCTGATCTCGGCGGTTTGCAGCAGCGCCAATACTTCGCGGTTCAGTCTTTCAATGATCGGCGCTGGCGTGCCGGCCGGCGCGGAAAGCCCGAACCAGGAATCGGATTCCAGCGGAAAGCCCTGTTCCCGGAAGGTGGGTACATCGGGGAAGGAGGGGTGGCGCTCTGCCGAACACATACCCACCGCAACCACCGAGCCCTGCCGGATATGTGACGCGGCAGAGGGCAAGCTATCGGACATCATTGGCACCTGACCCGCGATCACCGCCTGCATGGCGGGGCCCGCACCCCGGAACGGCACATGGGTGATTTCCGTGCCGATCAGGCGGCTCATTTGCACGACCAGCAAATGATTGGACGACCCAGCGCCTGAAGTCGCCACCTGCAACCCACCCGCACCCCGGGCCCGTGCCACCACATCAGCCATGGTGCGGATACCTGCGCGCGGATTGGCGACCCAAACGGTGGGGTTGCTGACGACCAGCGCAATATGGGCGAAATCCCGCACCGGGTCATAGCGCACCTTGCTGCCATAAACTGCCGGGCTGATCGCATGGCTCGCGATATTGGACATCACCAGCGTATAGCCATCGGGTGCCGCGCGGGCCACCGTTTCACTGCCAAGCGTAGCACCGGCGCCGGCACGGTTTTCCACCACAATGGAAACACCAAGCTTTTCCTGAAGGCCCGCAGCAATCAGCCGCGCGACCAGATCGGTGGTCCCGCCAGGTGCGAAGGGCACCACCAGGCGTATGGACTGGTTCGGCCAAGCCCCTTGAGCCCGAGCCCCCATCGCCAACACTGGCGACGCGCCAATACCAAAAACAACGCTGCGACGTGCAACGCTCCTCATCCGTTGGCCCCCTAACTTTATGGCAGTTCTATTGCATGGCAGCGAAGCCTCGGCAAGCGAGGCCTGCCCAAGCCTTGCCTCTAGCGACGCCAGGGCCGATCATTGCCACGGATTGAAGCCTGCAAGAGGAAACCGCCCCATGCCACATGGTGACCGCCTGCCGAATGACCCTGAAACGCGCATCCGCGAAGCGACCGAGGCGGTAGCCCCGCGGCTGATCGAAATTAGGCGCGACATCCACACCCATCCGGAGCTCGCCTTTCAGGAAACCCGCACTGCCGGGATTGTGGCAGCGGAATTGACGCGCCTCGGCCTCATGCCCCGCACCGGGGTAGGTCGCACTGGGGTGGTCGCTGAAATCAAGGGCGGGCGGCCCGGCCCCACGCTGGCCATTCGCGCCGATATGGATGCGCTGCCGATCCATGAGGAAACCGCGCTGCCCTTTGCGAGTGAGATCGCGGGGCAGATGCATGCCTGCGGGCATGATATCCATACCTCGACCCTATTGGGGGTGGCGGCAGTGCTGAAGGATTTGGCGCCGCAGCTTGCCGGCACCGTGCGGCTGATCTTCCAACCGGCGGAAGAAGTGCTGGAAGGTGCTGCCGCCATGATCGCCGATGGCGCGGCGGATGGTGTTGATATGGCGATCGGCTTTCACAATCATCCGGATATGCCGGTCGGCAGTTTTGGCTATGTGCGCGGTGCTTGCCTCGCGGCATCAGACCGGTTTGATCTGATCATCCAGGGCAAATCCGGCCATGCCGCGCATCCTTATGCGGCGATTGACCCGATTGTGGCGGCGGCGGCCTTTGTGCAGGAAGCGCAAACCGTGGTCAGCCGGGAAATCAAGCCGATCCATCCGGCGGTGGTGACCATCGGGCAATTTGTGGGGGGCACCACCTACAACATCATCCCCGAACGCGTGCATTTGAAGGGCACGGTGCGCACGCTGCATCATGAATCGCGCGATATCGCCGAAGCGGCGTTGCGGCGGCTCGCGGAAGGTATTGGCGTTTCCATGCGCGTGAAGACCGAGATGAACTATGTCCGCAAGGTGCCGCCCTTGGTGAATGATGATCGCGTGCTGGACCCCGTGATTGCCGCCGTGCGCCGGCAAATGGGCGATGTCATCAGCGAGGGCGAGGCTTCAATGGGGGCTGAGGATTTCGCGGAATTCGCGGCCGTAGCGCCTTCCTTCCAACTGCGCATTGGTTCTGGCCAGCCAGGGCGTGATGACCGGCTGCACAATGCCTTCTACCAGCCGGATGAGCGTTGCATCGGCCTTGGCGTACAGGCCTTGTCGCGGGCTGCGCTGGATCTGCTGGCATGAGTGTGCATCGCATCGCGGAACTGACCGCGCCTGAAGTGGCATCTCGTTTAGCGGCGGGCGCTGTCGCCATCCTGCCCATGGGCAGCCTTGAGACCCATGGCCCCGCCTTGCCGATGGGCGATTATCTGGTCGCGGAAGATATCGCCTGCCGCATTGCCGCCGCCGCTTATGCCAAGGGCGCGGATGCTCTGGTGGCCCCCGCCATTCCCTTTGGGGGCGAGGATTTCTTCGCCGGTGTCGCGGGGGGCATTACGCTTTCAGTGGCAACCCTGACGGCCGTGATCGAGGAAATGGCCGAAGCCTTCATCAAAACCGGCACACGGCGCATCATGATTGTGAATGGCCATGCCGGCACGATTGCGCCCGCGGATGCGGCGGCGCGCAGCATGCGCCATCGGCATGGCGTGATTATTCCGGCACTGCATCTGTGGCGTGAAGCGGGCAAGCTGCATGGCGAATTGGGCGGGCAGCCCATCACCTTCGGCCATGGCGGAGACCCGGTTGCTTCCGTCACCATGGCGCTGAAGCCTGAATTGTGCCGCCCCGAAGCGGCACGGGCGCGCGAAGGTACCGGGCCTTATCTTGGTGTGCCGCCAACCGGCTTTGGCGCCATTCGCGCCCATGGCGTGGAATTCGCTGTGCCGATGTGGGTGGAGGAAGTGGCGCCTGGTGGCGTTGCCGCGCCTGATCCGTGCGGGGCCAATGCGGCGCATGGCGCGCGCATTGTAGAACAACTTGTCGCCGCCGGTGCTTCGATCTGCGCGCAGCTCCGCGATCACGCGCCGTGAAGCGCATTTGCGTCTATGGCGCGGGTGCGATTGGCGCGCATTTGGCCGCGCGATTGGCTGCTGCCGGCGCTGACGTCAGTGTCATTGCGCGCGGCGCCCATCTGGCCGCGATGAAGGCGCGGGGGATTACGTTGCGGACGGCTGAAGGTGATCAGACCTTCCGCGTGCAGGCCGCCGAAAGCGCCGCCGAAATCGGCCCGGTGGATGCCGTGCTGGTTACGGTCAAGGCGCCCGCGTTACCTGCTGTGGCGGCGGGGATCGCGCCTGTGCTCGGGCCCGATACGCCTATTGCCTTTATCATGAATGGCATTCCCTGGTGGTATTTCGATGGCATTGGCGGCGCCTTGGAAGGCAAGCGCCTGCCAGTGCTTGACCCCGATGATGCGTTGCGCCGCGCCATCGGCGTGGAGCGTGCCATTGGTGGTGTGATCTATGCGGCAAGTGCGGTGGTGGCCCCTGGCATTGTCACCTCGGAACACGCTGACCTGAAGCTTTTTCTGGGGGAGCCAAACGGCGCTGTTTCCCCTCGCGCCCAAGCGCTGGCAGCGCTGTTGAGTGCGGGCGGCATGCCGACCGAGGCGGTTGCGAATATCCGCCATCGCATCTGGGGCAAGCTGCTCGGCAATATGGTGGTGGGGCCGCTTTGCCTGCTTTCCCGCCAGGATATGAAGGCAACGCTGGCCGATCCGGCGATTTTCGAAGCGGGTGTGCGCATTTCCGATGAGGGGACAGCGCTGGCCCGTGCCCTTGGGCATGACCTGAAAGTACCGGGCGAGGTGCGGATGCGCCGTTTTGGGGAGACCGCGCACAAACCTTCCATCCTACAGGATCTGGAACTGGGCCGACCGATGGAAATTGATGCGCTATTCACCGCACCCTTGCAGTTGGGGCGCGATTTGGGTGTGCCCATGCCGCATTTCGCACTGATGGTGGCGCTGGCGACCCAAGCTGCACGCGCGGCGGGGCTTTATCGGTAATGCGACCTTCGGCACGCTGCGCACAGCTTCGGGACGGGTCCGCCATGCACGGACCCGGACACCCAGTTAGCAAAGAGTTTTGCAACAACAAATAAGGATCAAACGCCATGGCGACTTCACAGCGCGAAGAACGCGAACTCCTGGGCCACGACGCTTTCGCCCTGATTGCGCCGAGCCACCAGCCGGCCATCGCCGCGCTGCCGCCGGAAGAACTCCGCACACTGGCGACCAGGCTGCGCGCGGAACACGCAAAACTTCGTGACCTGATCCGTGAAGGCAAGCGCGCCAAGCGCGGCAAGGGCGATGCCCGGCCAGCCGCGAATGCCGAGGCCGGCAAGGCAACCCGCCGCAAGCAGGTTTATGCGGCAGCGCTGAAGCGGGTAAATAGCCGCTTCGAAGAGCTGACGCATGAGCGCCGCCGCGAAGAGCACCGCGCCGCGCTGAAGGAGGCTCTCGCCCGCCGTCGGGCGCAGCGCGCCCAGCACCCGCCGGCCGGCTTTGGTGCAAGCAACGGCATGCAGACTAAGGGGAACGCGAAGAGTTCAAAGCGCGTGCATGGCGCGCGGATCGGCAGCGTTTCCGCCCAGAACAAGCGCGCCCAGGCACGGCGCGACGGGTAAGCTTTAGCCGCTGGGGGGCTGGGGCGCTGCGTCCCGCGGCAGGGCAAAAACGCCGCTGGCGCGCAGCACCGGTGCACCATCAGCGGTGCAGACCCCTTGGGCGAAGACCAGCGTACGGGTCTTGCGCAGCAGCACGGGTTCGCATTGCAGCCAGGCGCCAAGCCTGGCGGGCGCCAGATAGTCTGAATTCAGGCTGATGGTGGTGAAGAACCCCGTCACCCCCGCCAGGTTGAAGCCGCCAATCCCAAGCGCGAGATCGGCAAATGTCGCCAACATGCCGCCATGGGCCATGTCCTTGCTGTTGCAATGGCGCTTTTCGATGCGCAGCCCGAAGGCGAGCGGTCCGTGATCCCGCCGGATCATGATGGGGCCGATGGGCTCCAGAAACGGCCCTCCGGCAGGGCGCGGCACAAAGCCTTCCGGAATGGCAAGGGGGACAGGCTGATCCAAGGCAGGGCGACTTTCGGGCTTGATTGGCAGTCGGAAGCTATACCGGAAGCCGGCCCAGGGAAACGCCGGCCAGCCTTTGCCTTGGCTTTGCCCCGATTCCCCCCTATTCGCGCGACAATGCGGAGTAATGATTGTCCATGAACGCCAATACCCCCCCGATCCTGCCTGTGATCCTGTCCGGCGGCACCGGCACGCGGCTTTGGCCGCTATCGCGCGAAAGCTACCCGAAGCAATTCTGGCCGCTGGCGTCCGACCAGACCATGCTGGCCGAAACTGCCGCGCGGGGTTCCGGCGCGGGCTTCCTGCCGCCGATGGTCGTCTGCAATGAAGCACATCGCTTCCTGGTGGCCGAGCAATTGCGCGACACGGGTGCATCAATCGTGCTGGAACCGGTCGGACGCAACAGCGCGCCCGCCATCGCCGCCGCCGCCTTGCTTGCCGAGGAAAACGCCCCTGGCTCCGTGCTCTGGTTCATGGCGGCTGATGCGGCGATTGGCGATGTGGCAGCGCTGCAAGCAGCCCTTGCCCAGGCCGCTTCCGCAGCAAAAGCGGGGGCCATCGTTACCTTCGGCATGCAGCCCACCGCGCCGGAGACGGGTTACGGCTATATCGAAGCGGGTGATGGCTTGCCGGGCAGCGATGGCGTGAAGCGCATTGCGCGCTTTGTGGAAAAGCCCGATGCGGCCCGCGCTGCCGAATTCATGAAATCTGGGCGTCACTTGTGGAATTCCGGCATGTTTGTCGCAACCGCCGCGACCATGCTGGCGGAGCTTGATGCCCATGCCCCTGAGGTGTTGAAGGGCGTGCGCGCCGCCGTTGCTGGCGCCAAGCGGGATGGCGATTTTATCCGACTTGAAGCGAGTGCCTTCACAGCCACCCCCGCCATCAGCATTGATTACGCGGTGATGGAGCGAACACAGAAGGCCGCCGTGGTGCCGGCCGCCATCGGTTGGTCCGATATTGGTTCCTGGGCCGCGCTTTGGGAGATTCAGCCGAAAGACGCCGCCGGCAATGCGACGCATGGGCCTGTGGAATTGGTGAATGCCAAGAATTGCTATGTGCGCAGTGAAGGCATCCTGACCGGCGTGATCGGCCTTCAGGATGCTGTCGTGATCGTCACGGATGATGCCGTGCTGGCGATGCATCGCGATCATGCGCAGGATGTGAAGAAGCTGGTGGACCGGCTCAAGGCGTGCGGCGCCAAGGAAGCCACCGAACATCGCCGCGCCTATCGCCCTTGGGGCCATTACGAAGGCCTGATCATGGGCGATCGCTTCCAGGTCAAGAAGATTGAGGTTCGCCCTGGCGCGAAGCTTTCCTTGCAAAAGCATTTCCACCGTGCCGAGCATTGGGTAGTGGTCTCCGGCACCGCCATTGTGCACCGTGACGGGGAAAACATCATGCTGCGGGAGAATGAAAGCGTCTATCTGCCGCTGGGCTGCATCCATCGCATGGAAAACCCAGGCAAGATCCCGCTGACCCTGATTGAGGTCCAGTCCGGCTCCTACCTTGGTGAGGATGATATCGTCCGCTTTGAGGATACTTACGGCCGGAGTTGATTTTTATCATGTTCCTGCCGGGGTGAATGGTGCAGCCTTTGGGCTTTGCAGGGGGAATTCTGCATGGCCGAGCATCCCGAAGCGCATCATCACCGCCGCCACATCCATTTGCGTACCGCCCTGTCGCGCGCCCGGCAAAGGCGGCGCGGCGAAGGGCCAGCGCCTGAACTGACCCTTGGTGAGAGGCTTTCCGATCTGGTGGCAGCAACTGTCGGGTCCTGGCGCTTTATCCTGATCCAATCCGGGCTATTGGTGGCTTGGCTGATTGCAAATGGCGCCTCGGGCGGGAATGCTTGGGACCCCTATCCCTTTATCCTGCTGAACCTGATGCTATCCTTCCAGGCGGCCTATACCGCGCCCATCATCATGATGAGCCAGAACCGCCAGGCAGATATAGACCGCATCCGGTCCATCGCGGATTATCAGGTGAATATCCGGGCGGAGGCCGAAATCAGCCTGCTGCATGAAAAGATAGACCTGCTGCGCGAACAGCAGGTGGCGGAGCTGATTTCGCTGCTCAAGACATCGCTGGAACGGATCGAAAGCCTGGAAAACCGCCTGTTGCCGAGCCCGCCGACGTCCTGAAAATCACCCTTCGATCAGGGCAGGGGATATGCCACACTAAGGCCCGACCGTGGCTGGCCAGCCACGCAATGACAGGATGAGGCGCTTTGATGGAGTGGATACTGGAAACCCTGATGATGATGGGCGCAGCGGCTGCTTCCATCTTCATCCATCGCGACTCCCCGAATTTCGAAGTTGTGCAGGGCATGCTGGCCATTCTGGCGCTGGTCTGCTGCGTGCTGCTGATTACTCTCGCCTTCCGGAAAAAATAACCGCATGACGGAGCTTCGCAACGCGCTGGAAGAAGCCCGGCGGGGCCTGCTTGATCTTTCCACGCGCAACCGGCTGTTGTCCCTGCCGAAGCCAGGTGCTTCACGCGGCGTCATCATTCTGGATGATGAGGACGCTGATTTTGTACTCGGCGCGTTGCAGGCTGGTCGCGCCTTTGGCTTTGAAGCTTCCGCCGCCGCGCCTGAAGCCGCGCCAGCAGAAGCAACCCCTGGCAAGCCGCGCCGTGCGCGTTCCACCAAGGTAAAGGCGGAAGGTGTTGGCACCGCCAAAACCGATGCTGTGCGGGAAGAATATCAGCGTGATGACAAGCTGCGCGTACAATTGCCGCCTTCTGACCTTGTGCGCCGGCTGCGCGATATCATGCAGGATGCGCGCACCGCCCGCGAAGAAACCGGCGTACCGACGCTTTATTTGGCCCTTGGCGCGCTGATCTGGCGCGATCCCGCGACACCCGAGACCGAACGTCGCGCGCCGCTAGCGCTGCTGCCTGTGGCGCTTGAGCGCGAAGGCGTTTCGCAGAATTTCAAGCTACGCGGGGCGGTGGGTGATATCGCAGAGAATTTGTCTCTCCGCGAAATGCTTAAGGTGAATTTCAAGACCGCGCTGCCAGATTTTGATGCCGATGCCTATACGCCGACCGCCTGGGCGGAAGCCATCGCAGCGCTGGTGGCAGAACGCGCCAATTGGCGGGTGGAGGCGGATGCGCTGGCAATTGGGTTATTCTCCTTCGCCAAATTCCTGATGTGGCGCGACCTGGGGCCTGAGGAAAACCCGGGCCTTGCCGATCACCCCATGGTCCGCGCGCTGGTGGGTGGTGAGGCGCTGGCCATTCCGCCGGTATTTCCCGATGACGCTGATGTGGACGCGGAAATCCCGGTCGAGCGCCTGGATCATGTGATGGATGTAGATGGCAGCCAAGCGCTTGCGGCGGAAGCTGTCCGGCGCGGCGGGCATGTGGTGATCCAGGGTCCACCCGGCACCGGCAAAAGCCAGACCATCAGCAATATCATCGCCCAGGCCGTGCTGGATGGAAGAAGCGTGTTGTTCGTCGCGGAAAAGCTCGCCGCGCTGGAAGTGGTGAAACGCCGGCTGGAGAGTATTGGCCTTGGCGCTGCCTGCCTGGAATTGCATTCGGAAAAGCAATCCAAGCGCGCGGTGCTGGATGAATTGCGCGCGACACTTTCCCTGCCCATGCCGCCGAAGCCGGAGCGTGATGCGGTGGTGCGCCGTTTGGGATCGCTGCGCGGGCGGATCAATCGCCATGCGGCGGCGATGCGTGCGGAAGTTGGCGCTTCGGGTCTGGCGCTGCATCAGGTGATCGGCGCGCTGGTTGGCTTGCGCCAACGCGGTGTGGCGGCGCCTGATTTTTCCGTGAATGTGGCGGAATGGGATGCGGCGGCGATTGAAGCGCGGCGCGATGCGATTAAGCTGCTGGCTGGCTATGCGGCAGAAGGCGGCGCGCAAAGCCCCTGGCGCGGCGTGATGGCCGATATTGGCCCCGCCGATGCGGACCGGCTGCTGGGGCGGCTGCCCGGCTGGATTCGTGCCTTTGCTGCGGCCGGTGCGGCGCTGGGGCCGGAGGCCGGGCCGAAGGCAGCGGAAAGCGCGCTTGCCTTGAACCCGGCCTTGGCAGCGGCACCCGCGCATGATGCAGCCGCGCTGAAGCATGCAGCCTGGACGGGCGATCTGGCGCCGCTGGAAGCCCTGGTGCAGGCGCTGGGCGCCTTGCAAAAAGCCAAGGCTGATCCGCAGCTTTTGCCTGGTGCTTTGGATGTTGCGGGCATTGCGGAAGCGCGCGCCACCTTGGCCGAGGCGGGCGGCGTGTTCGGTTTTCTGTCCGGTGCGCGGCGTGATGCCAAAACGCTCGCAGCGCGTATTGCGCGCGATGCGGAAAACCCGCTGCCGACGCTTGATGCCGCGCTTGCCGGGCAGGCCGCACGTGAAGCCTTGCGCAAGGGTGATGCCTTGGGCCGCGCGGCGTTTGGTGCGCTCTGGCAGGGAGAGGCGAGTGATCCCGCGCCACTGGCCGCCTTGCTGGCCTGGCGCAAGACTCATGGTGCGGCGGCGCTGACGGCGCTCGCGCAGGGTGCCAAACCGGTGGAGGCTGCGCCGCTGGAAACAGCGCTGGCTGCTTTTCAGGAAATGCAGCAGGCAACAAAGCTTGATGCGCGTATCGCCTTCGGCAGTGATGAGCCTTCCTTCACTTCCCTTGCCGCAAGGCTTGGCGATTGGGCGGCGGCGCCGGAAGCGCTTGATGCCTGGCTTGGTTGGCGCCGTGCCGCCGCCTCGGCTGCGGGGCTGGAGCCTTTGCTGGAACGCCTGGGCGATGGTCGTGTCGCGCCTGAAGCGGCTGAGGATGTTTTTTCCTTCGCGCTGCATGAAGGCTTGCTCCGCATTGCGATGGCGGAGCATCCGGAATTGGCGGCGTTTGATGGCGCGGCGGAGGATCGGCTGGTTGAGGATTTCCGCGAAGCCGATCGCGCGCGCATTACCCTGACGCGCGCGGAAGCGGCCTATGCCCATGCGCTGCGCGTGAAGGAAGTGCGCGATGGCGCGCCGGGCATGGCCGTGCTGCGCGGTGAGATGGAAAAGAAGCGCGGCCATTTGCCGGTGCGCGAATTGCTGCTGCGCGCTTCCCAGGCAGTGCAGAAAGCCAAGCCAATTTTCATGATGAGCCCGCTTTCGGTGGCGCAATTCCTCGCCCCCCCGCATGGGCTGA
>JADCES010000036.1 GCA_020250005.1 Roseomonas sp.
CAGCGGCCGAGCGCGCCTGGCTTGATGAATTCGCCAAGGCGCTCAAACTGGATCGCGCCGCGGCTGCGGCAATCGAAGCGCGTCTGACATAAGGTGCAGATCATGGATGGCTTGACCCCCGAACAGGCAAGGCTGCGCGACCGGGCGAGGGAATTGGCGCGCGAAGCGGCGGCCCAAGCCGCCGAAACCGATCGCTCCGGCGCCTATCCCTGGCCCATGGTGCGGCGCATGGCGGAGGCAGGCTTCACCGGCCTGACCGTGCCGCGCGCCTGGGGCGGACCGGGGGGCGATTACTTCGACGCTGCCCTGGTGATTGAGGAATTTTCCAAGGCCTGCGCCGTTTGTGGCCGCATTGCCGTGGAAGCCAATATGGGTGCCATTGGCGCCATCATGGCCTATGGCACGGAGGCGCAAAAGCGCATCGCCGCTGATCTGGTGTTGGCCGGCGACAAGCCCGCGATTCTGATCACGGAACCCAAAGCAGGGTCGGCCGCCACTGAGATGACCACGCGCGCGGTGCGCCATGGCGATAAATGGGTGATCAATGGCCGCAAGACCTGGATCACGGGCGGCGGCGTTTCGCGGCTGCATCTGATCTTCGCGCGCGTGATTGAAGATGGGCGCGATCAGGGCATCGGTGGCTTTCTGGTCGTGCGCCAGGGTGACGGTCCACCGCCTGGGATTACGTTCAAGCGCATCCCCTCCCTCGGGCTATGTGGGATGCCGGAGGCCGAGACGGAAATCGCGGGGCTTGAGGTGCCCGATAGCATGGTGCTCCGCCCGCCCGGCGGCTGGGCGCGCGGCTTTGGTCGGCTGATTGATGCCTATAATGGCCAGCGCGTGGGGGCGGCCACTGTTGCCTTGGGGTTGGCCGCCGGCGCTTATGAACATGCGTTGGAGCGTGCGCAGACGCGGCGCCAGTTCGGCCGCCCGATTGGGGAATTCCAGGGCCTGGCCTGGATGCTGGCGGATATGTCCATTGAGGTTGAAGCCGCCCGCGCTTTGGTGTGGCGCGCTGCGAAAAGCGCGGGGCCGAATGGCTTCCCGGACCGGCTGGCGGCGGCTCAGGCCAAGGTGCTGGCGGGTGAGATGGCGATCAGGGTGACCAACCAGGCTTTGCAGGTTTGGGGCGCGGCAGGCTATTCGCGCGACAACCCGATGGAGCGCTATTTGCGCGATGCGCGCATGTTCGCCATTGCCGGCGGCACGGCGCAGGTGCTGCGGACGCAAGTGGCCGAACAGATCATGGGCCGCAAACTGCCCCAAACCCGCGATGGGTTTCTGCGCATCATGGATGAGGAACGCCGCGCTGCTGAATAGGCGGAGCCATGGGTTGACTTGGCCCCGCGCCCCGCTTAGAAGCCGCGCCTTCGAAAGGTTTGACCAATGAAAATTCGTAACTCGCTGAAGACCGCCAAGACCCGTGACAAGAACTGCGTTGTGGTACGCCGCCGCGGTCGCGTTTACGTGATCAACAAGAAGAACCCGCGGCTGAAGGCCCGCCAGGGCTGATTTGGCGCGGGCTTCGGCCTGCGTGATAGCGATGGGCGTTTAAGAGGGGGCTTTGGCCCCCTTTTCGTGTTTGGGGTAGGGGCAAAACGGGGGCTCCGCCCCCAGACCCCCGCCGGGGTTGGGCACGGGCGTAGGGTTGGTGTGGCGGCTGCGCCCAAGATGAAGGCATATTACCCCGGACCCCGCCAGAATTTTGGCCCTCAGAAATCAACAACAACATGGCGTCATCATAAAAATATGGCAAACTTGTCTTGGTCCAGCGCGCCGGGGGAGCCTCGTGACAGAACTCAGCGAAATTCTGATTACCTTCGCCAAAGATGTCCGGGCCGATCGCCGCGCCAATAGCAACAATACGGGAGATGGAACGGCACTTGAGCTGCTGATCGCTCCGCGCTTTCAAACACTGATCGAAGAAATACTGAAAATCCGTCTTCCTGGGGCGCCCAGGCTATTGCCGGAATATAAGCAGGCCGGCCTTGGACGCCCCGATTTGGCTTTTGCGCGTCCAGGCGGGCCTGCCCGCGCCTTTATCGAATTGAAGGAACCTGCAAAGTTACTGAATCCGGAACGCTGGCGCGGACATGACGGAGACCAATTCAAGCGTTTCCAAGAATTGCCTACATGGGCGCTTTGCAATTTTCACGGCATCAAGCTTTTTCGCCGAGGCGATGTGCAAGCGGAAGCCATTATCCTGCCCGCCGCCGCGCTGGACCCCAATACACCAGATGCCCGCGCCGACCGAATGATCAGGGGCCATGATGCGCATGGCTTCATTACGATCCTTGAAACACTGGCTCAGGCACAACCCATCCCGCCACGCGATGCACGGGAATTGGCCGATTCGCTCGCGCATGCCGCGCGACTGGTGCGCGCGATTGTCGCCGATATGTGCCGGGCAAACCCGCCTGAAGCGCTTCAGGCCGTGCAGGCCGAATTCCGCGAAACGCTTTTCGCCCACCCCAAGGCCGGCGGCTATGATGATCAGGATGAAACCTCCCTTTTCGCCAATGCCTTCGCCCAGACCCTGGCCTTCGGGCTGCTTCTGGCGCGGGAAGCCGGCGCGCAGGAAGTTGACGAACGTGCCTATCGCAGCCTGCCCAGCGGCAATTTTCCACTGCTCAGCGCCACCCTGCGCGCCCTGACGCAGGATGAAATCCTCGCGGCCCTTGGCGCTTCCTTCGATGTCCTGCGCGACACCGTGAATGTCTTCGACCCCGCCATGCTGGCACCACAAGAGGACCGAGACCCCATCCTTTATTTTTATGAGGATTTCCTTTCGGTCTTTGACCCGGAAGCCCGCAAAAAACATGGGGTATTCTTCACCCCCATTCCTATCGTGCGCTTCATGGTGGATGCCACGGACAGGGCCTTGCAGAACCATCTTGGCACCGAAGGCATAGCCGACAGAAACGTATTGCTGCTGGACCCCGCCTGCGGCACCGGCACCTTCCTGATAGCCGCTGCCACCCATGGCCTTGCGCGCATCCGCGAACGCTATGGCGAAGGCGCCGCCGCAACTGAAATGGAAGCTCTGGCCAATCGGCTGCACGCCTTCGAATTATTGGTCATTCCCTATACCGTCGCGCATTATCGCCTGCTGCGCGAAGTGGCCGCGGTCACTGGCAAAATGCCAGCAGGAAGGCTGCCGATTTATTTGGCCGATACGCTGGCGGCGCCGCGCGACACCAAGGGGCTTACGCCACATCTTGGCTTCATGGCCGGCCCGATTGTGGAAGAACGCCGGGCCGCGGATACGCTGAAGCGCGAGACCCCGATCATCGCCATTATAGGCAATCCACCCTATCGCCGCTTACAGGCGGGTGAGGAGGCCGGCATCATTTCCGGCTGGGATGGCGGATTTTGGGATGACTTGAAGCAACCGGTCCGCAACGCGGGCTGGGGCAATGAACTGAATACCTTCCCGGAATTATCAGTGGCCTTCTGGCGCTGGTGCCTGTGGAAGATTTTTGAAAGTGAAGGCGCGCCAAGGCGCGGCGTGGTGTGCCTGATCACCAATCGGACGTTCCTGGCAGGGCATCCTTACGCGGGGCTGCGGCAAATGCTGCGCCAGCGTTTTGACCGCCTAGAGATTCTTGATCTGCGCGGTGATTCGCGCGGCGCTCAGCCAGCGGCGGTCACGCAGGATGAGGGGGTGTTCAATATCATGACGGGCGTTTGCATCCTGACCGCCATGGCCACCAATACGGAACGCCCGCAAGGCGCCTTGGCGGAGGTTTTCTACGCCGATGCCTGGCGCCATGGCGCCTTTACCGAAGCACAAAAGCTGGCCTGGGTGGAACAGGCAAAGTCGAGGCCGGATACGGTATCATTCGTGCGCATTGAAGGCACTGGCCTGACGGATTTTGTTCCGGCAGGGTTTCAAGGGCTTGATTGGCCGTCCCTACCGGAAGTGTTTCAATTTCGGAATTCCGGCATCGAAACAAAACGTGACGCTTTAGTTTACGGATTATCAATCGAAGAAATTGCCGAAAAACTACGCGCCTTTCTAGTTGCGGAGGAAATTGAAGCCAAACGAATTTTTCACGAAACGAGAGATCGCCAAATTGGACCAGCCATACAAGCAGGTTGGCAACCCACTTTAATTCGCCTTACCGCTTACAGACCCTTCGATCAACGATTTCTCTACTCACACCGCGCGTTCGTCGATTATGGAAGATCTGATCTCGCAACTGTTATTGGTGAAGACAACAAATGTTTGTTTACATTACCGAAGGGGCTAGGCGCTGGGCCTGCATTATGGACTTATGATCGAGTTCCGGATCGCCACGCGTTTCGCGGTTCATACGGCGGATATGCCTTCCCGCTCTGGGACAGACGGTACGGCCCGGCGGCGCATAATCTCAACCCAGCGCTGCTGGCCGGCCTCGGGGCGGTTTATGGCCGCGCTGTCACGCCCGAAGCGGCCTTCAACGCCATCATCGCCCTGCTTTCCGCCTCATCCTACACCATGCGCTTCGCCTGGGATTTGGAGGAAGTTTTCCCCCATATCCCCTTCCCGGCTGATTCAGGTGTTTTCGACCAAGCGGCGAAGATCGGCGCTGAAATCGCCGCGCTGCAATGCTTTGCGCGCGCACCAGCAGCCGGTTTCAGTTCCGCAAAGCTGGTTGGGCAGGCCACCGGGCGCGCACTCAAAATACCCACCTTGGGTAGTGCCTTTCTGGCCCAGAATGACGATTTCGGCAGTATTCCCTTGCTTGAAGATCAATCCCTGCGGCTGGCGCATGTGCCGAAAAGGGTCTGGGACTTCGCCGTCTCCGGCTATCGCGTATTCTACCGTTGGCTGAAGGCACGGGAAGGTGAGGCACTGGCCGATATTCAGCGCGATGCCTGCGATATTGCCTGGCGCATTGAGGAGTTGTTGCATTGGACCGATGCGGCGGATGCGGTTTTGGAAGTGGCGCTGCAACGCCCCCTCACCAAGACCGGGCTTGATCTTGCCGCCCCTCCCGCCCAGCCTGGGGATAGGCTAGAATTTTGATATCATGACATCAGCGATTCGCCAGCCTGATCCTTTCGCCCCCGCACAGCCCGATTTACTGGCTGATGCGACGCCTGATCCGCAATCGCCGGAGCGTATGGTGGCCTTCGTGCGCCCGAAACTTGCGGCGTTACTTGCCGAAGCGCGCGGCGCTTCGCGCATGCCGTGGACAGCGCAGGTGGCGGAAGTGAACGCCATCGTATTCCATAACATGGCAAATTGGCTCCCGCCTGAGGAGCGTGATGCGTTACGCGCAGCCTTCCGAGAAGAATTCACCCGGCTGAAGGCCGCGACCTGATACGCAATTTGGTCCGCAAAATTGGCGGGGTCCGGGGTGACACGGCTTGAGCTTGGGCGCAGCCGCCACACCAACCCTGCGCCCGCCACAGGCTAGCGCCTGCGGCGCACCCCGGCGAGAGTCTGGGGGCAGCGCCCCCGCTCCCTCAATGCAACTTCACCTGCGGCTGCCCCCTATCCGCAATCAGCCCGACCAGCGTTTTCCAAAGCACCGGCGCATGCCCATGCAGCGCGGTCTGGTGCATCTTGTACAAGGACCGATACATCATCCGCGCGAAATAGCCTTCGATGAACATGCTCCGCCCGACCAGGAAGCCCATCAGGCTGCCGACGGTTGAGTATTTGCCGAGCGAAACGAGAGACCCGAAATCGCGATAGGCAAAGGGCTCAACTTCAAGGCCGCGCAGCTTGCGGTCAATCTGGCGGAACAGATGGTTGGCCTGCTGATGCGCGGCTTGCGCGCGGGGTGGCAGATTGCCCTTGCCATCGGGGCGCGGGCAGGCCGCGCAATCTCCAAGCGCGAAAATGTCCGAATCGCGCGAGGTTTGCAGCGTGGGCAGCACCACAAGCTGATCATTGGGCGTCGTCTCAAGCCCGCCGATATTGCGGAGCACGGGCGGGCCTTTCACGCCGGCGGCCCAGACCACGAGTTCTCCGGGTATGACCTCGCCATCCGCCAGCACCACGCCATCGGCGCGTACTTCGGCAACACCGCGGCCGGCCAGGACTTCAACGCCCAGATCTTCAAGCAATTTCGCGGTGGCGGCAGAGATGCGTTCAGGCAGAGCGGGCAGGATGCGCGGTGCCGCTTCAATCAGGCGGATGCGGACGTCGCGCGCCGGATCAATCCTATCCAGGCCATAGGCGACAACAGCACGGAGCGTGCGGTGCAATTCGGCGGCCAATTCCGTGCCGGTGGCCCCCGCGCCGATGATCGCGACATGAAGCTGGCCCGGGCGTACCGGTTCGGATTGGCTATTGGCGCGCAGGCACGCATTGACCAGGCGGCGATGAAAGCGGCTGGCTTGCGCCACGTTTTCCAAAGGCACGGCGTGTTCGGCTGCCCCCGGCGTGCCGAAATCATTGGTGACGCTGCCGATGCAGATGACGAGCGTATCATAGGGCACGCGGCTTGGCGGCGTGACCTGGCGGCCTTCATCGTCAAAGGTGGCACCCACCAGGACCTCACGCGCTTCCCGGTCAATCCCGGTCATGGGCCCGAAGCGGTAGGTGAAATGATGATTATGCGCCTGCCGCAGGTAATGAAGTTCGTGACGGTCCCGATCAAGGCTGCCGGCCGCCACCGCATGCAGCAGCGGCTTCCACAGATGGGTGCGGGCGCGTTCCACCAGCGTGACCTCAGCCTCGCCGGTGCGGGCATAGCGATGGCCCAGCCGGGTCACCAGTTCCAACCCTGCCGCCCCGCCGCCTACCACGACAATGCGATGGGGCGTTTTGGTACCTTGGGTCGCATTCATGCCTTACGCTCCGATCCGGGTCGCCCGAATTGGCGGAGTCCGGGTTACGAGGGCAGCGCCCCCGGCTAGGCCGAGCAATCCCCGTGCCTGATGCGTTTTTTGAGGTTTCTGGAGAAAAAATGGTGCCCAGAGCCGGAATCGAACCAGCGACACTGCGATTTTCAGTCGCATGCTCTACCAACTGAGCTATCTGGGCCCTGGTAGGACCGCGGCCCTGCCAGAAATCTCCTCCTAGCGAAGCGCCCCTGCCCTGTCCAGCCTGCTTTTGTCTGAAGTGGGGGGCGGGGCTTGCCGTAGCCTTCTGCCCTGTCGGGCTGCATTGGTCAGAATTCCTGCATTTTCTTGCGCCATTCCGCGGCGGCCAGGCTTTCCTCGATGGCCAGGATTTCGGTGGCGAGTGCGCCGCGCGGGTCGCGTTCCAGCCCTTGATCCACGCAGCGTTTTGCCAAGGCCATGGCGGCGGGGGGCGCCTTCAGGATTGTGGCGGTGATTTCCGTAAGGCATGCCGCGAGCGCATCGGGCGCCACCACGCGCGCAACGAGCCCTGCTGCGCGCGCTTCTTCGGCGCTGAGCGCCCGGCCGGTGAACATCAAATCCTTCGCCAGCCTTTTGCCGATGATGCGCGGCAGCCGTTGCGTGGCGCCCACTGTGCCCCAAAGCGCTTCCGGCGTGCGAAAGGAAGCGGCCGGTGTGGCGATGATGAAATCGCAGGCGGCGGCGATTTCCACGCCCGATCCCACGGCAGGGCCTTCCACCACGGCGATGGCCGGCATGGGTAGGCGTTCCAGCGCATCATAGGCGGCAAAAGCTTTCAGGCGGCGCGTGCGCACCGCATCATCGCCCATGCCTTGGCGTTCCTTGAGGTCCGCACCGGCGCAAAACACGCTGCCCATCGCCTGCACCAGCACACAGCGCGCGCCATCTTCCCGCGCGCGGCGCGTGGCCGCGACAAGCGCTTCGCACATGGCGCTATTGAGCGCATTGCGCGCATCAGGCCGGTTCAGCGTGATGCGGGCCAGGCCATCCTTGCAGTCATACAAAACAGCTTCGGTCATATTGCGCCTTCCGCACGGAGCGTTGCGATTTGCGCAGGTGAGTAGTGCAACAGATCACGCAGCACGGCTTCCGTATCCTCCCCCAACAAGGGCGGGCGCTGGATTTCCGGGTCCGCCAAGCCATCGAAGCGATAGGGCAAGCGCAAGGCGGGAAAGGCGCCAAGCAAGGGATGGGTGAATTCACCGACTGAACCGCGCGCCTGCACGTGTGGGTCGGCGAAGGTTTCATCAATTGTCAGCACCGGGCCATTCGGTACATCGGCCGCATCCAGAAGGGCCACTGCTTCCGCGCGCGTGAGTTTCGCCATCGCGGCCGTAATGCCGGCCATGACACCTTCGCGCTGCGCCACGCGTTCCGCATTGGCTTGCAGGGCGGGATCGGCGCCCAATTCAGCAAGGCCCAGCGCGCGACAAAGCGGCGCCCAATGCTGATCCGAACAGGTGATGTGCAAAAACCGCCCATCGGCACATTTGAAGGACGCCGTCGGCACGCGCCCCGGATGTTCCGTGCCCAAACGCGGCGGCACCTCATTCAAGGCAAAGAAGCGCGCGGCGGCGGAGGTCAATAACGCCACCTGACCATCCAGCATGGAAAAATCAATATAGGCGCCCTGGCCTGTTGCGTCGCGCCCGCGCAAGGCCGCCAACAAACCAATGGTGATCCAAAGCCCGGAGGTGAGGTCAGCAATGGGTAGCCCCGGCTTCACCGGCCCACCGCCGCGTTCGCCCGTAAGGGCCATCAAGCCCGACATGGCTTGGAATACCGTGTCATAGCCCTTGCGCTTGGCGTAAGGCCCGGTCTGGCCAAAGCCTGTGCAGGACAGCATGACAAGGTGCGGATTGATGGCGCGGAGCGCTTCCCAATCCAGGCCATAGCGCTTCAGCGTACCGGTCGGGAAATTCTCCACCACCGCGTCGCAATGGCGGATCAGATCGCGCACCAGCGCCTGACCATCCTTGTGGCGCAGATTGACGGTGACGCTGCGCTTGCCGCGATTGCAGGCGAAGAAATAGGCGCTGTCACGCGCACCATTCCGTTCTGCTACCGGTTCATAAGCGCGGCTTTCATCGCCACTGCCTGGCTGTTCCACCTTGATCACTTCCGCGCCCAATTCGGCAAGGATCATTGCCGAAAAGGGGCAGGCCAAAACGCGCGCCAAATCCAGCACGCGCAGGCCCTGAAGTGGCGGCATGGTCATGGGTCAGCGCATATAACGCCAGCGGAACCGATCACCATTGGATTCCACGCGCCCGACCGAAGGATTAGGGAAATGGATGGGCAGCAGCTTGGTATCCGTATCAGCCACATTCGCCAGGAAGCGCGTGCGGCTATCGGCGGCCTCATTCGGGTCCCAGCAGAACATGGTGGACCAGGCGGGGCGGTGGATTTGCAGCGCGTGATGCATCAGATCACCCGTGATCACCGCATGCTGGCCGCGGCTTTTGATATGCACGCAGCAATGGCAGGGCGTGTGGCCGGGTGTGGGTTCGATGGTGATGCAATCATCCAGGCTGAAATCATCATCCACCAGCATGGCCTGCCCCGCCGCCACCACGGGTTCGCAATTCATGGTGAAAACGGAACCACCGCCACCGGGGCGGGTTTCGCCGGCCTTGGTTGAAGCCTCCCACGCCGCGTATTCGCGCTTATGGAAAACATATTTTGCGCGCGGGAAAGTCGGCACCCAGCGGCCATCACGCAGCACGGTATTCCAGCCGGAATGGTCAATATGCAGATGGGTGCACATGACATAATCAATGTCATTGAACGACAGACCCTCAGCCTTCAGCCCATCCAACCAGGGCTGCTTCGGGAAATCCATCGGCGCGGGATAGCCCTTGTCTTCACCGGTGCAGGTATCCACCAAAATTGTATGGCGCGGCGTGCGCACCACATAGGTCTGATAGGTGATCACCATCTTGCCGGAGGCGACGTCATAGGTCTCCGGCTCAAGCTCCTTCAGCGTCGCTTCGATCTGGTCCGCCGGCGCATTGGGGAACATCTGGCCCGGCGCGCGCCAGGGACCATCGCGTTCGATGATGCTGGTGATGGTGACATCGCCAATGGTGAGCTTGCGCATGGGTTTCCTGCCTGGTTGGGTTATGGGCTAAGGCTAGAACGGGAAGCGGGGGTTTGGGAAATCCCCCCTATCCAGCCGCGCCCGCCCCGCCCATCATGCCCGAAAGTCGAAGGGGAACGTCATGGCCGTTGTTGAAACCGAAACCCGTGGGCAGGTGCTTGTCGTGCGCATGAACCGGCCTGAGCGGCTCAATGCGCTGAACCACGAAATGCGCCTGGAATTGGCGCGTATCTGGACC
>JADCES010000037.1 GCA_020250005.1 Roseomonas sp.
GACATGGGCGGGCTCCGATAGGACAAGAACGGCGATGCTACTCCGCGCTTCTCAAATCAACCATCTTAGCGATCGGCAAAGACTAATTGCCTTTTAACTTATGGGCAATGCAAAGCGTGAAGCACTTTGGAGCCTCGCGCTCCCCGCTTTTCCTGCCTGCGCATTTTCCTGCTACACGCCCCGGTGTTTTTCCCTTCCAGCACCGAAGGCCCGCCATGTCTGAAACAACCGAACCCCGCTTCGCCGTGCATACTTCCCGCCATTTCTCATCCTGGCTTGCAACCGAAGGTGGCAGTATGGCAGTCACCACCTATCAGGCGGGGAAGCTATTACTGCTCGGCACACGCCCGGATGGCAGGCTTTCAGTGTTTGAACGCAGCCTGCCGCGCTGCATGGGCCTGCATGTCAGCGCGGATGCGCTGCATGTCACCACGCTGTCGCAAATCTGGCGCTTTCGCGATCTGCTGGCCGATACGCCTGGCGCGCCCGCTCCACCCGCCTACAAGGATCATGACGCGCTTTACGCGCCGCGGCGCTGCTGGGTGACGGGCGATCTGGATGCGCATGATCTGGCGCTTTTGCCCGATGGGCGGCCAGTTTTCGTCAATACGCTGTTTTCCTGCCTCGCCACCGTGGATGAGGATCACAGCTTTGCGCCGCTCTGGCGGCCGCGCTTTATCTCAAAGCTTGCGGCGGAAGATCGCTGCCATCTGAACGGGCTTGCGATGGATGAAACGGGCGCGCCGCGTTACGTGACGCTCGTGGGTGCTTCCGATGTTGCGGATGGCTGGCGGGAACATCGGCGATCTGGCGGGCAGGTGATTGATGTAGCGTCTGGCGAAGTCGTCGCGCAGGGGCTTTCCATGCCGCATTCGCCGCGGCTGCATAAGGGCACGCTGTATCTGCTGAATGCGGGCAGCGGGGAATTTGGCCGCGTTGATGTGGCAAGCGGGAAGTTTGAACCGATTGCCTTCTGCCCTGGCTTTTTGCGCGGCCTGGCAGACGCCATTCTGAGCCGGATGATTATGCAAGGAACCCGCCCATGGCTCAGCCGCTTTCCATCATGTCCACCCTGGCGCTTCAGGGCGTGCTCGACGTGCTGGCGCCGCTTTGGGCCAGGACCAACCCAGCGCCGGCCATGGTGTTCGACCCGACGAAAAGCATTTCGCAGCGCATCGCCGATGGCGCACGCGCCGATATCGCCATCCTGACTGCCGCGGCCGTGGATGATTTCATCGCCAAGGGCGTTTTTGCACAAGGCAGCCGGCGCGATCTGGCATTGTCCCATATTGGTGTTGCGGTGGCCGCCGGTGCGAAGCGCCCGGATATCAGCACGCCGGAAGCCTTCCGCGCGACGCTGCTGGCGACACCATCGCTGGCCTATTCCCGCGCGGGTGCGAGCGGCTTGTTCTTTGCGGGGCTGATCGAAAGGCTTGGCATCGCGGCGGAGGTGAACGCGAAAGCCACCGTGATTCCGCAGGGTTTTACCGGTGAATTGCTGAAGCGCGGCGAAGTGGCATTGGCCATTCAACAAGTGAGCGAATTGATGACGGTGCCGGGGATAGACATTATCGGCACGCTGCCCGCCGAAATTGGCGAGGTGATGACCTTTTCCGCCGCCATTTTCACTGAGGCGCCGCAGCCCGAAGCCGCGCGCGCCTTCATGGAATTTCTGGTGCAGGGCGCGGATGCCAGCTTGCTTCGCGCCAAGGGGTTGGAGCCGGTGTGAGGGATGCAGGAATAACAGCTAGGTCGCGAATAGCGCGTAGATATCCGCAAGCGTGGTGGTGCCGGTCAGAATGACATCATCCCCCGCGCCGCCTGAGAGAAAATCGCCTGCGCCCCCGCCGATCAGCGTATCATTGCCCGCATTGCCCATGAGTGTCTGATCCCCACCGGGGCCAGAGACAAGGTAATCGGCAAAGCTGCCCCCCTGAGCGGCTTCAATCCCCATCAGGCTATCCTTGCCATCCGCGCCAAAGCTTCTGCCGGCGGCAAGGTCAACCGTTACAGCCTCCGCGGCAAAGGCGTAGCTCACCCAGCTAGTCCCCTCGCCACCAACAAGGCTATCGAATCCTCCGTCACCATAAAGGGTTTGGTTGCTGCCGGTGCCCGCGACCAGCGTGTCATCCCCGGCCTCCCCGTAAAGCGATTGATTGGGGCCGCTGCCACCAACCAGGCTATCGGCACCTTCACCGCCGAAAAGGATTTGTTCATTGCCCGTGCCGGCAATAAGCGTGTCATTGCCCGCTTCGCCGTAAAGCTCCTGGGCCGCGCCGCTGCCACCAACCAGGCTATCGGCACCTTCACCGCCGAAAAGGATTTGTTCATTGCCCGTGCCGGCAATAAGCGTGTCATTGCCCGCTTCGCCGTAAAGCTGCTGGGCCGTGCCGCTGCCGCCATTCAGCCTATCGCCACCATCGCCGCCATAGGCTTCCTGGCGGGCGCCGCTGCCCGCAAGCAAGGTGTCATTGCCCGCCTCGCCATAAAGCTGCTGGCCCGCGCCGCTGCCGCCATTCAGGCTATCGGCGGCATCACCGCCAAAAAGCCATTGATTGCTGCCGCCGCCCGCAAACAAGGTGTCATTGCCCGCTTCGCCGTAAAGCTGCTGGCCCGCACCGCTGCCGCCATTCAGCCTATCGCCACCATCACCGCCAAAGAGCCATTGATTGCTGCCGCTACCCGCAAGCAAGCTGTCATCGCCAGCTTCGCCATAAAGCTGCTGGCCCGCGCCGCTGCCGCCATTCAGGCTATCGCCACCATTGCCGCCATAGGCTTCCTGATTGCGGCCCCCGCCGCCAACAAGCGTATCATTGCCGACATCGCCGACCAGGAATTGGCCCAGCCCATTTCCAGCGACCAGCCTGTCATCATATTCTCCACCAGACAGGGTTTGGTTGCTGCCGACGCCACCAACTATCGTGTCACTGCCATCCGCGAAGATCACGCTAGCCGCGCCATTGGTGAAGCTGGTGAACCCGCCCGTAGTTGCGCCCTGCACCCAGCCCGTATCATCGAATTGGATTGAGGCGCCCGTGGCACCGGTGACGCGGAGCGTATTGGTCGTATCCGACAGGTTCAGCACTTCAAGCGCCGTCAGCCTGAGCGTATTGCCGCCCGCGCCAAGGTCTATCGCTTCAATGCCTTGCAGCTTGGTATCGGCAATCGTTGCAAGGTTCAGCGTAAGGCCAGAACCCGTCAGCGCCAGCGTATCCGTGCCGCTGCCGCCATCAATATTCAGGAAGGTCAAATCCGCAATCTGAACCCGATCATCCCCGGCGCCGCCCTTGAGCGCATCGGCACCGCCCAAGCCATTCAGCGTGTCATTGCCAAGGCCTGCGACCATCACATTGGCGGCGTTTGTGCCAGTAAGCACTTCGGCGCTGGCTGTGCCCGCATGGGTCACGGTATTGGTAAAGTCGCGCCCGAAAATCACATAGCTGTCGCCGGCATAGCTTTTCGCATTGCCCGCCGCGCCGCCGAAGGGCGCCCCGATGATCAGATCGGCGAAGCCATCACCATTGATATCCCCGGCCGAGGCCACGGAACGGCCGGAAACGTCACCGCCATCCTGCCCATGGATGACAAAGCCACCCGTGCCGGCAGCGATGGTCGCCAGGTCAATCGCCGCGCCCCAGCCGGATGCCTTGCCAAACACCACATAGCTGTCGCCGGCATTGCTTTTCAAATTGCCCGCCGCGTCGCCCTGGTACGCCCCGATGATCAGATCGGCGACACCATCACCATTGA
>JADCES010000038.1 GCA_020250005.1 Roseomonas sp.
AATAGTCATCTATCCAAACATCATCATGGATAAAGACCAAAATCTCGCCAGCATCGGCCGCGTCAAGGGCATTATTGTAGACCACGGGCAAGCCCGCACTATTTTGAAAAGCGATACGCGTATCAATTCTTTTGTCAAAGGCCAGCCGCTTCAAGGAAGCGCCAAGCGGGGTCTTCTCAGCGAAGTCAGGCGCCGCTTGCCGCGTAGCGCTTACAATCGTGATCATGATGGAACAGCCTCTTCTTTCAACCCCAAAGCTTCGGGTTCGCTAAATCCCGCGCGATGCGTTCAGCCGCGGCGTCCAACAGCGCTTCACCCTTCGCGGCTGTGGCGCTGCGCGCATCGCCGATCACGCCATTGGCGCTGAGTTCCGTGAAGGAGCGTCGGCGGGCCAAGGCGGGCGGCTGGCCTTCAACCCGTGTACTATGCGGGCCATGCTGTTCGGCAAGCCGCGCCGGGCGCACCGCTTCGGGCATCAGGGTCATGACCATGGAAGCCTCAGCTTCACAGGCATGCAGCACATTGGATTGGCGTTCCAGAATGGGCGCGAAGGCATCGCCCGCCATGTGCCAATAGGTTGCGGCGGCAACCGGAATGCCGCTTTCGGTCTGCGCATCCACGGCGGCGACGACCACGGCTTCGGCATTGCCGCCATGGCCATTCAGCAACATGGCGCGCTTAAAGCCGGCGCGCGCGGCGGAACGCACAATGCCGCGCAGCACGCCACCGAAAGCCGCGTAATCCAGCGTTACCGTGCCGCCAAAGGGCACGTGATGCTCGGCCAAGCCGGTCCAGACACAGGGTGTGACCACCACCTGTTCGCCGGCGGCCACCATGCGCCGCGCCACGCGATGCGCGACACCCGTGGCGCAAATGATATCAACGCCGGTCGCCAATGCCGGACCATGCTGTTCCAGGGATGCCACCGGGATGATCACCAATGCCCCTGCCGCGGCGCGGGCATTGAGTTCTTCGGATGTCATTTTCATCCATTCGATTTCGGTCGTCATGGGTATCACTCCGCGGTTGCGCCAGATTGTTGCACCAGATCGCGCCAGATGGGTTCTTGAACGCGCCAGAATTCGCCGAAAGCGGCGGGGGTTGCATCGGTGGTGGGCTGGAAGCTCATGGGCCGGAGCCTTGCCGCCAGGGCCTCATCGGCCATCACGCGCGTCAGTGCGGCATGCAGCGTATTGATCACCGGGGCCGGCGTGCCGGCGGGGGCCACGACAGACCACCAATTCAGCGCATCAAAGCCCTTGCCGGGCAGTGCCTCATCCATGCCGGGGACATTGGCGATTTCCGGCACATAGGTGATGCGCTCAGCGCTGCCCACCACCAGCGGCCGGAAGCGGCCTTCGCGGATATGCGGCAAAAGTGCGGGGATGGCATCGAACATCATGTCAATCGTGCCGGAAGCCAAATCCTGGATCGCGAGTGATCCGCCACGATACGGCACATGGGTGATTTGAATGCCGGCGGCGCGGTTCAGCTTTTCCAGGAACAAATGGCTGATCGTGCCCGTGCCGGAAGACCCCATGGTGACGCGGCCCGGATTGGCGCGGGCGAAGTCAATCAATTCCCCGAGCGTGCGATAGGGGCGCTGGCTATTCACCACCAATAGGATGCTACCCACCGCAACGCGCGTGATGGGCGCCAGATCGCGCATCGGATCAAGCGGCATTTGCGTGCGATACAAATACTTGTTCGCCACCAGCACATTGGCCGAGGTGAAAAGCAACGTATGCCCATCCTTCTCGGCCTGCGCGACGGCCAGCGCACCAAGATTGCCCCCGGCGCCCGGGCGGTTATCCACCACCACGGGCTGGCCCAAAACGGGTGCCAGGCGTTCGGCAATCATGCGCGCGATGATGTCATTGGCGCCACCAGGCGCAATCGGCACAATCAGCCGCACCGGGCGGGTTGGGAAATTCTGCGCTTGTGCGGCGCTGGCGGCGAAGATGGCGCTGGCACCAATCAGCGCGGCGCGACGGGACAAGTTCATTGGGGGACCTCCGGCTTGAGATGGGGAAGGCTAAGCCGGAAAGGGGCTGGAAGAAAACAGGCGCCTCAGCCCCGCATCGCCGGCCCATCCAGAAATTCCCGCGCCTTGGCGCGCATGGCGGCGAGTTTTTCGGGCTTCAGCTTGCGCAAGCCCATCACCGGCATCGCCATGCGCGGGTTGCGCGCAAATTCCTCCGCATGGCGGGCGATGAAATCCCAATAGAGGAAATTGAACGGGCAGGCGCGCGGCCCCACCGCATCCTTCGCATCATGCGCGCAGCCGCGGCAATAATCGCCCATGCGGTTGATATAGGCCGCCGATGCCGCATAGGGCTTGGACGCCATGACCCCGCCATCGGCGTAAAGCGCCATTCCCTGGGTATTGGGCAATTCCACCCAATCAAAGGCATCGGCATAGACGGAAAGATACCAGCGATTGACCTGGGCCGGATCGAGCCCCGCGATGAGCGCGAAATTCCCCGTGATCATCAGGCGCTGGATGTGGTGCGCATAGGCGTGATCGCGCGTCTGCCCCACGGCTTGGGACATGCAGCGCATGGAGGTTTCCGCGCCCCAATAGAACGCCGGCAAGGGGCGCTTGGCACCAAGCGCATTGCCTTCCGCATAGCCTGGCATCAGCAGCCAATAAAGGCCGCGCACATATTCGCGCCAGCCAATGATCTGGCGAATGAAACCCTCCACCGCATTGAGGGGTGCCTTGCCATCGCGCCAGGCTTGCTCGGCCGCGATGCAAATCGCGCGCGGGTCAAGCAGGCCGATATTGAGGCTGGTGGAAATCAGTGAATGAAACAGGAAGGGCTGATCTGCCGCCATGGCGTCCTGATAATCGCCGAAACGCGGCAGGCGATCACGGATGAAGGCCTGTAGCGCGGCCTCTGCGTCGCGGGCGGTGACGGGCCAGGCGAAGTTCTCTGCTGCGCCGAAATGCGCGCCGAAACGCGCGCGCACCAATGCCATCACGTCGCGCGTGATCTCATCGGGCGCAAAGCGTGGCGCTGCGGGTGGTGTCACGCCGGCAGGCAGCGCCGCGCGGTTTTCGGCATCATAATTCCAGGCGCCGCCGGCGGGTTCATCGCCTTCCATCAACAGGCCGGTTTCGCGGCGCATTTCGCGATAGAAGAATTCCATGCGGTATTGCTTGCGCCCCTTGGCCCAGGCGCGAAAGCGCGGCAGGTCGCAAATGAAGCGATGATCAGGGCGGATCTCCACCGGCAGGCCAAGCGCTTTCTCCCAAGCCTCCATATCCTGCAAGACGCGCCATTCGCCGGGATGGGTTGCGATGATGCGCTCAGGCCGATGCCGCGCGACCGCGCGCGCCACTTCGCTCGCAAAACTTTGCGTATTCGCCGGATCATCCAGGCAAATGTAATCCACCTTCACGCCACGGGCTTCCAAGGCGCGCGCGAAATGGCGCATGGCCGATAGGATCAGGATGATTTTTTGCGGGTGATGGGGCACGTAGGTGCATTCCGCCATCACCTCCATCAGCAATACGCGGTCCCGCTTGGGGTCGAGGCCTTCAAGCGCCGAGACACCGGGCGTCAATTGATCGCCCAGCACCACGCGCAGTGCGGCGGTTTTGCTCATCCGATCAGCTCATAGGTAACGGCGCTGCCATCCTCGCCCTTGGTGGAAAACCCCACCCAGCGGCCTTCGGCATCATAACGCGCAATAGATTCAACTTCCGCGTTCAGGGTGAATTGTACGCCGCCACTGGGTGCCGCGCTGCGCGCGGCAGCGCCTGGGATAAGCGTGCAGGTCAGTGGGCGGATCAAGGGCCGGGTGAAATGCGCGCCATTCCACCAGGTCAGCGGCGCGGCATTGGCGGGCAGGCGTGCGGCACCCTCTGGCCCTTGCGCGACCAGCGCATTGCCTTCAGCCACCACGCGCGCTTCGGTCACGGTGCCGTTGCGGTCATGGCGTGATGTCAGGCGTTGCAGCCGGTCATTCGCCCATTCCTCAGCGATATCATGGCGCAGGCGAAACACGGTGAAGCCGGCAAGCTTCACCTGCAAGGCGATTTCGCTTTGCACGGTAAGCTTCGCGGCGTTGCCCGAAAGCCGCACCTGATGCGTGCCAATCTCTCGGCCTTCGCGCAGCACACGAAACCGCACCGGGCCGGGGGCAGCTACGGCGGCTACGGGCAGCAGCAACCCTGGCAGCACAAGACAGGCACGACGCGATATCATCCGCGGCTCCGCACAGTGGAACGGCCGCCATCCACGGCCATGATCTGGCCGGTGATCCAGCCCGCCTGATCCAATAGCAGAAAATCCGCAAGCGCGGCGGCGTCTTCGCCCTCTCCCAGCCTTGGGATCGGGTGTTGCTTGGCAATCGCATCGGCCATTTGCGCATTCGCAAGCAAGGGTGCCGCCATGTTGCTGCGCGTCAGGGATGGCGCGATGCAATTGATGCGAATGGCAGGCGCCAATTCGGCGGCGAGTGCGACTGTCAGCCCTTCCACCGCGCCCTTGGCGGCGGCAATCGCCGTGTGGTTGGTGAAGCCCGCCCGGGCGGCGATGGACGAAAACAACACAACCGAACCCCGCCCCGCCGCCAGCGCATCCTGCGCTGCCTGAATGGCGAGTACGGCACCCAGCGCATTCAGGCGAAAGGCGCCAATCATATCCGCTTCGGTCACGCGCTTCAGCGGCTTCAGCGCAATGGAACCGACGCAATAGGCAAGCCCCGACAAGGGGGTACCGGCGGCGGCCACGGCAGCGCGCAAGGCGGCCGCGTCTTCCACATCGGCTGGGATCGCCAGGCTGCCGGGGATTTCGGCGGCAAGTGCTGCCAGGCGCGCGCCATCGCGCGCCACCAGCACGGGCCGCTGCCCGCGCGCCGCCACGCGCCGCGCCAGCGCCGCCCCCACCGCGCCGGTCGCGCCCAGGATCAGGATTGATGCTTCAGCCATGCTGCCCTCCAACTACCTGTCACCAAATGGTCATGCGCGGCAAAAGCGCGAGGGGCGCGACAAGCCGGGCGCGCCGTGCCAATATGCCGGGCGATGCGTCAACTCCTTCTGCTGCGCCATGCCAAATCCGCCTGGGATGACCCGGCGCTGGCAGATCATGCGCGGCCCTTGAATGGCAGGGGCAGGCGCGCGGCGGCAGCCATGGCGAATGCGATGCGCGGGCTGGGGCTATCGCCCGATGTGGTGCTGGTGTCTTCCGCCAGGCGCACGCTGCAAACGCTGGAAGCGCTTTCGCCCTTGCCCGATAGCCCGATCATTGAGCCGATGGATGAGCTTTATCTCGCATCCTGGCAGAATCTGCTCGGCCTTTTGCGTCGCGTGCCGGAAACCGCACGGAGCGTCCTGCTGATTGGCCATAACCCCGGCCTGCATGATCTGGCGCTCGCTTTGACTGGCGCGGACGCCATGGCGCGCAACCCGGAGGCGCGGCGCATGGCCGGCGCCTTCCCGACTGCGGCCTTGGCGGAATTCAGCATCTCCAGCCCCTGGGCGAGCCTCGCGGAAGGCGGCGGTCGGCTGGTGCGCTTCATGATCCCGGCCGATTTGCCGGAAATGGCGGAATGAGCCCCAAAGGCCGAGAGACCGGCGGGGCTGGGGCCGAAGCATCGGCACCAGCGCCGGAGCCTCCCCTTAGTCTGGAATTTTTCTTGCCGGTGACGGAAGCGGCACGGCTCGCGCGCTTTCCCATCCTGGCCGCGCTGCGCCAGGGGCGCATCATCACCAACACCGAGGAATTGCGCTGGCTGGATACGCCAAGCGGCGCCCTGGCAGATGACGGCAAGCTGCTTGAGGCGCCGAAGCGCGGGCCAAGGCGGCTGATTGCCCTTGTCCCCAAAACCGACGCGCCCTGGCATCCGGGCAAGCTGCTGCCGCCCCTCGCGCTGCTTGCCCCCGATGAAGTACCTGAGGGCATTGCGGGGGAGGCGCTGACTGCCCTCGCCGCCTTCAGCGGCAAAAGGCGCAGCCAGCGCCTGCGGATCGGGGATGCGGTAGTGCTGCTGAGCCTGATCGAAGGCCAGTTGCGCGCCGTGGCAGCCGAACGCGACTTGGCGCGGGTGATCCTTTCCGGTCCCGCCCCGGCGGTGCTTGATCTCGCCCGGCGCTTGACCGCCGCCCTGCCCTTGCTGCCGCCCAGCCAAAGCCTGGGCGCCGAGGCGCTGAGCCTCGCCACTGGCCGCATGGTCAGCCCGCGCCGCCGCGGCGCCCCCGATACCTCAGCGGCGGCCAGCGCCGAGGCCTGCTTTACCTTGGCAATCGGGCATTTGCTTGAAGTGGCGCTGCATTATGCGCCCATGGCCCGCGCTGGGCTGGATCCGGAAGGGGTGCATCAGCTTCGCGTTGCGCTTCGGCGGCTGCGGTCTCTGCTCAAGGTCTTCCGCCCGATCACCGGCGGCAAGCAAGCCCGCGCGTTGGATGGGGCAGTGAAGGAAATGCTGGGGCTTTTGGGGCCGGCGCGGGATTGGGATGTGTTTCTGGGCGGAGTCGGCGCTGACATGGCAGCGCTTCTGCCTGAGGATAAGCGCCTGACATCCCTGCTACGGGCGGCGGATGCCAAGCGGCAGGCGGCCTATCAGGCGCTGGCCGGCGCGCTGGATGGGCCGGGCTGGCGGCAAATGCTGGTGGCCGGCATTACCTTTCTGCTCGAAAAACCCTGGCGCGATGGGGCGGATGCGGAACGGCTTGAATGGCTGGATGGTCCGCCACAGCACTTCGCCGCGCGCGTCTTGGAAAAGCGGTGGCGGAAGCTCTGCGATGACGGGGCGGAGATCGAAACCCTGCCGGCCGAGGCGCTGCATGAGCTTCGCCTGGATGCCAAGCGCCTTCGTTACGCGGCCGAGGTCTTCGCCCCGGTCTACCCGCAGAAATCGGCGCGACGCTTTCAGCGGCGTCTGGCCGATTTGCAGGAAGAATTGGGCCGCAGCAATGACGCAGCCGTCGCGACCGGCCTGGTGCAGGGCCTGGCGCGGGAGAAGGATGAGGCGCACAGCTTTGCCATTGGCCTGGTGGAAGGCTGGTGCCTTGCCCGATCTGCGATGGACCGAAAAGCCGTACTGGCGGCCTGGAAAAAATTATTGGCCAAAGAATCATTCTGGTCAGCGGATTAGGTGCATCTCTTCGCCTTTTGCGTGAGTATGACGCCAATTTTTTGCTGTCTTGGCAGTTGTAACACGCCGTAAAATTCGGTTACCCGTGTCCTGTGCGAGAACCAAGGCGTATCTTCAAGGGAAGGCAATTTGGCCCACGCTTCGGCGGTTCCGGGCTGGGGGTGGCTTGCGCGGTTGTCGCGGCGCTTGTCCTTGGTTTTGGCTTGCCTTCCAACCTGTTCGGCTCTGCCCCCGCAGATCGGCCCATCACGGCGGAAGCCGCACAAATCCGCGTTTTTGATGGCGAAACGCTCGGCCTTGGGGATCGCATCATCCGGCTTTCCGGCATAGCCGCGCCCGCGCGGGGTGAGGCCTGCGGCGATGCCGCGCGCGGTGATTGCGGCGCTGCCGCGGCTGCAGCCCTGGCCGGGCTGGTGCATGGGCAGGCAGTGACCTGCCGGATTGAAGGGCATGATGGTTTCCGCCGCGGCCTGGCGCGCTGCATTGCCGGCGGGCGCGATGTGAATGCCGCCATGGTGGAAACGGGCTTCGCGCTGGCTTCCGTTCCCCTGCTGCGCCACCTGGAAGTGGCAGCGCGCGATGGGCGGCAAGGGCTTTGGGCCGATGCCAGCCTGATGCCGGCCGATTGGCGCCGGCGCTGAGCGCCTTTGCCGAGCCTTAGATGGCCGGGACGCTACGCTTTACCCCAATCTTCAAGGGCGGTTTACGCTTCGGCGTTAGGGTTTCGCTGTCTGCCGGCCACGGGGTTTGCCAATCTGCCCGCTCCCCCCTTATCCTGCACCGCACCATGATTAATCGCCCCCGCTTGTGCTGGTGGCGTGACCGTTTTTGAGGAAGACAAGCATGACCACGAAGGCCCAGGGGTCCATCACCATCACCTTGGATGGCACGAACAAAAGCACGACGCTGCCCCTGCTGGGCGGTACGCTTGGCCCGCAAGTTGCGGATATTCGCAAGCTTTATGGCGATCTTGGGATTTTCACCTTCGACCCCGGCTATGGCGCGACCGCTTCCTGCGAAAGCACCATCACCTATATTGATGGCGATGCCGGCATTCTGCTCTATCGCGGCTATCCCATTGAGCAATTGGCCGAAAAATCGAGCTTCCTCGAAATCTCCTATCTGCTGCTGAATGGCGAATTGCCCAATGCCGCGCAATATGAGGAATTCCGCAAGGGTGTGACCTATCACACCATGCTGCATGAACAGCTGCGCCGCTTCTTCGATGGCTTCCGCCGCGATGCGCACCCGATGGCGGTGATGTGCGGCGTGGTCGGCGCCTTGGCCGCCTTCTATCACGACAATCTCGACATCAATGATCCGCGCCAGCGTGAGATCGCGGCCTTCCGCCTGATTGCGAAAGTGCCGACCATTGCGGCCTGGGCCTATAAATATTCCATCGGCCAGCCCTTCATGTATCCGCGCAATGATCTGAGCTATGCGGAAAACTTCCTGTATATGCTGAACGCCGTGCCGGCGGAGCCCTGGGTGAATAACCCGATTCTGGCGCGCGCCATGGACCGCATCATGATCCTGCATGCGGATCACGAACAGAATGCGTCCACCAGCACGGTGCGGCTCGCGGGTTCAACCGGCGCCAACCCCTTTGCCTGTATCGCGGCGGGTATCGCTGCCCTTTGGGGTCCGGCGCATGGTGGTGCCAATGAAGCCGTGCTGAAGATGCTCGGCGAAATTGGGCACCCCAAGAACATTCCTGCCTTCATCAGCGAAGTGAAGGACAAGAACAGCCACACCAAGCTGATGGGCTTCGGCCACCGGGTCTATAAGAATTTTGATCCGCGCGCGAAGATCATGAAGGAAACCTGCCACGAAGTGTTGGCTGAACTCGGCATCAAGGATGAACCGTTGTTGGATATGGCGATGGAAATGGAACGCATCGCGCTTTCCGATGATTATTTCGTCAGCCGCAAGCTTTACCCGAATGTGGATTTCTATTCGGGCATTATCCTGAAGGCCATGGGCATTCCGACCCATATGTTCACCGTGCTGTTCGCCGTGGCGCGTACGGTGGGCTGGGTCAGCCAGTGGAAGGAATTGATCGAAGACCCAAGCCAGCGGATTGGCCGCCCGCGTCAGGTCTATTCCGGTGCGGCGGAGCGCCCGTTTGTGCCGATGGCGCTCAGGACCTGAAGGGCGACTTGCCTCCCTCTGGTTGATGACGGAGGAGGGCTTTAACCCCCCGGCAGTACAAAACAGCCCAATTTTTTAAGGCGTCCATGCAATTATACGTGTATGGACGCCGCCGAGACGATCAACCAAAAGCCGAAGATAAGGCTAAATTTCACGTCTACCTCCGCCGGGGGGGCTTCCGCGTTAACCTTTCATTCATCTTTACGGCCTAAGGTCCCTTTCATGCTCAGTCTGAATTCCATTGCGGCCTTCTCCCAGGAAATCGCGGCCAATGCCGGGATCATCCAGGTTCGTTCGCCGGTTCAGCCGGTGGATGCGCTGGG
>JADCES010000039.1 GCA_020250005.1 Roseomonas sp.
CATCTGCAATGGCTGCCCGCCGGCGGGTTTGAGGATATCGCCTCGGGCCTTACGGGATTTGCGCGGCTGCGTGACATTGCCGCGCATCTGGTCCTGCCCACACTGACGCTTGGGCTGATTTTCCTGGCGATTTATCTCCGCATCATGCGTGCATCCATGCTGGAGGTGCTCACGCTGGATTTTGTGCGCACGGCGCGCGCCAAGGGGCTGGATGAAACCCGCGTGATGCTACGCCATGTGCTGCGCAACGCCATGCTGCCCATGGTGACGCTGATCGGCCTGCAAGCCGGCACCATGCTGGGCGGGTCTGTGGTGGTGGAGAGCGTGTTTTCCCTGCCCGGCCTTGGGCGGCTTGCCTATGAAGCGGTGGTGCAACGGGATTTGAATACGCTGCTCGGGATTGTCTTCGTCTCTGCCCTGCTGGTCATTGTCGTGAATTTCCTGGTGGATTTGCTTTATGCGCGGCTTGATCCGCGCATCGGCACCGGGGGCGCGCCCTGATGGCCGCGCTCAAGCGTTTTGCGCTGGCCTATTTGCGCAACCCGGCAGCCGGCATTGGGCTATTGCTGCTGATTGCGATTATCATCATGGCGCTGACGGCGGATTGGTTCTTTCCGCGCGACCCGCTGGCACTCGCCGGTCGGCCGCTGCAATGGCCAGGCGCCAATCCGCGCTTCCCGCTGGGTACGGATAATTCCGGGCGCGATATTGCGGCGCAAATCTTCCATGGCGCGCGGGTTTCGTTGCTGATTGGCCTGGTCGCGACTTCCATCGCGGTTGCGATTGGCATCGTGATCGGCGCGCTGGCAGGCTATTACGGCGGTGTGGTGGATGATGTGCTGATGCGGCTGACGGAGGCGTTTCAGACCCTGCCCAATTTCCTTCTCCTGCTGGTGCTGGTTTCGATCTTTGGGTCAGAGCTTACCACCGTGGTGGTTGCGATTGGCGTGGTTTCCTGGCCGGCCACCGCGCGGCTAACGCGCGCAGAATTCCTGACGCTGCGCAACCGCGAATTCGTGCAGGCCTGTCGCGGGCTTGGCATGGGGGATGGGCAGATCATCTTCCGCGAAATCCTGCCCAATGCGCTGCCGCCCGTGATTGTCTATGCCAGCGTTGTCATGGCGGTGGCCATTCTGCTGGAAAGCGCTTTGGCGTTTCTGCGCCTTTCCGATCCCAATGTCGCATCCTGGGGCAATCTGATCGGGCTCGGGCGCGATGTGCTGCGCGTGCAATGGTATGTTTCGGCCATTCCGGGCATTGCCATTTTACTGACGGTGCTGGCGGTTTCGCTGGTTGGGCAGGGCTTGAATGATGCTTTGAATCCAAGGCTGAAAGGCCGATGAGCGCGGTACTTGCCCTGAAAGACTTGACGGTCGCCCTGCCGCGCGGCGCGGATCGGCCAGAGGCTTTGCGCCAGGTCTCGCTGGAATTGAAAGCGGGCGAGATTCTTTGCGTGGTCGGTGAAAGTGGCTCCGGCAAATCCATGATGGCGAGTGCCGTCATGCGCCTGCTGCCGGGAAATGTGCGCATCACGGGTGGTACCATCCAATTCGAGGGCAAGGACCTCGCCAGCGCGGATGAGGCGACCATGCGCGCTTTGCGCGGTGCGCGCATTGCCATGGTGTTCCAGGAACCCATGACCGCGCTCAACCCCCTGCGTAGCATTGGCGATCAGATCGCAGAGATGTTTCGTATCCATACCGGCCTCAGCACAACCGAGATCGAAGCCCGCGTCCTGGCACTGCTGGACGAAGTGCGCATCCCACACCCGGCGGAAGCTGCGCGCGCCTTCCCGCATGAGCTTTCCGGCGGGCAGCGCCAGCGCGCCATGATTGCCATGGCCCTGGCGCTTGATCCTGTGATGCTGATTGCCGATGAACCGACCACGGCCTTGGATGTCACCACCCAGGCGCAAATCCTGGCGCTGATCCGCGATTTGCAGCGCCGCAAGGGCACGGCAGTGCTGTTCATTACGCATGATTTCGGCGTAGTCGCGGAAATCGCTGATCGCGTGGCAGTGATGCAGCATGGGCTTTTGGTGGAACAAGGCCCGGCGCGTGATGTGCTGCATGATCCGCAGCATGACTACACCAAGGCGCTGATCGCTGCCGTGCCACCGCTGAAAGCCCCGGCGCCGCGGGCCATTGCCAGCGAGTCCATCCTGGTGCTGGAAGGTGTGCAGAAAACCTATCGCAGCGGTGGATTGTTCGGGCGCCGCCGGCGCGAAACCCATGCGGTGCGGGATGTCACACTCTCGCTCCCCAAAGGCGGCACGCTTGGCGTGGTTGGCGAATCAGGTTCCGGCAAATCCACCCTCGCGCGCTGCATCACACGCCTGGTGCGCGCCGATGGCGGCAGCATTCGGCTCGATGGCGTTGATCTGCTGCATTTGCCAAAGCGAGAGGCACGCCAGGCCGCGCGACGCATCCAGATGGTGTTTCAGGACCCCTATGCCTCGCTCAATCCGCGCCGGCGCGCCGGCGAATTGGTGGCGCAAGGTCCGATGATCCATGGCATGGCGCGCGATTTGGCCATGGCGAAAGCGCGCGAATTATTCAGCCTGGTCGGGCTTGATCCGGCGGCGATTGAACGCTTCCCGCATGAATTCTCCGGCGGGCAGCGCCAGCGCATTGGGCTTGCGCGTGCGCTGGCAATGGAACCCGAAGTGCTGGTCGCGGATGAACCAGTATCGGCGCTTGATGTATCGGTGCAGGCACAGGTTCTGAAGCTGCTCGCGGATTTGCGCGAAAGGCTTGGGCTTTCCATTGTCTTCATCACGCATGATTTGCGCGTGGCGGCGCAGGTTTGTGATCTGGTTGCGGTGATGAAGGACGGCGAAGTGGTGGAACACGGCCCCATCGCGCAGGTTTTTGAGGCACCGCGCCATGCCTATACGCAAGCGCTGCTCGCTTCCGTTCCCGGGCGCGGCTTTGGGGCTTGATCAGGCGGCTCGCCGCGAATCCCGCCACATCACAACGCCCACCACCAGCGCCGGCAGGCCACACAGAACAAAGCCAATGCCATGGCTATTGGTCACGGCAAGCTGCGCCGCATAGATCACGGGCAGGATAAAGGCACCGACCTGCCCGAAGGACAGCACGCCCCCCGTCGCCGCACCGCGCATGCCGGGCGGCGCGAGCCGCGCTGCCTCAGACAGCAGCACGCCATGCCAGGACATCGCCGTGGCACTCATGCCCGTTGCGATGATGGCGATCAGCAGCGGGTGCCAATCCGCGGCATATAGGCTCATCAACGCCGCACTCGCGGCCATGCCGAGCGAAAGCCCCGCCATAACGCGGCGCGGTGCAATGCGCCCACTGCTCAGCCAGCCCCAGAAAATGCGCATCGGCACGGCGATCACCATGGCAATGGCAAACATCAGCCCCGCCGTTGCCAGATCGTAATTCAGCGCCGTCAGATACAGCACATAATAGCTGGTGAAGGCGGTTTGCAGCCCATTGAAGGCAAAGCAGGCCAGCGACAATTCGCGCAAATCCTTGGATTTCAACACCGCCGCCAGCGTCGTGCGGAAATCCGAAAAATGAAAGCTGCGGCTTGGCAAACGATCCGAATCAAACTCACCACGCAGCGGTTCCAACATTACGGCAAACAGGAAGCAGGCACCCGCCGTCACCAGTAGCGCGCCGCTCCATCCCCAATACAAGGTCATGAGGGGACCAAGCAGCCCCGCCAGCAAAAGCCCTGCTGGCACCGCCGTTTGCTTGATGGAAAACACCAGGGGCGCCTGCTTGGGCGGGGAATAGCGGCCGAGCAGATGCGAACTCGCGGGCGTGGAGGTTGCGGCACCGCCACCGCCGATAATCGCCGAAATCAAAAAGAACAGCAGCGGCCCCGCCGCCGCCAAGGCCATGCCAGCCGCGAGGAACACCAGCGCCACCTGACTCATCCGCAGCGCGCCATAGCGGATGATGAAACTGCCGCAGCCAAGCTGAAACACCAGCGAAGCGAGCGCCGCCGCGCCGACATAAACCCCGACCAGGGCAGGGTCTATGTGCAAATCTTCGATAATCGCGGGCGCGATGACCAGCGGCAGGGTGCGACCGATGGAAGCAAAGGTCTGCTGCACAAACATGGCCCCAAGGGCCAGGTACAGAAGCTTCTTGGCCGTATCGGCAATCATGCGCGCAACATCACCCCGTCAAGCGCATCAACCCTAAGCGCGTTTTGCCCCGAACGAAAGATCAGCCGTCATCGTCGGCATAGGGGTTGCGCGGGGACCGCAATTGCAGCCGGATCGGCACGCCGGGCATGGTGAAATGATCGCGGAAGGAATTGACCAGATAGCGCCGATAATCCTCCGGCAGCACATCGGCGCGCGTGCCGAAAATCACCAGCGTCGGCGGGCGCGCCTTCGGCATGGTCGCGTAGCGGAGCTTGATCCGCTTGCCATCCACCAAAGGCGGCTGGTGCCGTGCCAGCGCGGCTTCGAACCAGCGATTGACCTCCCCGGTCGGGATGCGGCGATTCCAGAGCGCATAGGCCGCGCGTACCGCGGGCATCAGCTTATCCACCCCACGCCCGGTCGCTGCCGAAAGCGGCACCACCGTAACCCCCTTGGATTGCGCCAGCGATGTCATCAGCGCGTCTTCCACACGCCGGCGCGCTGCGTTGCGATCTTCCACCGCATCCCATTTATTGAGCGCGATTACCAAGGCGCGGCCTTCACGTTCAGCCAACCGCGCAATGCGCAAATCCTGTTCATCCATGCCAAGCAGCGCATCCAAAACCAGCACCACCACTTCCGCTTCCTTGAGCGCGGCAAGGGTGGAGGCGACCGACATCTGCTCAAGCGTTTCCTGCACGCGGGCTTTCTTGCGCATGCCAGCCGTATCAACCAGCCGCACCTCACCGCCCGTGGCATCGCGCCATTGCACGGCAACGGCATCGCGCGTCAGGCCGGGTTCCGGCCCCGTAATCATGCGGTCTTCACCAAGCAGCGCATTCAGCAGCGTTGATTTGCCCGCATTGGGCCGGCCGACAATCGCGAGGCGCAACGGGCGTTCAGCTTCGGCCTCCGCCTCATCTTCCGGCGCGGGGCCGAGCTTGGCGGCTATTTCATCATGCAGATTGCCGAAGCCATCACCATGTTCGGCACTGACCGGTACGGGATCACCCAGCCCCAATTCAAAGGCTTCCATGGCGGCTGTGGTGCCGGCACGGCCTTCTGCCTTATTTGCCACCACCAGCACCGGCACGCGGGTGCGCCTGAGCCAAGCCGCAAAGGCGCGATCCGCAGGCGTGATGCCGGCGCGCGCATCCATTACAAACAGCGCGAGGGAGGCATTGCGCAAAGCGGCCTCAGAACTCGCGCGCATGCGGCCCGGCACGGTATCGGGCGGCGCTTCCTCAAGCCCGGCGGTATCCACCAGCGTCACATCGCGCCCGGCGATGCGCGCGGTCACTTCCTTGCGGTCTCGCGTGACGCCCGGCGTGTCATGCACCAGCGCGATGCGCCGCTGCGCCAGCCGATTGAACAGGGTGGATTTGCCGACATTGGGCCGGCCCAGAATGACAATGACAGGTTGCATGAAGGGCCGTGCGTCAGCCTTCGCCGACAAAGGCAATCAGGCTGCCATCATCGGTTGCCAAGATCAGCCGCCCGCCCACCACCATCATGGGCTGGGACAGTGCCGCAGGCAGGCGTTGGCGGCCCAGCACATCACCCGTCGAAGGATCAAGTGACACCAGCTCCGCCAGGCTGGTGCCAACGAAAAGCCGCCCCCCGGCAAGCAGCGGAGAGGAGAGCTGCACCAACGGCTGCGCCCGATTACCCTGCGCCGGCGGACGCAGAGAAACCGCCCAGCGCGCCATGCCCGTTTCGCGCTGCAGCGCCGCGACCTCCCCCGCATCGGTCACGCCAAACACCCATTCGCCCGCGGCCCAGGGCATTTCCGTGCCGCCGAATTCGCGTTCCCAAATGCGCCGACCAGCGCGCAGATCAATCGAAAGCCCAACCCCGCCCATGCCAATGGCAATCACGCTATTGCCAGAAATCACCGGCGCAGCGCGCACACTGCCCACATCGGCAAGGCTTGTACCACCGGCCGCGGCCAGGCTGTCGCTCCAGATCACGCGGCCATCATTGGCGCGAAAGGCCAGGATTTCGCCGGAAGGAAAACCCGCCACCACCGTATCCCCCACAATGGCGGGCGGGGGCAGGCCAAGCGGTATGGTTGGGATCGCTTGGGCGCGGTAGCGCCACAATACCTTGCCATCCTCAGCCGAAAGCGCGACCAGCGTGCTTTCAAGGGTGGTGACGAATATCCGGCCATTGGCAAAGGAAGCCGCGCCGCGCATGGGGGCCTGCAAACGCACCCGCCACTTCACCGCACCATCGGCAGCGGATAGGGCCAGCACCTCAGACAGCACAGTGGTGACAAAAACCGTATCGCCATCCACGATCACGCCAACGCCGCCGCCATCGCCGCGTTCATTTTCCGGGCGGGTATCAACGCGCCAACGCCGCGCGCCATTGGCGATATCGAAGGCGGAAACAAAACCATCCGCATCGCCCATGAAAACGCGATCTGCATTGGCAACCGGGCCGGCAACCACGCGGCGGCGGAAGGAAGTGCCCGTGCCATAGCTGGCGGACCAAGCCTGCCGCAGCGTCGCCCCCAGCGCCATATGCCCGCCCGCATGGCTCGCTACGCCGCCAAGCTGCGGCCATAGATTGACCACCTGCTGCACCGGCAGGGAAATGGAAAGGCCGCGCGCTTCGGCATCCGCTTCCACCGTGCGGTCCGGCAAGGTCATCACCGGCTTGCGTTCACCCGTGACGCGCACGCGGCGCTCACCAAAAATACTGTCCAGCGTCTCGCAGCCGGCCAGCAGGCCAGCCGAGCCCAGCAGCCAGGCGCGCCGAGAGATATCCCGCCCCGTCATCCTTCAAGCCCCATGGCAAGCCGTTGCGCCCTTTCGCGGACGCCGCGCGGTGCGGTGACATCGGCGGCAAGCGCCTGAAAGGCTTGGCGCGCTTCTTCCCGCCGGCCGGCGCGCAGCGCAATCAATCCGGCCACTTCCCGTGCCGAAGCATTCCAGGCCGATTCGGGCCGGGTCAGTGGCGTAATGCGCGCGGCGAGCATGGCAAGGTCCCCCTGATCCAGCGAACGGATCACCCAAAGCAGCGACGCCAAATCCCGATAGAGCGGATCGGCGCTGCTATCGGCAGCAATGGCATCATAAAGCCGGAGCGCTTCCGCCAAATCCCCCGTTTCGGCCTTCAGCGCCGCGGCGCGTAGCCGCGCCAGATCACGATAGCCGGCCGGCGCTCCGCGAGAGGCTTCCTCAAAACGCTGCGCCATGGCTTTGAGGTCCGCACCCTCGGCCTCGGCGGCGCGATGGGCGGCCATGAAGGCGATGGCGGCTTTTTCAGCTTCCCGCGCTTCATACCAGCGCCAGCTTTGATGGGCACCGATGCCGGCCAGCACAAGGACCAGCACGCCCAAAACCAGGGTCCCATAGCGCTTCCACAGGCGGCGGGCGCGTTCAGCGCGGAGGTCTTCCGCAACCTCATCGAAAATATCGGGCAAGGCGGTCCTCGGGTCAGAAAGGCGATTTGCCGCAGGGCTAAGCCCTTCTGTCGCGGCGGTCAAACGGGGAATTCCGGGCCTCAGGGCCGGCTTGTTAAAGATTTTAGGAAAAAATTTGCAATTCATTAACTTCTATGGGGTCTTGTAGGTCTATGCGGTTCCTTCGCCCCCTTTCCGTCGTTCTTCTGCTATTGGCTGGCTGCGAAAGTATTGGTGCGCCTGGCGCGCCTTTACTCTCCATTCCGGCGGCGATTGAGGGGGTCTCCCTCGTGACCACCCAGCGCGGTGTGGGCGATAATGTGGTCTCCTTGGTTACCGGCAAGGATTGTTCTTATGTTCGGCTCGCCAAGGGGCAGACCTATTGCGCTTCAGACCCGCCGCCGCCGGTGCAGCCCATTTGCACCCGCAGCCTTGGGCAGGTGGATTGCTGGACCACGCCGCCCGTGGCGAGCCCGCCTTACAAGAATGTGCGCGACGGGCCTTATGAATTGAACGCTGAACAGGAACGCAACCGCACGGCGCGCTGGCCGAAGCTGTTCTGATCGGCGCGGCCGGGCGCCGCTTAAGGAAATTGCGGCAGCCGATAAAACCGCGCGGCACTCCGCCAGAACAGGTCTGCTTTTTCCTCCGCCGAGGCGCCGGCGGCGATGCGCTTGAAGGCATTCCAGCCCACCGCATAGCCATAGCCGCCCTTATCGACGGGGAAATTGCTTTCGAACATGCAGCGGCGCGTGCCGAATAACTCGATGCAGCGTTCCATCCAGGGACGCCAATGCCCTGCCAATTCTTCCGATGATGGCGCAATCGCCCTCGCTTCAAGTCCAAAGCCCGGCAGGCGCATGCCAAGCCCGCCCAGCTTCACCATGACATTCGGGCATTCTGCCAATTCCGCCATATGGCGCGACCAGGTGGCGAAGACCTCCTCACCTTTCCCGGCATAGGGGCCGATGCCGAGAATCCCACCGCAATGATCCAGCACGATCGGGATTTCAGGGAAGGCGCGCGCGAGCGAGGCAAGGCGGGGGATTTGGTGGAAATAGATCCAGGCATCAAAGGAAAGCCCATTGTGCCCAAGGGCGGCGAAGCCCGCACGGAACGCTGCGCTGTCCATCATATCTTCTGCCGGCGTATAGGCCGGGTTCAGCATGGCGGGGTCAGGGTCCCAGGTGGCGATATGGCGAATGCCGCGAAACCTGCCCCCGGCGGCGGCGATATGCGCTTCCAGAACGGGCTGCACAGCTTCGCCCAGCGTAAGGTCCGCATAACCAACAATCCCCACATTGGCGGCGATATCGCCATAGATGCCGCTTGCGAACATGGCGGCGATGCCGGTGACGAATTCCGTTTCCCCCACCGGCTTCAGCGCCTCAGGCCCGGCGGCGCGGTGCATGGACCGCGCCTGCACATAAACCGTTGCCTTGACGTTATGCCCGCTTTGCAGATCGGCCAGGAATTCATCATGCAAATAGCGCCAGCCCGGCCGATCCCAAAGATGATGATGCGGATCGATAATCAGCTGCGCGGGGTCCAGAATCTCCTCACGGCGCGCGGCGAGCCAATCCTCACGCACGGGAAGGTAATGCTGCTGCTGGGACATGGCGTGTTCCTGACCGCGTGGCTTTGACCGCATGGGATGGGGCTTTGGCCTGGGCGTCAAGCCTGGGCGAGGCCAGCGGCTTGTTCTATGGTCGCGCCAAGATTTGAGGATCCCGCCATGCTCACCCGAAATGCCAAGGGCGTTTTCGTCATTGCGCCCACCCCCTTCCTGCCTGATGGCGCGCTTGATCTTGCCAGCGCCGATCGCATGACCGATGCCTTCCTGGCCGCCGGTGCCAGTGGCCTCACGCTACTTGGCGTGATGGGTGAAGCGCCGAAGCTTGATCAGGAAGAAGCGATCAGCTTTGTGAAACGCGTGATCCATCGTGTGGCGGGGCGCGTGCCGGTGGTGGTGGGTGCCTCGGCGCCTGGCTTTGCCAGCATGCGCGCCGTGGCGCGCGGTGCGCTTGATTTGGGGGCCGCGGGCATCATGGTGGCGCCGGCGCCGGGCCTTAAGGGCGATGATGCGGTGCTATCCTATATCATGCAGGCCATGGATGTGGTGGGCGATGCGCCCTTTGTTTTGCAGGATTTCCCGCAACTGACCGGCATTCATATCAGCGCGGCCATGGTGGCGCGCGCCGCCGCCGATCCGCGCCTGGTGATGCTGAAGGCCGAAGACTATCCTGGGCTGGATAAGCTTTCCGCCATCCGCAAGATGGAGAAGGAAGGCGAGATGCCGCGCATCAGCATCCTGGGCGGCAATGGCGGCCAGTTCCTGCCGGAGGAGGTCTCGCGCGGCGCGGATGGCATCATGACCGGCTATGCCTTCCCCGAAATGCTGGCCGAGGTGATTGCGCTGATGGCGGCAGGCAAGCGCGACGCGGCGCAGGATGCCTTTGATTTGCACCTGCCCTTGATCCGGAGCGAATTGCAGCCCGGCCTTGGCCTTGCCATCCGAAAGCATGTGCTGGCGCGGCGCGGCATCATCGCCCATGCGGCTTTGCGCGCCCCCGGCCCCAAGCTTTCAGCGGAAACCACGGCCGAGATTGATTTCTTGCTGGCCCGCCTGCAAGCACGCGGCGGGGCGAAGCTGCCCTAAGGCCAGCGCTTATCACGTCATTTCTTACATTCAGGAGGAAACCCTATGCCTAAAATCGCCATCGCCGTTGAATTCAAGATCAAGGAAGGCCAGCACGCGGCCTTTGACGCCATCATCCGCGAACATGCCCGCCTGACGCTGCAAGAAGAACCTGGCTGCGAGCGCTTTGATGTGCTGCAACCACTCGACAAGGATGGGGCGCATGACAAAAGCCGCGTCATGCTGTGTGAGGTCTATCAGGATCGCGCGGCAGTTGATGTGCACACCAAGAACCCGCGCCTTGCCAAGGTGCGCGATGCCTATGCTCCGCTGATCGAAGGCCGCACGCTGACGCTTTGTGAGATGTGAGGCGCCTTCGCCACTCTCACGCTTCGTCAAGCCGTGCAGCAAGGGCAAGATCCTCCGGGCTCATTTCATGGGCCGGGAGGATCGGCACCAGCTGATGGGAAGCATAAACCTCCCCTAACGCCTGCCAGTCCCGTATGACGCCTCCATAAATCCAGCGATAGTAATGCAGGTTCGCGACATGCGCCCGCGCGGCTTCCGCGCCAATCAGGCTGCTGAGCGACTCAATTTCCAGCCAATTCACGATCAAATGCAAATGCGTTGCGGCGAGCGTATCAGCGCCTTCGCCACGCCCGATGGGTGGATCAGGATAGCGGCCTTCCAGTGCGGCCCACACGCCGCGCCACTGGTCGGTATGCTTATGGGAATACCAGGTCACATACCAATGCATCTGCTCGTGGAGATAGTTTGCCAGCAAGGCAGTCTCGGTAACCAAGGCAGTGTTCAGCCTGATCACTGAGTGGCTGTAAGGGAGCATCCCCGGCGCTATGCAGACCTCCTTGCAATATTCGTAAGCGCCAAGCGCGTATTTGGTGCGAAGCGCGATCAGCCTTTCCCGCACCGCCATCGCGTTGCGTTCAGCATGCGACAGGTCAATGCAGATCCGAAGATCGCACATGGCGCGAAGGGCCAAGGCGAGCCCATCTACCCCGCCAAAGCCGCCTTCACCGCTGCCAGCGCCTCTGCCGCATTGGCTGCATCCGGCCCGCCGGCCTGCGCCATATCGGGCCGGCCGCCGCCGCCCTTGCCGCCCACAGCCGCCGAGGCCGCGCGCACCAGCGCCACCGCATCGGCGCGGCCCTTGGCGGCTTCCGCCACCGCGACAACAATGCTCGCCTTGCCTTCCGCCGTGCTGATCAGTGCCACAACATCGGCGCTGCCGCCCTTCAGAATGGCCTCAGCCAGGCCCTTCAAATCGCGCGGCGGCACTTCGCCCAGATCACGCAGCGAAAGCCGTAGCCCGGCCACTTCCTCAATCTCCGCCCCGCCGCCACCGGTTGCGAGCTTCTTGCGCAGCTCCGCCACATCGCGTTCCAGCTTGCGCCGTTCTTCGACCAGCGCCGCGATCCGCCCGGCCAATTCGCCCGGCTGCGCCTTCAAGACAGCCGCCGCCGCCGTCAGGCTTTCTTCCATCTCATTGATGTAGGCGAGTGCGGCATCACCCGTGACGGCTTCCACACGCCGCACGCCGGCGCTGACCGCGCCCTCAGCAACAATCTTGAACAGGCCGATATCGCCGGTGCGCCGCACATGCGTGCCGCCGCAAAGTTCCAGCGAATAGACGCCATGCTTGTCGGTCGCCGCCGGGTCATGCCCCATGCCGACCACGCGCACTTCCTCGCCATATTTCTCGCCAAACAGCGCCATGGCGCCGGCTTCCACCGCCGCTTCCGGCGTCATCAACCGCGTGATTACCTCGGCATTTTCGCGAATACGGGCATTCACCTCGGCCTCCACCCAGGCGAGTTCTTCGGCTTCCATGGGCTTGTTGTGAGAAACGTCAAAGCGCAGCCTATCCGGTGCATTCAAGCTGCCCTTTTGCGCGACATGCGTGCCAAGCCGCCGGCGCAACGCCTCATGCAGCAAATGGGTTGCGGAATGATGCGCGCGGATATTGGAACGCCGCGCATGATCCACCGTCGCACTAATGGCCATGCCGGGCTTGGCTTCGCCATGCACAACCCTGCCCAGATGCACGAAAAGATTGCCGAGCTTCTTTTGCGTATCGCGGATTTCGATGCGGCAGGCATCGCCCGCGACAATCACGCCCGTATCGCCGACCTGGCCGCCGCTTTCGGCATAGAACGGCGTCTGATTCAGCAGTACGGCCACTTCCGCACCAACGGCGGCTTGGTCCACCACCTTGCCATCCACCACCAGCACGGTGATCTCACCTCCTGCGACTTCGGTGGAGTAGCCCAGGAATTCGCTGGCGCCGATCTTTTCCTGCACATCGAACCAGAGGCTCTCGGTCGCTGCTTCACCACTGCCGGCCCAGGCAGCGCGGGCGCGGCGCTTTTGTTCCGCCATGGCGGCATTGAAGCCTTCCACATCCACCGCGCGGCCTTCACCGCGCAAAGCATCCTGCGTCAGGTCCAAGGGGAAGCCGAAAGTATCGTAAAGCCGGAAGGCAATCTCACCGGGCAAGGTCTGCTTCGACCCAAGCTTGCCGGTTTCCTCCGCCAGCAAATGGAGGCCACGTTCCAGCAGGGACCTAAAGCGCGTTTCCTCAAGCCGGAGCGTCTCAGCAATCAGCCCCTCGGCGCGCACCAATTCCGGATAGGCGGTGCCCATTTGCCGCACCAGTGATGGCAGGATGCGATGCATCAGCGGCTCACGCGATCCCATCATATGGGCGTGGCGCATGGCGCGGCGCAGGATGCGGCGCAGCACATAGCCGCGGCCTTCATTGGAAGGCAGCACGCCATCGGCAATCAGAAAGGCGCCGGCGCGCAAATGGTCTGCCACTACGCGGTGGCTCGACCGGAAGGGGCCATCCGGGTCCTGGCTGGTGGCTTCCGCACTTGCCAGGATAATCGCGCGCAAGGTGTCCGTGTCGTAATTGTCGTGCTTACCTTGCAGAATGGCGGCGAAGCGTTCCAGCCCCATGCCGGTATCAATGGAAGGCCGCGGCAGCGGATTGCGCACGCCGGCGGGTTCTTCCAGGAATTGCATGAAAACCAGGTTCCAGATTTCGATGAAGCGATCACCATCCTGATCGGCGCTGCCAGGCGGGCCGCCGAAAATCTTGTCGCCATGATCGAAAAAAATCTCCGAACAGGGGCCGCAGGGCCCCGTATCGCCCATGCGCCAGAAATTATCCGATGTCGGGATGCGGATGATGCGCTCATCCGTGAGCCCTGCCACCTTCTTCCAAATGGCGGCGGCGTCATCATCCTCGGAATAAACCGTGACCAGCAGGCGGTCCTTGGGCAGGGCGAAATCCTTGGTCAGCAATTCCCAGGCATAGGGGATGGCCTGTTCCTTGAAGTAATCCCCGAAGGAGAAATTGCCGA
>JADCES010000004.1 GCA_020250005.1 Roseomonas sp.
CAGGCCGGGCAGAGATGGGGTAGCTTCCGTCACGGCGGGTGTGGCCTTTGAATGCGTGGGTTTTGAGATTCAACAGCAAAATCATACGATATTTCAAAAAGATATATCACATCCGCCAACTCTTGGTGAATAATGCGGGCTAGGTGTCTTGGGTTGCTCGGAAGGGCGGCCTTCCCGTGTCGAAAATCATCCAGTTGGCAGACTGGATGGACGGGTCGGCCGCTTCATGCTCGCCGCAGTCGAGCCGGAGATCCTGGTCGCCGATTGCGGCGTTCACGAAGGCGCAATGATGGGGCTGGGCCGCGCCTGGATAGGCGTTCGGCCGAAAATGGCGGCAGCTGACGCATATGCGTTGTTCGGGAATGGCGCCTGCCAGTTGAAGGGAGCGGATGATCCGTATTTGAGACAGCAGCAGATCAGCCTGTTGGTCGGGGGAAAGCATGGCCAGAGCCGTGGTCACCTGTGATTTGGACTGCGCGAGCGCGCGCCCAACTTTTCGGCCCTCATCCGTCAAAATCACGCGCATGGCGCGTGCGTCGGCGGGGTCTGGCGCGCGCGTGACAAGGCCCTTTCGTTCCAGCGCGGCGAGCGTATCGGCGATTGTTGCCGGCGATACGGCCAGATGAGCGGCGATTTCCTTGGCGCGTAGGCCGCCCGCCCGTTCCGCCAGCAAGGCCAAGGCCTGCGCCTGTGTCGGGTTGAGACCCGCCTTGCCCGAGGCCATCCAGAGGTCAGACCGCAGGACGAGCGCGATTCTCTCGAACCCCTCGCGCAGGCGCGCCGTGACGGAATCTGGTGTTTCGGCTTTACTCATGACATATGAGTAGGAGTCCTAATTATTATTGTCAAGCCAAATTTCGCCGCCGCAAAGCTCGTCAGCGAAGCTGGTGCGTGAAGCGCTCAGCGCCGTTCAGACCACCGGGCTCTTGCCGCCATCCACATTGATCGCGGTGCCGCTGATAAAGCCGCCCTGTTCGCTCGCCAGCAGCAAGGCCAGGGAAGCGAATTCCTCGGCCTTGCCGATACGCCCGAGGGGCACGGCCTTGCCCTGTTCGGCCTTCCACTCATCCCAGGAGATGTTGCGCTTTTCGGCGGCATGCCGACGCACCCATTGGTCGCTTTCGATAATGCCGACCAGCATGGCATTCACCAGCACATTATGGGGGGCGAATTCGCTCGCCATCGCCTTGGTCAGCGCCATGCCGGCAGCACGCGACACGGAGGTCGGCGTGGACCCTGCCAAGGGCGCCTTGGCGCCGATATTCAGCACATTGATGATGCGGCCCCATTTGCGGTCCCGCATGGCGGGCAGCGCCAAGCGGCAAAGGCGGATGGCGGCGAAAAGCTTCAGGTCCAGATCATCCTGCCAAAGCGCGTCCGATACCTCCAGGAACCCGCCGCGCTGAGAGGTACCGGCATTATTGATCAGAATATCCACCTGACCGAGGCCCTTGACCGCTGCGGCATAGGCAGCTTCGCAGCCCGCAGCCGTGCGGATATCGGCGGCAATGGCGGCGACCTTGGCGGCAGGCGCGGCGGCGCGGATTTCGGCCTCCGCCTTGGCCAGGCTTTCCGCCCCGCGCGCGACAATGGCGACATGCCCGCCCGATTCAGCGAACATCTTGGCCATGGCAAGCCCAAGGCCTTTCGAGCCGCCGGTGATAAGCGCGGCGCGCCCATTCAAGGTGATATTCATGGATCACTCCCCCAATGAAGGCGCGCATCCTGCCGCAACTGGGGCAAGACGCAAACCGGAAGGGAGGGAAAAGCTGGGGCGACCAACGGGACTCGAACCCGTGACATCCAAGACCACAACCTGGCGCTCTACCAACTGAGCTATGGCCGCCACCAACGGGGCTGAGATAGGCCCGGGCGCGGGGCGCCGTCAACCGCGAAGCCTTGGGTTGCGCGGGGGCGGCGCGAAATGTCACTATGGGTCAATGTCTTCCGCCAACCCCGCCCGTTCCTTGGCCCTTCCCATTGCGCTGGTAATCACATGCGCGGTCTGTGGCGCCATGCTCGCCATGGGGTTGCGCCAATCCTTTGGCCTATTCCTCGCCCCTATGACCGCCGAACATGGCTGGGCCGCGCGAGACTTTGCCTTTGCCATCGGGCTGCAGGTGCTGATCAATGGGCTGAGCCAGCCCTTCATGGGCCAGCTTGCGGATCGCTTCGGTGGCCGGCGCGTGGTGATGGGCGGCGCGGTGCTGTACTGCATCGGCATATTGGGCATGGCGCTGTCGGATTCTGTGCTGCCCTTCACCTTCTTTGCCGGCTTCATCATGGGCATGGCGGTCTCGGCCGCGGGCATGCCGACCATTATCGCGAGTCTTACGCGCATGTTGCCGCCGGAAATGCGCGGGCGTGCAACAGGGCTTGGCACGGCGGGCTCCTCGGCTGGGCAGTTTCTGGTGGTGCCGCTGGCGGGCATCGCCATTCAGGGCTTTGGCTGGCAGGGCGCGCTTTTCGCCATGGCGATTGCGACGCTGTTCATGATCCCGCTTGCCTTGCCGCTGGCCGATAAGCAGCCAGCGCCCGCGCCGGGTGTGGCAGCGGATAATGAAACCGCACGTTCCGCCATGGGCCGCGCCTTGCGTGACCCGAGCTTTTGGTATCTGTCTTCCGGCAATTTTGTTTGTGGGCTGCATGTGTCCTTCCTGACCGTGCATCTGCCGGGCTTTGTGCATAGCTGCGGCTTGCCGCTTTATGTCGGTGCTGGCGCCATTTCCATGATCGGGCTGTTCAACATCATCGGCTCACTCGCGGCCGGCGAATTGTCCCAACGTTGGAAACGGCGCGAATTGCTGGTGGGGATTTTCGCCGCCCGCGCCGTGCTGATGACGGTGTTTTTGCTTGCCGAAAAAACCGCGCTGAATGTGATGATCTTCTCGGCACTCATGGGCCTGCTCTGGCTTTCCACTGTGCCGCCAAGCCTTGCCCTTTGCGCGCGCAATTGGGGCTTGCGGTGGCTGGCCACGATTTTCGGCATGGTCTTTGTCAGCCATCAGATTGGCGGCTTCACCGGCGCCTTCCTGGGCGGGATTATTTTTGACCGCACCGGTTCTTATGATCTGATGTGGGTGATTGGCATTCTGGCCGCGGTCTTCGCCGCCGTGATCCATATTCCCGTGCGCGACGGCCCGCGCACCCAGCCCGCGACAGCCTGATTTTCCTCGAGAGGGTTTTCCATGCGCCTTGCCCTGATCCATGCGCTGCGCCATTCGCCGCCGCCGATTGAAGCCGCCTTCGCGCGGCTTTGGCCCGGCCAAACGCTGATGAATTTATTGGATGACAGCCTTTCCGCTGATCTGGCGCGTGAAGGCAAGCTCACGCCGCGCATGACGGAACGGTTCTTGACCCTGGCACGCTATGCCGCCGGCACCGGGGCGGATGGCATTCTGTTCACCTGTTCCGCCTTCGGCCCCTGCATTGAAGCCTGCGCGCGTGATCTGGCGCCGATGCCCGTGCTGAAACCGAATGAGGCGATGATCGAAGAAGCCATCACCAAGGGCAAGCGCATCGGCCTGCTGGTGACTTTCGCCGGCACCATCCCATCCATGATCCCGGAATTCCCGCCGGGCATTACCGTGGTGCCGAAACTCGCCGAAGGTGCGCTCGCTGCTTTGGATGCGGGTGATGTGGCAACGCATGACCGGCTGGCCGCTGAAGCGGCGCGCGATTTGGCAGATTGTGATGCGATTGCGCTTGGCCAGTTCAGCCTGGCGCGCGCCAAGTCTTTGGTAGAACAAGCCACCGGCAAGCCCGTGCTGACCACGCCCGATAGCGCGGTGTTGAAGTTGAAGCGGTTATTGGGCGGGTGACGTATTCGACGGCGCATGATGGCATAAGCCAGTTTTTGTTGCTCAGGCCAGACTTACTTCCAGCATTTTCACAACCTCTCGCACCTTGGGGCGAAGCGCTTCGGGCAGCGCTTCCAGATAGCCACCAAGGCTCAAAATCGCGAAACCATGCACAAGGGACCAGGCCGCTATGGCCGCCTTGGTCGCGCTGGGGTCATCCATGGCTACTTGCTGAACCGCAGCGACGGATCCAACCACCACGGCAAAGGCCGCTTCGGTGGCCTGGCGGAAGCGCTCATATTCCGCGAAGCGTCCTTCCCGCCCGAACATGAGTTGGAAAAGGGCCGGGTCATGCTGCGCGAAATGGACATAGGCCTCTCCGGTGGCGCGCAGTCTTTCGATGGTGTCGGCGCCGCCAAGTTGCGCCACGGCACCAAGCATATGCGCGCGCAAGGCGTCGAAGCCCTCCGCGGCCAATTCCATGAGCAAGGCTTCCTTGCTTTCGAAATGGCGATAGGTCGCATTCACGCTGACGCCAACACGCCCGGCCAGATCCCGCAGGCTCAGTGTCGCCTCAGCCCCTTCGGTGAGGCGCGCGCGCGCTGCTTCCAACAGGGCTGCCCGTAAATTCCCGTGATGATAGGGTTTTTTCATCATTCACTCCGCCCGCACGCATTCTAATTTTTGATGTTGACAATGTCCACTCTGAGCACCTATCAATATGTGTGCACTGAACACATTTACTGATCCGAATGCGGGAAACGGGATTGCCGATGCCTCTCACCCTCGATCTGCTGCTGGCGGTACTGCACCATTTGGGCGTTCTGATCTTGGTCGGCTGCCTGGCTGCGGAGCTTGCCGTGCTATCCCTGCGGACGGGCGGTCACGGGGCCGAAATCTTGGCGCGCATTGATCTTGCTTATGGCCTGAGCGCTGGGGCAGCGCTCATCTTCGGGCTCGCGCGGGTTTTTTGGGGTGCGCGCGGAAGCGGTTTTTACATGGAAAACCCCGTTTTTTGGCTGAAGCTCGGGCTATTCCTGCTGATTGCGCTGGTCTCCATCCGGCCAA
>JADCES010000040.1 GCA_020250005.1 Roseomonas sp.
CACGAGATGGGCATTGAAACCGGCATTGATCTTGACCGGTTGATTGAAGCCGCGCGGCTTGCGGAACGCATCATTGGCCGCCCACTCGCGGGGCGAATCATGCATGCCGGATCGCTCCGGCAATACCGCGCGGCTTAGCGCAGGTTACACGCGCAGCCAGGTCTCACTGAAGGCAAGCATCGCCGTGCTGATCTTGCGCCCCGCCACTTCGCGCGGAATCGGCGCACCGGGGCGGCGAACACCATTCACCGTCACGGCGGCGCTTTCGCAGCCGATGAACAGGCTCGGCATCACATGCTTGCCGGTCGCGGATTGCGGTGGCGCGAAAGCGAAGCAGAAGGGCTCATCCAGACCCTGCCAGGCCATGGAAACCGTCATATCCCCCGCGCGCACGCTTTCGCTGTAATGGCTGCGCGGATCGCCCGCGCTTTTCACCTCATCCAGCTTGCGAAACCGCAGGCCAGCCAGCCCTGCAATGCCGCGAAAGGCGCCGAAATGGCTAAGGTATTCGGCAATCAGCCAGCGCGCGAGGGGTTCATTATCCGTCAGGCACCAATTCGCCGCCGCTTCGGGCGGGTTCGCCTCATGCGGGGATTGCATCAGCACCAGCGCGTGGCCGGCGCCATGGGGGGAAAGCACCACGCGGAAAAAACTGGCGAGTGTGGTGAAGGGGCCATTCGGGTCTTCCTTGAGGGAAATCCCCGGATTTTCGCCCGACCATTCGACTTTCCCCGGGAATATGATGGTTTCTTGCATGGTGTTCCTCCTTTTCAATGCCGCCTACCGTGACCCAGCCATGCGCCGGGATCAATGCCCAAAACCACGCAGCGCTTGACGCGGCACGGCGCCGGGGCGCAAGGAAAGGCTTGTTTTTTCCGAGACCAAACTCCTCATGTCCTTTTCTGGTATCCCTGCGGCGCTGCAATCGGCGCTGACATCACGCGGCTATGCTGCCCCCACCCCCGTACAAAACGCAGTCCTCGCGGAAGACGCCGCCGGGCGGGATTTGCTTGTCTCGGCCCAAACCGGCTCGGGCAAGACGGTTGCTTTTGGCCTTTCCATCGCGCCGGAATTGCTGGGCGGCGCTGACCGCCTGCCGCCACCTGGCGCGCCGCTCGCTATCGTGGTCGCACCCACGCGCGAATTGGCCTTGCAGGTGAAGGCGGAGCTTACCTGGCTTTATGCACCCGCCGGCGGGCGCATAGCATCCGGCGTTGGCGGCATGGATCCCATTGCGGAAAAGCGCCAATTGCTCGCTGGCGCGCATATCATTGTTGGCACGCCGGGCCGGCTTTGTGATCATCTGGAACGCGGCAATCTGAAGCCCGATGCGCTCCGCGTTGTGGTGTTGGATGAAGCCGATGAGATGCTGGACCTCGGCTTTCGGGAAGAATTGGAAGCGATCCTGGATCGCCTGCCGCCGGAACGTCGGACATTGATGTTCTCGGCCACCGTGCCGCGCGCCATTGCCGCACTGGCAAAAAGCTATCAGCGCGATGCCTTGCGCCTTGAAGTGGGCGGCGGTGGAGAAGCGCATGGCGATATCACCTATCGCGCCATGCTGGTCGCACCGCATGAAATTGAACGCGCGGTGGTAAACCTTATACGCTTGGAAAACCCGCCGCTGGCCATGGTGTTTTGTGCAACACGCGCGGCGGTGGCGCGGCTGCATGGCAATCTGGCAGAGCGCGGATTTCCCGCCGTGGCGCTTTCCGGCGAGCTGACGCAGGCTGAGCGGCTGCGGGCTTTGCAGGCGCTCCGCGATGGCCGTTCCCGCGTTTGTGTCGCGACCGATGTCGCGGCGCGCGGCATTGATTTGCCGGAACTGGATTTGGTTATCCACGCTGAATTGCCGCGCGATTCGGAAACCCTGCTGCATCGCAGTGGCCGCACTGGCCGCGCCGGGCGCAAGGGCACCAGTGTTTTGTTGGTGCCCCATCCACGCCGTCGCATGGCAGAACGGTTGATCGGTGCCGCCAAGGTTGCCGCAACCTGGGGGCCGGCGCCATCGGCCGACGCGGTGCGCGCGCGCGATGCCGAACGCCTGGCCGAACAGGCGCGCAGCGTTCTGGCGGAAGAAGCTTCGGAAGATGATCTGGCCCTCGCCCAGCGCCTGCTGGCCGGCAGCGATATCACCAGCGAAGCCCTGGCCGCGGCGCTGATAAAGATGCTGCGCGCCCCCTTGCCGGCGCCCGAGGAAATTGCCGAACAAAAGCCCGAAAGGCGCGAAGCGCGGCGGGAAGCGCCTGATGCCGATGCGCCGCGTGGCGGGGAAGGCGTGTGGTTCCGCCTCAATATCGGGCGGAATGGCAATGCTGATCCGCGTTGGCTGCTGCCCTTCCTCTGCCGGCGCGGGCATCTGACGCGCCAGGAGATTGGGCGCATCCGCATCCTGGGGCAGGAAACCATGGTGGAAATCGCGCCCTATGCCGCGGAACGCTTCGCCGCTGCCGCCCGGCAGAATAGCGCCGAGGATCGGGAGGATATCCAAATCCAGCCCATGCAGCCCTTCCGGCAGGCCGCGCGGGAAGCACCGCCAAAGGCCGAACGCGCCGCGCCCATGCGTGAAGCGAGGCCCGCCAAGGCGGCCTCTGCCCCCAGGCCGCCCAAGCCAGGCAAACCGGGCAAGCCGCCCAAGCGCTTTGAAAAGAAACCCAAACCCGGCCCCGGCATGGAAGGGCGCAAGCGCGCCGGCGGCGCCCCCCGGCTTGGCAAGCGCGGCCGGGTCGCGTAACCCCCGCGCGCTGGCGTGCCGCCGGCGCAACATGGGGGAAGCAGATGGCTGACATCATCATTGATATTGGTGGCGAGATTTTCGAGGCGTTTTTTGAGGACGCCGCCGCACCCAAGACCTGCGCGCGCTTCCGCGCCCTGCTGCCCTATCAGGACCGCATCATTCATGTGCGCTGGTCCGGCGAGGCCTGCTGGATCCCGATGGGTGAACGCGAACTCTCGATCCCCTGGGAAAACGCGACCAGCTACCCCGCGCCGGGGCAGATCATCGTCCACCCCGGTTCGATGAGCGAGACTGAAATCCTTGTCGCCTATGGCCCAACCTGCTTTGCGAGCAAGGCGGGCCAATTGGCCGGCAACCACTTCCTGACCATTCGCGAAGGCCTGGACCGCCTGGCCAAGACCGGCCGCGCGGTACTGTGGGAAGGGGCGAAGCCCATCACCTTCCGCGCAGGCTGAAGGCGCAAGGCGCGCTACCCAAAAATCCGGATGATGGAACCTGCCGCCCCTTGATTGGCGGCGGGACGATTTCCATGTCTTGATCACCAAGGGGCGCCATTCGGGCCCCTGGTGCGGACGAAACCTCTTGCCGCCCAGATGGGGGCATATCGGGTGCAGTTCGCTGGCCTCAACGGACCTTGCTTTGCGAAGGAGTGTCCCTGCTATGAACGCTATTGATTTCTCCCCCCTTTTCCGCACCGCCATTGGCTTTGATCGCCTGGCGCGGCTGATGGATACGGCCCGGACTGGTGCCGATGCCGGGGGTTACCCGCCCTACAATATCGAAAAGACCAGCGATGACAGCTATGTGCTGACCATGGCAGTCGCCGGTTTTGCCGAGGCTGATCTGGACATCACTGCCCATCAGAACACGCTGACGGTGGTGGGCCGCGCCCAGGCCGCACCGGATGAAACCCGCCGCTTCCTGCATCGCGGCATCGCCGGCCGAGGCTTTGAGCGCCGCTTTGTGCTGGCCGATCATATTGTGGTGAGCGGTGCCAAGCTTGAAAACGGCTTGCTGCATATTGCGCTGCGCCATGAAGTGCCGGAAGCGCTGAAGCCGCGGCAAATCCCGGTGCAGGCCAGCCGCCCGGCGGCCCTGCCGGAAGCGCCTGCCCAGGCGGCGTGACTATGATTGCGCCCCGCCCGGCAACGGGCGGGGCCTCACCCTTTCTTGAAAAAAGCCTCCGCCGCCAAGCGTTGGGCGTCCCGCGCGCCAATCGCGGCCTCGGCGCGGCTGATTTCGGCCTGCAAAGCCTCGATATACTCTCTCAGTTGCGCCACATCCCAGCCATCAAACACCATGGGCTGGAAACGCGGCGCCCGCCGGGGGCGGTCTTCTTCTTCGATCGGGGCCATTTTATCCTCCTCCCGCGGCTGGGTTTTGACCCTGGCCGCGCCTCTCTCTATAGGAACCGCAACAAGGCGGGGGTTGCTCTCGCCCGCCCGCCCCTTGAGGTTATGCCATGAACCAGCCCTTGATGCCCAAGGCCACCGCCGTGTGGCTGATTGACAAGACCGCGCTTACTTTTGACCAGATCGCCGAATTTGTCGGCATGCACCCGCTTGAAATCCAGGCCATTGCCGATGGCGAAGTGGCGCAGGGGATCATCGGCTATGACCCGATCACCAATGGTCAATTGACGCGCGAAGAAATCCAGCGCTGCGAAGCGGATAGCGAAGCGCGGTTGCAGATGGTCCGGCAAGTGAGCCATTTGCCGAAATCCAAGGCGAAGGGCGGGCGCTATACGCCCGTTTCCAAGCGCAATGATAGGCCGGATGCGATTGCCTGGCTGCTCCGCAACTTCCCACAGGTGCCGGAAGCAACCATTGTGAAGCTGCTTGGCACCACCAAGGAAACTATCGCCAAGGTGCGCGACAAGACCCATTGGAATAGCGCGAATATCAAGCCGCGCGATCCCGTTATCCTGGGCCTTTGCACGCAGGGCGAGCTTAATGCCGCGGTGGGTACGCTCGCGGCACTCGAAGCGCAGAAAGAAGAAGGCGCGGCGGCGTGAAGCGGAGCATTTTCAAGCCAAGTGGAACCACTTGGCGGCTCGGAAAATGCGACCAGACAATGGCCTAGTGCGGCTGACTGACGCGCAGCCGCTCCATCTCTTCCTTCAGCCGCAGCTTTTCGCGCTTCAATCGGGCTAAGGTTTCGGCGTCTGGCCTCGGTCGCTGGTCTTCCTGAAAAATCTGCGCCTCAAGCGCAGCGTGACGGTTATTGAGGGAAGCGATCCGGGCATCCAAGCGCATACCGAGGCATCCTTTGCTGTGATGCCGCCCGGGCGGTTGGCCCTGTCCCGGGCAGCCAGAGCATGCTACTCCAAACCGCCCTTAAAAAGCATCAAGAGATTTCACCCTGGCCCCGCGATGATCGCTGACCGAGAAGCCCTGCTCCGCCGCCTGCATGAACTCCGTACCGAGCATCGGGATTTGGATACCGTGATCGCGCGGCTGGATGCCGGGCCGGTGGATCAATTGCAGTTGCAGCGGCTGAAAAAGCGCAAGCTGAAGCTGAAGGACGAAATCGCCTGGCTCGATAGCCAGCTTTTGCCCGATATCATCGCCTGAAAGGGGCTGGATATGGCCGGAATACCTCTGGTTGGCGTGATCATGGGCAGCCGTTCGGATTGGGAAACGCTGCGCCACACCGCGGAAACCCTGGAAAAACTGAGTATTCCCCATGAAACCCGCGTGGTTTCAGCCCATCGCACGCCAGAACGCCTGTTTGACTACGCGAAGCAGGCGGCGGGGCGGGGGCTTAAGGTCATCATCGCGGGCGCCGGGGGTGCCGCGCATCTGCCCGGCATGGCCGCTTCCATGACGCATCTGCCTGTGCTTGGCGTGCCGGTGCAAAGCGCCGCTTTGGCCGGGGTGGATAGCCTGCTGTCCATTGTGCAAATGCCGGCGGGTGTGCCGGTGGGAACACTCGCCATCGGGCGGGCGGGGGCAGTGAATGCGGCGTTGCTCGCCGGATCAATCCTGGCCTTGGAAGATGCCGCGCTGGCAGAGCGCCTGATTGCCTGGCGCGCGGCGCAGACGGAAAGTGTGCCGGAGAGCCCGGTATGACCCCCCTGCCGCCCGGCGCCATGCTGGGTATTCTGGGCGGCGGGCAGCTTGGGCGCATGTCCGCCATGGCCGCGGCACGGCTTGGCTATCGCTGCCATATCTATGCCCCCGGCGCGGATGAACCCGGCATGCAGGTCGCCACCGCGCGCACCGTTGCTGCCTATGAAGACCATGAGGCTTTGGCCCGATTCGCCGAACAGGTGGATGTCGTCACCTTCGAATTCGAAAATGTCCCGGCCCAGACAGTGGAAATCCTCGCCCGGCGCGTGACCTGCCGGCCCGGCGAAAGGGCGCTCGGCATTTGTCAGGATCGCTTGCAGGAAAAGGCATTTCTGGAAGGGATCGGCGTGCCTGTCGCCCCCTGGCGCGCGGTGCGCACGGAAGGGGAATTGCACGCGGCGGTGGCCGAACTTGGCCTGCCTGCCGTGCTGAAAACCACCAGGCTCGGCTATGATGGCCGCGGCCAGGCGGTGCTGCGGCTCCCGGATGATCTGGCAGGCGCCTGGGCGAGGCTCGCGCCCCGCCCGCTGATCCTGGAGGGCTTTGTGCCCTTCACGCTGGAGCTTTCCGCCATTGCCGCGCGCGGCGCGGATGGGGCGCTCGCGGTATTTGACGCGACCGAAAACGCCCATCGCCATCATATTCTGGACATAAGCTATGCGCCGGCGCGGGTGGCACCTGAAATTGCCGCAGCGGCGCGGGAACATGTTGCCGCGGTGGCGCGCGGGCTTGATCTGGTGGGGTTGGTGGCGCTGGAGATGTTCCTGCTGCCCGATGGCCGGCTGATCGGCAATGAAATCGCGCCCCGGCCGCATAATTCCGGGCATTGGACCATGGATGCCTGCACCGCTTCGCAGTTTGAGCAGCATATTCGTGCGGTGGTCGGGCTGCCGCTCGGCGTGCCGGATCGCCACCATGATACGGTGATGCGCAATCTGATCGGCCCGGAAGGCATGGCCGCCTGGCCAGGGCTGCAAGGGCAGCGGGGGATTGCCCCGCATCTTTACGGCAAGGCGGAAGCCCGGCCGGGGCGCAAAATGGGCCATGCCAACCGGCTTTTGCCGCTGGGCGCGCTGGCCGGCATGGATGATGCGGCCGTACTTGGGCCGCTGGCGGCCATTGCAATGCAAAAATCATAAGGACCGGGACGCTTTGGTCTTCTTTTGTTAGGAAACTGCCGGTAGTTTGATCGTCATGAACTTCGCCCGACCTATTCTTGGCATCCTTTCGGCCGCCGCGCTGACCCTCGGGCTTGGTGCAGCGGGACCGGCGCGCGCGCAATTCATCGAAGGGCCCTATATCGCCGGCGCGATTGGCATGAATTACCTCGATGACGCCAAGTTTCGCCTGGATAACAGCCTGAACCAGGGAATGACGGCGCTCGGCCAGCCCAATGGTGGGCAGCTTGGCTTTGATTTTGGCGGCGTGGGTCTGCTCAGCCTTGGCTGGGGCTTCAGCAATGGCATCCGGCTGGAAATTGAAGGCAGCTTCCGCAGCAATGAGGTGGATAGCGCCAATGGCGCCGCTGGCTTGGCCACGCCCGGCGGGCATAGCGGTCGGCAGGAAAGCTATGGGCTGATGGGCAATGCGCTAGTGGATCTGGTGCGGATCGGCCCCTTCCTGCCCTATGTCGGCATTGGCGCGGGGTATCTCCTCACCAGCTTCAATGACCTGAATGGCCGGCCCGGCAATGGCAACCTGCGCCTGCGAGGTGATGATACAGGCGGTGCCTTCGCGGTGCAGGGTATAGCGGGGCTTGGCTTCGTGATTAATCAGGTGCCCGGCCTGACGCTGACGGCGGAGTATCGCTATCTGGAAAGCCTGGGGCCGAGCATCCCGGTCAGCTACGTGAATGCTGCCGGCGCCACGGTGCTCTCCGGCAAGGCGGATACCGAAAGCCGCAACCAATCCTTCCTGCTTGGGCTGCGCTATGCCTTCAACGCGCCGGCTGCCGCACCCGCCGCTGTCGCCGCCCCCATCGCCGCGCGGAGCTTCCTGATTTTCTTTGACTGGAATCGCGCCGATCTGACCGCGCGTGCGCGCCAGATCATTGGGGAGGCTGCGGAAGCAGCCCGCGCCCAGCCGACGCGGCTAGAAGTGGCGGGCCATGCGGATCGCACCGGCACGCCGCAGTACAACATGGCGCTATCGCGTCGCCGCGCGGAAACCGTGGCGGAGGAATTGATCAAGCGCGGCGTTGCGCGTCAGGACATCAGCATCACTGCCTTGGGTGAAACTCAGCCCCTGGTCGCCACCGCCGATGGCGTGCGCGAACCGCAAAACCGGCGCGTGGAAATCATCCTGAAATAATCGCTGATCTTGGCGCACCTCCGCGCATCTGGCGCAGCAGCATCGCACCCACCACCGCAAGCCCACCCAGCGTGCCAATCACCCCCGCGGCATTCAGCGAAAACGCCTGCCCAAAGACCGCCGGCAAAGGCCCGGCGAGCGCATAGCCCAAGGCGCCAAGTACGGCCCCCAAGGCAGCGCCGCCCAATACCTGCGCGCGATAGGAATCCGTGAGCAAACGTATCGCCGCCGCTGGGCAGACCAGCATCGCCACCACCAAAATGCTGCCCACCGCCTCAAAAGCCGCGACTGCTGCGGCCGCCACCATCAGATTCAGCATCAATTCCAGCCGACGTGCCGGCAGGCCAATGGCGGCAGCGTAATCGGGATCAAAACAGAGCAGATGCAAAGGCCGCCAAAGCAGCGCGACCAGCCCGGCCAGCACAAGGCTCACTGCCGCCAGCAGAAATATCTGACGCGGCATGGAAGCGAGCGCCGCCGGATCAAGCAAGGAGGCAAAACCCTGCGCTTCCAGCCAAACCAGGCTCTCCAATTGCCCGAACAACACGCACTCAAGATCAAGATCAACGCTGCGCGCGCCGGTTGCTTCAATCAGCATCAGGCCAAGCGCGAAGAAGCTGGTGAAGACCGCGCCTGTGGCCGCGCCTGATTCCAACCGCGCGACGCGCCGCACTAGGCTGATCAGAAACACCGCCGCGAGGGCCGCCGCCAAAGCGCCCAGCAACATGGGCAGCCCCGCCCGCGCACCAGTCATCGCAAATCCCGCAATAATGCCCGGCAGCACCGCGTGGGATAGCGCATCACCGAGCAAACTATCACGCCGCAACACCAGGAAAGACCCAAGCAAACCGCACAAGCCACACGCGAGAATCGCAGCCAGCAAGGCAGGCAGATCAAGCCGCAGAAAATCCTCAACCGTCATTGTTCAGTGCCCATCCGCTTCGCGTCCGCGCAGCGGACGAACACTGAAATTTTGTCTTGTCGCATTTTCCGAGTCGCCAAGCGTATCCGCTTGGCTAGAAAATGCTCCCGGCCCCAAAGCATGGGGCGATGCGGGCAGGGAGGATGGCTCCGCCAATAACCGCGTCGCCATATCGGCCGGCAGGCCATGTTCCACCAAATCCGCCAGCCGATCCGCGCCCGCGATATCGGTCGCACCAAGGCCGAGCAGGTGAAGCTCCACCGCGCGATGCGCGCGCACCGCACGCCGCGCAGCAGCGGCACCGCGCGGGGTCAGGTGAATTTCGCCATCCGCCCGCGCCACCAAGCCGCGCAGCCCAAGCCAAAGTGCCAGGCGCGCGGCATGAGCTTCAGACCAACCGCGCGCGGCGGCCAGGGCGGCAATCGGTGTCCAGCGATCCCCGGCTGTGCCAGGCCCGGCGCCGGCGGCCTCCTGCGCTTCCCAGGCGGCGCGCAGGAAATGCGATTCGGTCGCGGCAATACGCCGGCGCGTGCGGCGCCAGGCTTCGGGCAGCAAGCCGCGCTCTGGCGCCAACAGCAGCGCGAGCGTGAAGAAAATCGCGCCGGCCAGCACCACTGCGGCGCCCGTCGGCCATTCCGGTTCAAAGGCAGACGCCGCCGCGCCCAAAGCCCCCGCCAGCGCGCCGAGAGAGGCGGAGATGAGCAGCAATACCGGCAGCCGATGCGTGAGCAAGCGCGCCGTTGCCGCCGGCAGAATGAGCAAGGCCACCACCAGCACCAACCCGACCGCCTGCAACCCCGCCACCGCGACAATCACGATCAACCCAAGCAAGGCAAGATCGGTACGCGCCACAGAAAGGCCCATGACGCGCGCGTAGTCGGGATCGAAACAAGCCGCGCGCAGGCGCTGAAACAGCACCAGACAGATTAACACACAGAAACCCGCGATGGCACCAGCCCAAAACGCATCTTCCACGCGCATCGCCGCCGCCTGACCCAGAATGAATTTGCCAAGCCCGGCTTGGGCTGCTTGCGGCATGGTCTGCACATAGGACAGCAGCGCAACGCCAAGCGCATAAAAACTTGAAAGCACAATCGCGATGGCAGCGTCTTCACGAATGCGCCGCCCGCGCGTGAGCGCCTGCACCGCGAGCACACCCAGCACGCCCGCGACCAGCGCGCCTGCCAGCAAGGGCGGCAAAGCGCGCGGATTGCCTCCAAGCGCGGCAACAATCATCGCCGCCAGCACAACGCCAGGCAAAGCGGCATGGCCCACCGCATCGGCCATCAGCGCGCGCCCACGCAACAATGCAAAAGCACCGACCGTGCCGCAGGCGAGCCCGAGCAAGGCGCAACCCGCCAGCACCACCAGCGTGTTATAGCCAAGCATCAGCGAAGCCCGCCTTCCGCCACCGCCTGTTCCAGTACATTCAGCCGCCCGCCATAGGCACGCGCAATCGCATCCGGCGTGAAGGCGGATTTGACCGGGCCGGCGGCGACCGCGCGGCCATTCAGCAGCAACACCTGATCGAAATAAGCCGGCACGGTTGAAAGATCATGATGCACGGCAATCACGCTCCGCCCCGTTGCCACCACGCGGCGCAGCACGGCGATGATCGCCTGTTCCGTTGCCGCATCAACCGCGGCGAAGGGTTCATCCATCAGGTATAGGTCAGCATCCTGCGCCAGCGCGCGCGCCAGAAAAACGCGCTGCTGCTGCCCGCCCGACAGCCGCCCAATTTGCCGATCCGCGAGATCAGCGAGGCCCACCTGATCCAGCGCCGCGCGCGCCGCATCGCGTTCCGCCTTCGGCACCCGCCCCCACCAGCGCATGCGCGGATAGCGCGACATGCACACGACATCGAGCGCGGTTGCCGGAAAATCCCAATCCACCGAGGCGCGTTGCGGCAGATAACCGACCCGGTTGCGCACCTCATCCAGCTTGCGGCCAAAGAATCGCGCTTCGCCGGCGATGCTTGGGATCAGGCCGAGTGCGGCACGGAGCAGCGTGGATTTGCCCGCGCCATTCGGCCCGACAATCGCCGTCAGCCCCGGCACCGCCTGCCAGGTAATGTCCCACAGCACCG
>JADCES010000041.1 GCA_020250005.1 Roseomonas sp.
GACGCGGCAGGCGGCGCCGAAGGGGCTGCCGGGGTTTCCGGCGTCGTCTCGGTCATGGAGTGGTCCTCATCAGCCAGGGCAGGTTCAATGGCGAAGGACGGCGCGCCCTGCGGCGCCGCACCTCGCACTTGCGCATCCCGATCAACGGGGATGGGCACGATCGAAATCTCGAAGGGTTCCCAATCCACGGCGCGGTAGATCATCTCGCCACTCACCGGATCGGGGCGCTGGTCATAGCGATGCACGCGATAGCCAATGCTGACAGCGCGCAGCGTGCCATCGGCAATGCGCTGCCAGAGCGGCTCCACATCGGCAGCGGCAGAGAATTGCAGCCGCGCATGGCCACGCCCGCCTTCAAGCCTGGCAGCAATCACGCGCCCGAGCACATCCCGCGCATCGCTGCTGCGATGCGTGTTCAGCACTGGCGCATTGCCAGAGCCGAGCTGCGCCATGCGCACCGCATTGGGCGACATGTCCAATTCCTCGGTAATGCCACCGAGGGACGGGACAAAGTTGCGCGCCCTTGCGCCGGTGGACCAGACGACCTCAACCGTGCGTGCGGCACGATCGACGGTGGCAGGCGCAGTGATTGCGCGGCGGGCGGTGACCGATTGCCCATCGGGGGGAAGTCGATCGGGCAAAGCGGGATCAGCCGGCGCGGGATCGCTCCCGCCCGGGTCGGTAGTTTCGGTCATGGAACCTCCTGTGAGGATGCTGGCGCCTGCGGCCCTCGAAGGGGCTGGCTTATCAGTCGCGTGCCTAGGCGCAGGGGAGATGGGTGCGGTCTTGCAAATATTTCGAAATTGCGGCGAACTGTTAGTCAGTCATAGTGAAAGAGCCATCCCCATGCGAAAGCCAATGTCCGTAGAAGCGCTCGAGAAATTCGGCCGGGAGCGCCTGTCAAAGTCCTTTTTCATGAGAGATTTTCTGTACTCGGACATTTCGCAGATGCACGGCATCCCGAACGTGCCTGACGATCGAGAACTCGCAATCAAGGCAGGCAGGCGGCTTTGCCAGGAATTACTGGAGCCGCTTCAGAATCACTTCGGCAGGATCGCGATCCGGTCGGCCTATCGCTCAGCCGCCGTCAACCAATACGGCCATGAGAACAAGCTGAACTGCGCGTCCAACCAGAGAAATGCTGCAGACCATATCTGGGATTTGCGCGATAAGAATGGCTGCATGGGGGCGACCGCCTGTATCGTAGTTCCATGGTTCCATGATCGGTACAATCAGTCCGGTGATTGGCAGAAGCTTGCTTGGTGGATCCATGACCATCTGCCCTATTCAACCATGTATTTCTTTCCGAAGCTTTGGGCAGTGAACCTGCAATGGCATGAGCGTCCAGAACGACGGATAGACAGCTACCCAAGCCCGATGGGTTGTCTCACTAAGCCAGGCATGGACAACCATGAAGGAAGCCATGCCCAAGAATATGTCGGGCTGCCTGCCTTTGATCCAAGCTTGTGCACGCCAGAGGCTGTGCTCCCTTATCCTGGCACTGGTGCCGAAGCCGTGGGCGCTTCAGCAGAATAGGCTTGCGCTCCCGCTGCACCAGTGGCGGCGATTTCCACTGCCGCCATTTGCGCCGCGTCCTGCGCGCCACCTGATTTGGCGACGCGCCTGGGGTCGGTATCAAGCGAGATGCCAGCGGCATCGAGCGCTGCATTAGCTTCGCGGATCATCTCGACCGCCGAGCGGAAATCATAGCCGAAGGCGCCCGCGGCCTCGGGCTGCGGCACAAAGCCGGCGCGCACCTGGGCAATCAAAGCCGTGGTGTCCTTCAGCGGGTCGATCATTTCATGCGCTGGCGGCACATGCGCGACACCCTTCGGCATGGCATCCGCCCAAAGCCCGAGCAGCGCGCCTTGCGCGTGAAAGCGCTGGGCGATTGGCCGCACTAGCATCGGGATCAGCATGCCGTATTGCATCTGCTCGCAGAGCCGGCGGAATTCGATCTTGCCGGCGCGTAGGCTCGAGTAATTCGCCTGGGTGAGATCGCCGGAAACCTGGTCATAGGTCAGGCCCGCACCGACGGCAGCGGCTTCAAGTGAGCGTCGCGCAAACGCTGTATGCGATCCCCCGCCGGAGGGATTCACCACACTTACATCACCCTGGCCACGCCGATAGAGGATCATCCCAGGCTCGAAGCTTTCCACCGCGCGGCCTTGCGCGTCACGCAACAAGCCAGGATTGGCGTCGCTTGGTTTGGTCAGGGTTTCCTCGCCGTCGTCGGTCACCACGGCAGCGAGGCACGCCTCAATCTTGGCCTTCATCAGAAGCGCGGCCTCGTAATCGCCAAGGTCACGCAGACGCAGCAGCACGGGCGCGAGCCAGGAGACATCGCGTAATTGCCCGGGGCGGCGCTTGCGAAACACATGCAGCACATCGCGCGCGGGGATGAATTCACTCGCCAGCCGCGCGCCGGGCAGCATCCAGGCGCCGGGATGCGTCGGGAACAGCCAGTATCCAATCGGCTCGCCCGCCGATCCAAGCGCAATGCCCTGGATGGTCGGCGCGCCATTCACCACGCCATTGCGCGCGGTATCCAGATGATCGCTTTCCAGCACCTGCAAGCTGAGACCGATCGGGTTCCGCGGCGATGTCGGCACGGTCAGCAGCCGGATGAAGCATTCGCCGCTTTCGACGACCGCGCGCATGGCCAGCGCTTGCAGCCCATAGAGATCAAGCTTGTCCTCGGCATCGCAGGCGGTGCTTTCCGCCCAGGCTTGCCAGGCGGTGCGATGCGCGGTTTCAGGCCAACGCGTCGTGATGCCCGCACCGACCGCATTGCCGGTCCAGAGATCCACGATGCGCGCGGCATAGGGATCATTGCGCACCGCATCGCGCGCGCGCCTTGCGACGCTGGCAGCGGCCATACCGACTTCGCCATTGGCACTGCCGCCCGAGGGCGACCAGGCCGAGGCACGGTTGTCCTGCGCGGCCGCGTAACCCCGGAGAGCGTTCCAGGCGGCGCGCAGGTGGAGCTTCATTCGGCGGGGGCCTCGGTCATGGCATCAAGCAGTGCGCCAGCCGCTTCGGCGATTGCGCCATGGCAGGCCGCGCGCTTCGCCGCGACCCAGGCGAGTGCGAGGCTTGCTGCCTCGGGCGGCGAGAGTTCCTTCTCCCAGGCGATCTGGCGCAGCCGGGCGAAGGCGCGGAAGGCCTCCTCCGGCACGCCAAGCGCTGCCGCCAGCGTGGCGGGTTGCCAATGTTGGGTTTGGGGCATGGGGGGCTCGCAGAATGGGGTGGAAAAACTGCCGCCAGCACGCTAAGTAAGACCTTGTTCAATATCAGGTATTACCGGAGCGCATCATGGCAAATACAGTCACGACTAAGGGTCAGGTCACTATTCCGAAGCAGGTCCGCGATCTGCTCGGCATCAAGCCGGGCAGCAGCGTTGCTTTCGAGGTTGCCGAGGATGGGAGCGTGCTGTTGAGCAAGCTTGGCAGCCGTGCCGCAAAGGCAAGGCCACCAAGCCGCTTTGCCAAGCTGCGCGGTAGCGCCAGCGCGGGCATGAGCACTGACCAAATCATGGCCCTCACTCGTGGCGAGAACTGAGGTGACGCTGGTTGATACGAATATCCTGCTTGATCTGGTTACCAACGATCCGTCCTGGGCCGATTGGTCGCAGCGGCAACTTGAAGCTGCAGCGGTACGTGGACCGCTTTTGATCAATGATGTTGTTTATGCCGAGCTCTCGGTAGGGTTCCTGCGGGTTGAGGAAGTAGATGTAACCATCGCCGCAGCCCAAGTAGAGGTGGCGCCAATACCGCGCGAGGCGTTATTCCTCGCTGGGAAGGCGTTTCAGCTTTACCGCGCCGGAGGCGGTACCCGTTCCGGTGTGCTGCCGGATTTCTTTATTGGTGCTCACGCTGCGGTCGCCAAAGTGCCCCTGCTTACGCGCGATGCGCGGCGCTACCGCAGCTATTTTCCAACTGTACAACTCATCGCCCCATCGGACTGAATTTTGCTTCACGCGGGACGAGTGAACTGTGCGAGCGTCACGCCCGGCCGCCGTGCGGTGGCATTCTCGGCGCCGTAAAGCGCCGCAATGGCGCGGCCCAATTCATCCAGGCTGCGATATTCGACGGTGCGGCCTTCGAAGGTCACACGCGTGACGCCGCCAGTGTAGGCTGCGACAAGCACGGCGGCACGGCTGCCGGCAGGCTGCGCCAGCGCCCAGGCGAGGGTTGCGAGGTCCAAGGCGCATCACCCGCCAGCGGCGCGCGAGAGGGCACGCAAGATCGGCAGGATCTGCGCGCCACCCGCGCCAAGCGCGATAAGCACAGCAACGATGCCCCAGATCGCGCCCTCAATGCGGCGCGTCTGCTTGCGCAAGCCGCAGATTTCTGCGCGCACCGCCGTATAGCGCTCGGCACAGCGCTCAACATGCAGCGCCAGATCCTCGCGCTCACGCGCGTGGAGTTCCCCGTTACTCATGATTTCCTCCGGAAATGGATCAGCGCGGCTGGTCGCCGCGTCGGTCGTTTGCTTTGGTGATTAGCGGCCCAAGGTGATGCCGCATTCCTGCATCAGCCCGCCAACATTCCCGCGGGTGGCATTGGCAACACGGGCGACGCGGGCAGAATCCTGCGCGGGTAGGGTGCGGATCAGGCAGGCCGACAAGGCGGCCATTTCGATCGTGCCGCAGCTTGCAGCCGCCTGGGCGACGCGGCCGCAAAAGGCGCGGCGCTGTTCGGGCGTCTGCTCGGCAAAGGCACCGCGCAGCCCATCTGTCGCACTCCCGCCCTGACCGCCCAGGCCAGGTACGCTAAAGCCCTGCGCCATGGCGGAACCGGCTATGATTGAAATCAGCGCTGTCATCACGCAAAGGCGCATGCGGGTGTTCTTCCGTGACGGTAGATTGATACAGTTGGACAGCAGCATTTCAACGCTGAAACGAGGCCAGGGGCCAGCCTCTCCCGTTTTTATCCTGCATGTTTGCTGCGCATGCGCTTGAGAAATGCGCCATTTTCAAACGGTGCCGGTTGGCCGGATTCCTCTCCGGCAATCAGCGCCTGCTGCAGCGCCGTTACCTTAGCCTCCTGATCTTCCAAAAGACGCAAACCAGCGCGCACAACTTCATCGGCCGTAGCGAAGCGGCCAGATTGAACCTGCTTCTCGACGAAATTGGTGAAATGGTCATCGAGTGAAATGGATGTCTCAGTCACCAACGTGTACCTCCTAGGCTGCGGCTCTCGATACCAAATTTGGGGGCGAGCGGTTACCGCTTTCTGCTATTTCAATTTTGCAAATCACTGGAAAGTAATCAGCGCAACCAGCCGCCACGCGGCGCAAGCCATCCAGGCCGGCGCATCAATGGCGGTGGGTCTGGTTTTGTCGCTGTGACCGGCGCCGCAGTCTCCGCTACCTGGCTCTCCACCGGCGCATTCGCGATGTCCTCACGCAGCCTTTGCCAGAACCGCTCGCCATACCGATCGGCGCCCAGCAACCACAGCGCCGCGCGCGCCAGGACCGCGCAATCCAGTGCCTCATTCCTGTCCCGCAGCTTCGCCCATTCCTGCCGCACAAAGCCGCGCCTGTCCTTCACCTGGTGCAACTGCTCCGCCACCAACTGCTTGACCCATTCAACCTCAATGCCCTGCGGCAAATGCACCCAGCCGGGCGGGAATTCCGCCGCCTCACCACGCCCGAGCCAAAGCCGGCGATAGAGATCAACCTTCCAGGTCGAAACCGATACCGTCCAAAGCTTCAAACCGCGCCGCAGCTTTCGCCCATCCACCAGCGCATCCACCGGGGTTGGGCCCTGCACCGGCTGAGCCCTATTCCAACCATCCACACCCTTGGTCGGCGCAATGCGCGGATCGCGCAGCCGGCGGAGATGGCCATAGACCGCCGCCGTATCGCGTCCGCCTGTATCAACACAGGCCGTGGCAATGCGGATCGCGCCGCCATTCGCGCGCGGCCAATCACGTGCCAGCAATTCCGCCAGCGTATCCCAGGGCGCGCGTTCACGCGGGCTGCCCGCGATGACAATGTGATCGACAAGCCAGGAGGAATAACCTTCAGCCCAGGCCCAGATATCGCATTCCAGCCGATCATCCTGCACATCGACGCCGGCTGTCAGTACCAGCGCGTCCTGGGCCACAACACCAAGCTGGAAATCCTCGCGCCGTTCCACCAGGCGTTCCCAATCCGGTGCTTCACCACGATCCTGCCAGGTCTCGCCGAGCACCGTGTTGCGGAAGGTTTTCAGATCCTCGGCCTTGCCCTGCGCTGCCTCCCAATCGCGCGCGATCTGTTCCCAGGACAACCAGCCAACCGGCGAATAAAGCGCCGAGATATGAAAGCCGATGGTATGCGGGTTCTCCGCGGATGCCGTTGGCCGCCATTCGCCGGCGGCGAGCATGGCGGTCTTGTGATGCTCCTCAATCGGCGTGTTGCATTCCTCGCAATGGTAGCGCACGCTGCGCGGGTCGCCCTTTTCCCAGATCAGGCGCTCGAATTTCAGCCATTGCATCGCGTTGCAATGTGGACAGGGAAGGAAATAGCGGCGCTGGTCGGAGGCAGCATATTCCCGTTCAATCCGGCTGCGCCCGGCGATGGTGGGCGTTGACACCAGAAACGCCTTCCTGCGCCAACCGAAAGTACGCGCCCGGGCCTCGGCCAAGGCAATAGGGTCGCCTTCGCCTTCGATGTCGCCGGGATAGGCATCCACCTCGTCCAGAAAAAGAAACCTGGCCGGCATGGAACGCAGCCCGACCGCGCTATTGGCACCTGTCAGCACGAGAATGCCGCCGGGGAATTCCTTGGACAGCATCGTATTGCCGCTATCCCGCGCGCGGGCGGGGGCCACACGGTCCCGGAGTGCCGGCGTTTCCTCCAGCAATGGGTCAATGCGCTGGCGCGAGAAGCGCTTGGCGAGTTCCACGGTTGGCTGCACCGCGAGCACCGGCGCCGGGACATGATGCAGGATATAGCCGAGCCAATTATTGCCTGCCTCGGTCGCGCCCACCTGCGCGCCCTTCATGAATACAATCCGCCGCGCGGGATGCACGGCTGACAGCGCATCCATCACATCGCGGAGATACGGCGTGCGGCTGGTGCGCCAGGGGCCGGGCTCGGACGAGGCGCGGCTGCCCAGGATGCGATGCTGTTCCGCCCATGCCGAGACAGTGAGTTGCGGTGGCGGGCGCAGCATGGCCCCGGCACGGCGGCGCACATGCTCACGCGTGCGGCTCTCGCTCGCCGCCGATGCCGGGAGGGTCGAAGCGATCGGAAGCCTCCGTCAGAAGCTCATTGATGTGCTGCTGCAGAATGGTTTGCAGCAAATGGGGCTCGACCCCGAGTTCGGCGGCAATGACGCCTGCCACGCGCGCGGGCCAATTCAGCAGCGCGTCGCGCATGGTGCTAGCGATTTCATCGATCGTCGCATTGGCGGTCGCGACATCCAGCAGCCGGCCCTTGCTTTCATCGAGCGCCAGGCGTTGGGCTTCGACCTTCAAGGCAAGCTGCGCGACCTTCAGCCGGGCGAAGGGCGTGCCCTCTGCCGCCGCGCTGCCAGCGAGGGTGGAACGCTGCGGGTCCGAGGTTTCCAACAGCCGGGCGCGTGTCTTGGTGATGTCCCATTGGCCATCGGGTTCGCGCGCGATGCGCCCCGTGCGTTCGGCCTTGTGCATGGTGGTGTCGCTGACGCCGAGGCGTCGTGCGGCTTCGCGCGTGGAGGATGTCAGTTCAGCCATGGCGGCGACCTCCCGCCGCGCGTTGGTGAGGGTTCAGGATGTCAGTGCGTGGCGCGGTGGCGCGCAGCGTGGAATGCGGTCAGGGCGGCTTGCCAATCGGCGTCATGTGGCGCGCCGATGCGCTGGAGGGGTTCGAGCGTCACCTTCCCTCGGATGTAGTATTCGCCATGCAAGCGCGCGAGCCACCCGGAAAGCCCCTGCGCGGCAAGGGCGTCGCTGGCGGCCATCACTTCCGCTTCGCTGGGTTCGCTGCGGCCTAGGGACACATGCCGCCCATCGGTGCCTAAGACCATCCATCGGGTTTCAGTTTCTGCGTGCATCGTCACTCTCCGTCTTGCGTGACGGACGCTTCGCGCTGTGCTTCGCGCGAGCCAAGGCAATAACGCGCCAGGGATCGCGATGATCCCTGGGCTTGGCAATCATTCATGCCGCTGTGGCTCAGCAGCTTCATTCGGCGACGCGGTAGACGGTGTAGGAGCCTTTCGCGCCCTGCTTGTTCGGCCCGACTTGGCGAATGCGCTCGGCGATCTCCACCGTGATGCCCTGGCGCTTTTTCAGCCC
>JADCES010000042.1 GCA_020250005.1 Roseomonas sp.
ACACGGATCGATACAGATGATGTCTAGAGTAGCAACCAGTCCGATCATCCCATCAGGTTGCGTCGTTGTCCCAAGGAAGGTTGCACTGCTTTATCTTGGATATTTCCAGAATTCACTTTTCTCCTCAATTGTATGTAAAAGGGCCAAATCAAGTATTTCGTTTATGAAGCGATCAATACCAAATTCGTTTTCGGCGAGTCTCCTGCTATCCTCGAGCATCTGCGCCAAATCATGACGAGCGCTGACACTCATTCCTCGTATCTCGGAGATACGGGCATCAAACGCATCCCCAAGGTCAGAAGCATTATTCGGTATCGACATGAAAGTTTTGAAGGCTTGCAATTTCTTGTTAACAAAAGCTGATCCATCAGAGATAATGAAAGACTTTCCCATGAACGCGGCTAGAATTCGTTCATGAACATAATTTACGGTACTTGGAGCTATGTTGACTAGAATACGGCTTCTTGCGTAGACTCGATCGAGCTCTGATGCAGGAATCGACCCATGAAATTTGGCTCGTGTATTTGTGCTGTCGACATGTGGCCAAGCTCCAAATATGTGGCCGCTGTGGCGCATGACCTGGCGCAACATTCTCTCAGCCCTGACAGCACGTACGTAGAAATCCACCGCAGAGCAGACCCTTAAATACAAAGTAATTCGCTCCCCAAGGTAAATATTTCGGACGGCGAAGCTATCGGCAACGATTTGTCCAATCGATTTTTCCTGGATCGTCAAGGCGGCCGATGCCGCATCTTCGAGGATTTCTCTCAATAACTTCGAGAATTCAGACCATTGGGCACGAATTTTGCCTGGGTCTACTCCAGTCTTTACATATACCAACTCAAGATCTCGCTCACGCCAGGATATGTCATCGGCAAAAGGATTCGAAGGATAAAAGTAATCGGTCACCATCGAGAAATTGCGGCCCTTCATCGCATTGCGATAGACCTCCTGGAAATCCTCGCACACATATAAATGATATAACGATCGACCTATGCTGGCGTGCAATTGTGGTGAGTGAAAAGGAGCATCGCCCATAACTGAAAAAAAAGGAATATTCAGCTGATCCCAAAGATTGCCCGACTCGACACCTAGTCCCATACCAAAACCCTGAAAACTGAAACAAAAGCCGGGCCTACCCTCGCCAAGCACTTTATTGATCTTTCCTGGAAAATCTTTATCCCCCAGGTTGATCAGGGAAACAGGAATCCCGAGCATCTTAGCACGTGTCGCGAATGCCTCAGTGAACCAGCTTAGGATGCCGTTGGCTGACTGACCCGTAAATACAATGGCTGAAACGGAACGCATAAAATGTGGTAGCGCGCTGAGTGGGCCAAGTCAACTTATGTCTTCCTTAAATAATTTCGTGGTGGATACTCTGCACGACAGGGCGCGCACACTAAGCTCCTGAAGACCCGAATTTAAATCCGCGATTATTCGAGATTTTTGGTCCAGACGTAAACATGAAATCAATTCGCCGCCCGCCTTACTCTTTCATGAGACCTTGGGTGGCATACGCAAAAAACGAAGGCTCACCGGGCTAAATTTGGTGTTCGGAAATAGACATGGCGTAACCACGTCCTAGCAGACTGATATGCGGGCAGTTATCTCAAGAGAAGGGCAAGTCACAGCATAGACCCAACAGGTCTCGTCTCCCGCCACCTTAATCGGCTGATGGAAAAAATTGCCGAGAACCTTCAGGCATGCTACGAAATCTTTCTCTCCTTGAAACTAGGGTCTAATGGCATGAAAATTCCTTTCTTGCGTCCCAGTCCGCCTCGTTTAAGCGAGCTCTTGGGTGACCTAATCCAGATTGAAAAATCGGGCATTTTTACCAATTTCGGACCAATGAACACACGCCTTGAGGGCGAGGCCACTAGAAGGTTTTTCGGTGGGGCGGGTGGATGCATCACTGTCAACAATGCGACAATAGGTTTGATGCTTGCGATGGCGGAGGCGGTTGGCGGGCGTGCATCCGGGCGGCGATATGCTGTTATGCCCTCCTTCACTTTTGCCGCGACAGCTCAAGCCGCCATGTGGGTCGGCTTAACCCCGCTTTTTTGTGACGTGGATCCACACACTTGGCTGGCTTGCCCCGATTCGGAAAACGCGTTGCTTGAACAATACGGTGATGACATTGCCTTGATAGTTCCCTACGCAACCTTTGGCAATAATCTTGATCTGGGCCGTTATGAGAAAATTGTCAGGGAGCGCGGCGTCCCAGTGGTGGTGGATGCTGCGGCATCACTTGGCTCTATCGGCGCCGACGGTTTTGGTTTCGGATATGGATCATCTTTCTCGATTGTTTTTTCGATGCATGCGACCAAGACCTTCGCGACAAGTGAAGGCGGTATGATCTATAGCGCCGATGAGGATCGCAGGAACCGCCTGAGAGCGATGGCGAATTTTGGCTTTAGCGCGCCGCGTACCGCCACAATGCTGGGCCTTAATGGCAAGCTGAGTGAGGTAAGCGCGCTAATTGCGCTTGAGCGCTTGCGCAGTTTCGACGCTATAGTGGAGCATCGTGCAAATCTCGCCAAGGCTTATCGCGATGCTCTGAAACCTGTTTTCGGTTTCCAGCAGGCAAGAGGAAGAAGGCTCGCCTATCAATTCATGCCAGCGTTGCTGCCGGCGAAGAGTGCAGGCCGTCGCAAAGACATTATTGCGGAGCTCGAGGAGGTGGGGATCGGCGTGGCTAGTTATTTCAGTCCTCATTTGGCAGAACAATCATTCTTTCAAAATAATTGCGTTGCGGGCGACCTGCCACATACCACCGCCATTTCACGCCGCATCCTATCATTGCCCATGGCGGATATAATGACGCTGGGCGAAGTGGACAGAGTAGTTGAAAGCCTGATGCGCGCCGTGGGGCATGAGGCAACCATGGGAGAGGAAGCTTGACGGGGCCGGTCAGTCTTGCCGGTAACGGCGTGGGCCGCTCTAGGCGCTGTTTCCGATGAGTTCCGACCAGGCGCTCTATGGCCTTGTTGGCGCCGGCGGGCATGGGCGTGAGGTGATGCCTCTCGTACGGACGCAATTGGCATCTATCCTTTCATCCGGGGCAGCGCGGCTCGTTTTTGTGGTTGAGAATGATGTCGGCGGACGCAATGTGAACGGAATTCCGGTCATGGGACTTGATGAATTTCTTGACTCGCGCAGTCCCAAGTTCTTCAATGTTGCTATTGCAGCGGGAGACGCAAGACAACGCATTGCATTGAATTGCGAAGCGTGTGGAGCTCAGCCTTTCTCTATCATTGCCGCAACTGCTATCATACATGATGATGTTGAGATCGGCCCTGGAGCCATCCTGTGTCCCTTTGCGATTGTTCAGTCGAATAGCCGCATCGGGCGCTATTTTCATGCCAATAGCTACTCTTCGATCGCTCATGATTGCGTCGTTGGCGATTACGTGACCCTCGGTCCGCGCGCGACCTGCAATGGGCGCGGCAGGATAGGGAATCATGCCTATATCGGTTCTGGCGCAGTGATCAGAGAAGGTACGCCCGAACGCGCAATGGTTATCGGGGATAGGGCGATTGTGGGCATGGGCGCGATTGTTACCAAGCCCGTGGCTGCGGGAAGTACCGTCATTGGCAATCCTGCAAGGTTGCTCGAAAAATTGCAATCGACTGATGCGTCATGTACGCGCTGAACAGGTCAAACTAAGGGCGATTCCTGCCATAATGGATCAGTTCTTCTGGTTGCTTGCCCCCGGATAAATCGCCCCGTAATACCGGCGCAGCTCCGCAATCTGCGCCGGCGGCGGTTGGCCATAGGCGCCGCGCCGGCTGGTGAAGCGCCCACCCATGGCGCGCTTCAGCTTCACCGCCGCCTGCCCTTGCTGGACCAGCGCCAGCGGGCCGCATAGCACCGGAGCACCACGCGCGGTTTCATGCACGCCCGCTTCGAACAGCAGCACCATCGCCACACCAACGGCCGGGATCACCACCTCTGCCCCGCGCGCCACGCAATCCTCGGCCGCCTTGTGGAATTGCGCGAGCACGGCATCGCGCACCGCACCCGGCGAAAAGGCGGCTTCAAGATCGGTCAGCTTCGCGACATCCATCCGCGCTGTCGCGGCCACGCGCCCCGCCAGGCCATAGCCGCGGATATTCTCGGCCACGCGCGCTTCGTGCTTATCGTTTGAGAAGACAATACCAATGGAAGCCCCCATCTGGCAGGCGGTCAGCAACGCAGACTCGCAAAGGCCCAGCACGGGAATGCCAGCAATTTCACGCGCAATGCGCAGCCCGGGATCCACAATATTGCCAAGCAATACGGCATCGAAGCCCTCAGCCTCGGCCCGCGCGACATTTTCCAGCACCTCACCGGTTTCGATGAATTCCAGATAGCGATACTGGTCGCCAATGCCGCCGCGCTTTTCAATGCCATGGATGGCGATTTCCGTGCCCGGATCGGCCGTGGCATCCAAAAGCCGCCGCAGCGCCTTGGCATAGGTCGGCCAGGCATCCGGCCTGGTCAGGGATTGGTACCAAAGCCGCATCGCAATACCCCGTGAGTTCCCGACCATTAGCGCCCGATTCCCCGCGCGGCGTCCACCCCCGGCCCCTCTCCCATGCCCCGTTTCCTCTGATATAAGGCGCCATGAGCATGACCCTGGCCGATATCCTGGCGCCAATGCCGCCAGAGCGCTTCTTCGCCGAATATTACGATCAGCAGCCGCTGCATCTGCCGGGCGCTGCCGAGAAATTCGCCCATGTCCTGGATTGGGCCGGCATTAATCGCCTGCTCGGCATGACGCATATCTGGTCCGAACGCAGCCTGAAGGTGGTGCTGGACAGCACCACAATCCCCGCCGCGCAATACAGCCAAAGTGCAATGTCGCGCGATGGCGCCACGGCTTTGCAACCCATCCCCGCCAAGGTGCAGGAATGGGTGGCGCGCGGTGCTTCCGTGGTGATGAATGATGTGGATAGCCTGACACCGGGGCTTGCTGGCGTTTCCAATGCGCTGGAAGGCGCTGGCCTCGGTAAGGCGCAGGCGAATGTCTATATTTCCTGGCAGAGCCACAAAGCCTTCCAGGCGCATTATGACACGCATGATGTCTGGGCCGTGCAGGTGGAAGGGGAGAAGATCTGGAACATCTGGGAAGGCCGCGCTGAATGGCCTGTGGCGCATGCAATCTTTCGCAGCCAGGGCCAGGAGTTTCATGAAAAAGCCAAGGGCGCGCTCCGCTTCAAGGCGCACCTGAAAAAGGGCGATCTGCTTTATCTGCCGCGCGGCTGGTATCATGATGCCCTGGCCGAGGCACCCAATTCCGTCCATATCGCCTATGGCGTGCACGCAGCGATGGGCGTGGATTTCATGGGCCTGCTGACAGAACGCGCCTTTCACGATGCGGAGTTTCGCAAGCCCCTGCCGCGGCAGGATGGCTCGGCGGCGGCAAAATATGCGCTGACGCAGCGCGCGTCGGTGCTGGGCCAGCGCATCGCCGAATGGTCGCGCGATCCGAAATTCCTGCAGGCCGTTGAAAACTTCCTTGCGCATTACCGCTATGAACGCGGCGGCTATGATCTATTGGCCGCACGCGGCGCGGCGCCGGCAGCAGCCGTGGCCGAGGGCACCCCGGCATTCCGCGTGCGCCCCAATGTGAAAACCGTCCGCCGTGGCGCGGATTATGGGCTGCGCACCGAAATGGGCATCCTGCCGATTACCGCTGAGGAGGTTGAGGCCGCAGCCTGGATCATCACCCAGCCCAGCATTACGGAAACCTCTCTGGCCCTCGCCTGCCCAGGCGCCAAGACCGCGGCGCTGATTGAAAAGCTCCGCGCGGCGGAGATCCTGCTGCCGGCATGAAGCCCGGCCCCTGGCTCGCCATCATCCTGGCGCTCGCGGCGCTGCCGGCGTTGGCGCAGCCCTATGGCTTTTCCTGCGTTGGTGCGGAAAGGCTGGAAGATGATGTGTTTTCCATCGCTTTCCCGCGCGGCAGCGCCGCTATCCCGGAAGCCGCACGCTCTCCGCTGGCGGCGGCGATGGAGGCCGCCTTGGCGGAACCGGGGCGCAATATCTGCATCCTGGGCCATGCGGGGCAGGAAGGCGGGGCCACCACCTCCATCCAATTGGCCGCGCAGCGCGCCCGCGCCGTGACCAACGCCATGGCGGAGCGCGGCATTGCCGCAGAACGGCTGCGGGCAGAGGCACGCAGCGCCCAATTCAGCCCAACGGTCCGGGCGGCGGAGCCCCCATCGCGCACCGTTACCATCGTCCTGATGCCACCCCCATGAGGCATCAAGGGGCTTGCCCCTTCATCCGCACAGGGCCAGAAGGGGTCAGGATGAACAGGGTGCGATTCGCGCCCAAAGCCAAGGAGAAACGCCGATGCTGTCGCGTCGTTCCCTATTCGCCGTCGGCGGCGCTGCCCTGCTGCTCAATGGCTGCGCGCAAGTCGCGCCGGAAGGCGGCCCGCCGCTCATGGACGTTATCGGGTCTGACCCAAATCTTTCCAGTTTCCGCGCCGCGCTACGCAGTTCCGGGCTGGCTTCGGAATTGTTTGAGCGGCCTGGCATCTACACCGTACTTGCGCCAACCAACCTTGCCTGGTCGGGTGCACCGGAACGGATCCGTAACGGTGATCGCGAAGGGTTGCTCAACCTGATCGCGGGTGGGCGGCTGAGCCTGGCGAGTATCCAGGCGCGCGGCGGTCGCATCCGGATGTTGGGGGGCATTGATGTGCGCGTGGTGGGCGGTACGGCTGATAGCCCGCGTATTCAGGCGGCGCGGCCGGGCCAGGCGCCTTCCGGTACTTCGGCGAGCATCATTCGCGCCAATGTGATGGCGAGCAATGGCGTGGTGCATGTTGTGCAAGGCGTGCTGATCCCGACGTGATCCAGCGCGGCGCGGAAAAAGCCCTTGCCTTTTCGCGCCGCGCTATCCTTGGCGCGCTGCTTCTTGCGCCGACACTCGGTTTCGCGAGCAACGCCAGGCATCGGGTCTGGGTTGTCAGCAATGGCTGGCATAGCGGCGTTGTGCTGGTGCGCGCCGACGTGCCTGAAAGCGTGATCCCGGAAATCGCCGATTTTCCCCAGGCGCGGTTTTTTGAATTCGGCTGGGGTGATGCGGAATTCTACCCGGCACGGGAAGCGGGCGCCTGGCTTGCCTTGCGCGCGGCCTTTCCAGGGCCGGCGGTGATGCATGTGGCGGGCCTTCCGGATCATCCCGCGCGCATCTGGCCCAATGTCACCATCCTGCCCTTTGCCGTTGATGCCGATGCGCTGCGCCGATTGCTTGATTTCCTGCGCGATAGTTTTGACCGAGCCGGGGCGGGCCGCGCAGTGGTGACGGCGCGTGGCATCTACCCTTTCAGCCTATTCTATCCGGCAACAGGGCGGTTTCACGTGTTCAACAATTGCAATACCTGGACCGCGCAGGCGCTGACCGCCATGGGGTTTGGCGTGTCTCTTGGTGGCGTGAATACGGCGGATGATCTGATCAGCCGCATCCGCCCCTTTGCACTGGCGGAATAATTCAGCCCTTCTTCGCATCCCCAATCGGCGCGGCATCGCGTGTCATGCCCGCCAGCACTTCCGCCACATGGCGCACCTTTACTGAAGATCCTTCGCGCTTCAGCCGCCCCGCCATATTCAACAGGCAGCCCATATCGCCCGCCAGCAGGGTGCCCGCACCGGTCGCCTGAATATCGCGGCATTTATCGGTAACCATACGCACGGAAATATCTGGGTATTTCACGCAGAAGGTCCCGCCAAAACCGCAGCAGATTTCGGGTTCCGCCAATTCGATCAGACTTAAACCTTCAACGGTCTTCAGCAA
>JADCES010000043.1 GCA_020250005.1 Roseomonas sp.
CCACCCGGCCGCGACGGCCAAGCCCTTCAAGCTCTGCCTTGTCGCGTTTGCGTTTGTGGAAGCCGCGGTCGCGGTGGTGCTCCGCCACAAAACCTTCCAAAGCGGCGCGGATACCGGCGGGTAGCGGCACGGCTTCCATGAGGTCTGAACCCGAATCGGCATAAAGATGCGCCTCACCGGCATCCACCGTCACGCGTTGTAGGGCAAAGCCCGGCGCGGTCTCAACCGGGCGCAGCACCACCCAAATGCTGGGGTTGGAGCTTTCCAGATTGTGCTTGTAATTATCCGTATCGGTCGGGTGCAAAGCCACTTCGGCATTGCCGGCAAAGAACAGGCTGCGCCCGGCTTCTTCGCGCATCAGCGTCCAGGGCGGCAGGCTCGGCGCGTCTTCCAGCACTTCCACCGCGCGCCAGGCGTAATCTGCCCATGGCGTGACACCGGGGCGGCGTTCCACCACCACGCCAACCGGGATGGTGACGGTGCCGGGGATGATCAGGTTCATGCGCCCTTCTCCGCCGTCAGGAGCGGCAGGCCGGCCACCAGGTTTTGCGGCTTCATGCGCAGCCGATTGGCGGCATCCATGGCGAGTGCCAGATAGATCGGCTTGCCCGCCACGCGCGGCAGCACGCGCGCTGGATTGGCGAATTCCAGCACGCCGAGCCAAAGAATGCGCGCCAGCCGCGCCTGCGCCACTTTCTTGCCCTGCCATAGATCATTGGTGATGGCAGTCGCTTCCGTATCAAGCCCGATATGCCAGCGCCAATCGCGATCTTCGATGGTGGGCACGGCGCGGATCGTCACTTCCTCGCCGAACAAATGCCGGATGAAGCGCGTGATGGCGCGCGCCAGCCCCTGCTGGCCGGGCCGGGTTTCGGCAATATCCAGCGCGAAATCATGCGCATCAGACCGCCCGTGATAGAGATGGGCATTCATGTCGGACAGCACATCAATCTCAATTTCTCGTGGCGGCGCGCCGGCTTCGACCAGCAATTGGCCGAGCGCGCCGAACCCGCCATCGCGGCCACGCATTTCCAGTACTTCCTCATCCGCCAGCAACAGCGAGCCCTGATTGATGGCAGCACGCTGCGGGCGATAGAAAAGCTCAGCAGCACGCAACGCAAATGGATCGCCCTCCCCCTCCATCGCGGCGCGGGCGACCAGATGCGTCAGCATTTGCAGAAAGATCGGCGGGATGCCGCCGACGTCACCCCGATACAGCGCGATCCAGGCTTCTTCCAGGCTGGGCGCGGCAGAAACGCGATCACGAAACCCCAGGAAATGCCGCCAATTTTCTTGTGCATCGGCATCGGCAAGCGAAGCGATGCGCGCGGCATCCACTGCCTGTTCGGGTTCGGCCAAAAGCGCAGCATGCAGCGCCACTTCCGCCGCGCAGGCTTCATCTGGGGGCACCAATTCCGGGCGGGCCAGAAAGGCGCGCCACAAATCCGGCGTGGCGCGCAGCCGGCCATGCGGCGCGGCCTCACACAAATGATGCCCGGAAGCGACCCAGAAATCGCCGGGGGAGAGCATGGCGCTCATGCTTCGCGCTTTCCGATTTTAGTAAGATCAGGGCGCAGGATAGGTTCATCATCCTCCTCGCCATGGGTCTCCACACTCGCGAAAACCGGCAGGCTTTCAAAACTGCGATGCTGTTCGGCGCGCAGATGCAGCGTGCGGAAGCGTTCGCGCTGTTCGCCGCCTTCAATGCTGCGCGTCAAGGCGAGCACCGTACCGGGCGGGTGATCACAAAGCTGTTCGGCAAAGGCCAATTCCTCCTCAGCCGCGGCGCGCGCCGCTGCCTCATCCGGCGCGCCATGGACCAGATGGATATGCGCGGCAAGCGCGGCAAGCGCAGCTTCACGGTCTGCGGCGCTGGCTTCCGCCACTTCCACCAGTGTCGCCCAGCCAAAGCTGCCAAGGCCAAGGAAGCCGCCGCGAAAGGCCTGGCGGCGCTTACCGGACATTTGCGCCGGGTCTTCATCCCAGAAGGCAAAGCCGCCCGGCACGGCCCATTCGCCGGACGCGGCCGCCTGGTCGAAGATCACGGTATCGGAGGCATCAAGGCGGATGGTGCGGGGCAGCCGGGTCATGCCAAAGCCTCCGCGAGCGACAGGGTTTCGCGCCCTGCCCCGGCTTCCAGCACCAGATCGCCACTGGCCGGCACAATGCCGCGCCGCGTGCCGGCGCCAAGCTTGGGGTCAAGCCGCGCAAGGTAGCGTTCCGCCAGCGTCTTCACCCCGCGCGCCTGCCAATCCGCGAGCGTCGCCATGAAATGCCGCGCCCAGGCAGCGACCAGCAAAGCGGGCGTCAGATCATCATAGCCTTCCCCGAGCAGGGAGGTCCGGTCCGGGCTTTCGCCGGGTTCGCCATCAGCATATTCGGCGAAGCGGAGTTCCATGCCGACCACGAGCCAGGGCGGCGTGGTATCCGGTGCAAGGCCGGGCGGCAGGGCAAGCCGGGTCTGCCCGACCACGGCGCCATTGAGGCGCAGGGTGCGCGGCCAATCGAAGGTAAGCGGGATATCGGGCGGGCCATAGGCGCCAAGCGCATCAGCCAAAGCGATGCTCGCGGCATGGAGCGCCAGCCGGGCGGCGGGCAAGGCTTCTTCCGGTTCCAGCACCAGGGCGGCCTCGGCCCGCGCCCAGGACCGTACCCAAACCAGCGTGCCGGCGCCCTTTTCCGGGGCCAGGGCGCAGGCATGCGCCAAGGCATCGCCACCCTCGCGCAGCGCGATGATCGGCGTGAAAACGCTTGGCAATGCGGGTAAATCCTCAACCACCCCTGGCCTCATCCCTCGTCAGCTTGTCTTGGGTGCCATATAAGCCGCGCCGAGCGGTCTTCACAGCCGGGGGGTAGGACAGAACATCATGGGCGAGGAAAAGGGGCGGATCGCCCTTGTGTGTAGCTGCGAAGATACCATGCTGCTGGATGGCAAGGCCCTGGCGCGCGGCTGCGGCGCTGGCGTTGAAATCCGCGGCGCCGAGCAGCTTTGCCTCGCGCAGCTTGATCGCTTCGAAGCCGCACTCGCCACCGGGCGCCCACTCACCATCGCCTGCACCGCGCAGGCACCGCTTTTTACGCAGGAGGCCGAGGCCGCCGGCGCCGCCACCCCGCTTTTCGTCAATATCCGTGAGACGGCTGGCTGGTCCGCCGAGGGCAAGCAGGCCGGGCCGAAAATGGCCGCGCTGATCGCTGCCGCCGCCGAGCCCATGCCGGAAATCCCCCTGGTCAGCCTGGAAAGCAATGGCATCGCCCTGGTGCTGGGGCGCGATGAGGTAGCCATCACCGCCGCCGCCCGCTTGCAGGAAAAGCTCGACATCACCGTGTTGCTGACCGGCGATGTGCCGGTGGCGCCGGCGCGTCAGGCGAGTTTCCCGGTGATGCGCGGGCGAGCGCGCTCCGCCAGCGGTTATCTGGGCGCTTTCGAAGTGACCGTGGATGGCGCGGCGGCGCCAAGCCCCTCATCGCGCGCCGCTTACGCCTGGGGCAAGGGCAAGGATGGCGCGATCAGCCGCGCGGATATCATCCTGGATTTGACGGGCGCCGCGCCGCTATTTCCGGCGCATGAGGTGCGGCAGGGGTATTTGCGCGCCGATCCCACCGATGGCGCCGCTTTGGAGCGCGCGATTGTCGCGGCGGGCGAGCTGGTGGGCAGTTTCGACAAGCCGCGTTTTGTGAGTTTCGACGGCAAGCTTTGCGCCCATGCGCGCAACAAGCGCGAAGGCTGTCGGCGCTGCCTGGATCTTTGCCCAACCGGGGCGATTACGCCGGGCGTCGGGCCGCTTAAGGACCAGGTGGTGATCAGTGCGGAGATTTGCGCGGGCTGCGGTGCCTGTGCCGCCGTGTGCCCCACGGGGGCGGCCACCTATGCGCTGCCGCCGACCCAGGCGCTGCTGCGCAGGCTCAGGCGTTTGCTGCTGACCTATGCCGATGCGGGCGGTGAGGCGCCGGTGGTGCTGATCCATGATGAAGCCCATGGCGAGGGGTTGATTGATGCGCTCGCCCGGCATGGCGATGGCTTGCCAGCGCGGGTGCTGCCGCTGCGGGTGAATGAGGTTTCGTCGCTTGATCTCGCCGTTTTCGCCGGCGCCTTTGCCTGGGGCGCGGCGGCGGTACGACTGCTCGCACCTGCCAGGCGCGGGCATGGCGCAGACGGCGTGCTGCGCAACATTGATTACACGACGGCGGTGCTGGATGGGCTTGGGCTGGCCGCCCCCGTGCCGCGCTCCGCGTTGCTGGAAACCGATGATCCCTTCTCACTGGGTGAGGCTTTGGCCGCCCTGCCCCGCATGGCGCTTGGCTTTGCCCCCGCTCGGTTTGAAGCGCTGGGCAGCCCGCGTGAGATGGCGCAGCAAGGCTTCCGCGCGCTGCGGGAAGCGGCTGGGGCACGCGTTGCGATGGTCGCTCTGCCGGAAAAGGCGCCTTTTGGTTTGGCGCTTGTGGACCAGGCGGGCTGCACGCTTTGCCTTGCCTGCACCAGTGTTTGCCCGACCAGCGCCTTCTCCGCCAATCCTGACCGGCCCGAACTGCGCTTTTTGGAAGATGCCTGCGTGCAATGCGGGCTTTGCGCCGCGACCTGCCCGGAGAAGGTGATTACGCTGGAACCGCGCCTGAATTTCGCGCCCGAAGCCGCGCAGGCCCAGGTGGTGAAGGCCGAAGAACCCGCCGCCTGCCCGCGCTGCAACAGGCTGTTTGGGACCAAGGCTTCCATCGCGCGGGTGAAGGCGAAGCTTTCGGCGCATTGGATGTTCGCCGATCCGGCGCGGCAGGCCGTATTGGACCTATGCGAGGATTGCCGCGTTTTGGAAGCGACGAATGGCGGCATTGATCCTTACGCCGGCGCACCGCGACCTGTGACGAAAACGACTGAGGATTATTTGCGCGAGGCGGAGCGGGCGAAGCGCGGGGAGAGTTGAGGCTGGGTAGAGTTATTTTTTGTGTTCACGAACAGTTTGGGTGGGCGGAGGCCTGTGCAGAAATTTTCCAATCAGAGGCTATGCCAGTAGCTTGGCGTCCCTTGTGGTAGTGTCGTTTTCGTAAAGCCAGTCATCAATCCGGCATTGGAAGGCGATGCTGGAATTCGCCGCCCTGGATTGCTCGAGCACTTAATCCCAAAGGAGCGAGGTCTAGGGTTTTTTTGTCCATGGCTTCCTGCCTTGGATTGCCTACATACTCTCGCCGAATTGGCGCCAACTGAGGATCAAGTGCCTGGAAGCAGTCTTCCGCGCGCATACCGTCAACGGCGCGCTGCCAAGCCGTCGCGGGATTTCGCTTATCCGCCTGAGAGCCGGGCGGTGCGTTGCAGGATGGCGTGGGCGCCGGGCTTGAAACAGGGCTCGGCGCGGCAGCAATCGTCGTTGGGCTTTGGGTTTCGGCGCAGGCGCCAAGCAGTAGCAGCGGCAGCATAGCCATGAAGCTGAGCGTGCGGACTGGAACACAACGATCTCGCAAGGACGCGGCCTAGCCCAACTGCGTTAGCCGCTCAAAGGCGCAAGGCTTTATGATCAGGTCGGAAATCGTCACTTCGCTCAGGAACGCGTGGCTCATTTTTTCCGGTCTCCTGCGGAGCGACGAAAATTGAAAGGCTCCCTTACCTCATGTTCCGATGATTTGCACCTAAATCTGGCCAAAAAAAGCCCAGGCAATACCTCGGATAAGCCAGAGTGTCCGCCAGGCGCAATAACTGGCGAAAGAGTTTAAGTCAGAAGTTTATCAGCACGAACTTGGGTCTCCGCCAAGCCTCCAAGGTCGAGGCTGCTCGGGGACAAAAGCAAGTTGGTGAGCTGAAATGGAAAAATCCGCTGCTACCTAACGCCTTGTCGGCAGCCGCGTATTGCCGCCAATCTCATAAGGTGTGCGCAAGGGCGACATATCGCCACGCGGCGCCTCCGGGTCCAGCGCCTGCAGGCGTTCATTGGCGCGGTCGCGGTCCAAATCCTGCTGCAGCGTGGACATGGCACGCTCGGTCCCCGCCTGACCAGTCACGGGCAGGTTGGATGGCGTTGGCGCGGGGGTTGAAGTGGCGCGCGGCGCTGAAGGCGTGCTGGGCGCGGGGGCTCGGGCTTCAGCGCAGGCAGCCA
>JADCES010000044.1 GCA_020250005.1 Roseomonas sp.
ATCACGCGCAACCTGACCGCGACCCCCTTTCGCAGCCTGAAAAACCTGCCCGAAGGGTGCATTCTCATTGCTGAGGAACTCACACCCTCAGACGCCGCATTATTGGACCCGGCGCGTATTGCGGGTGTGGCCACCGATGAGGGCGGGGCTGATGGCCATACCGCCATCATGCTGCGCGCGCTTGGCATTCCTTCCGTCCTTGGCGTGCCGGGGCTGACGGAAAGCGTGCGGCGCGATGATGTGGTGGTGTTGGATGGTGCGGCGGGGAATATCGCCATTCATCCGGAAGCCGCGACGCTGACGGCTGCGAAGGAAAAACTGGCCGCTTATGCGCGGGAACGTGCGCGGCTTGGGCGGTTGCGTCGCCTGCCAGCCGTGACTACCGATGGCGAAGCCGTGGAATTGCAGGCCAATCTGGAAATTCCGCAGGAATTGCCGCTGATCGCGCAGGCCGGCGCGCAGGGCATTGGGCTGCTCCGCACCGAATTCCTGTTCATGAATCGCGAGGATTTGCCGGATGAGGAAGCGCAATGCGCCGCCTAGCGCCAAATCCTGGAAGCCATGGGCCAGGACCCGGTGACCATTCGCGTGCTGGATTGGGGTGGGGAGAAGGATATCGCAGCGCTCGCCGAAGGTATTGCGCCGACCCATGCCGGCGCCAATCCAGCGCTGGGGCTGCGCGGCATCAGGCTGTTGCTGCGGCGGCCGGAATTGCTGGAAGTGCAATTCGCCGCGATTTTGCGCGTGGCGGCGGAATTGCCCGATGGCCAAGTGCGGCTGTTGTTGCCGATGGTGACGATCCCGGAGGAAATGAAACAGGCGCGCGATATTTTTGATCGCGTCGCGCGGCGGCTCCGCCGACGGGGTGACAAGCTGCCGGATAAACTGCCGCTACTGGGTGCCATGATCGAAACGCCAGGCGCGGCGTTGGCGGCGGATGCGATTGCGTTGGAAGCAGATTTCTTTTCAATCGGCAGCAATGATCTGGCGATGTACACGCTGGCGGTGGATCGCGGTGATGCGGAAGTCGCGCATCTTTATGACCCGTTGCATCCCGCAGTCCTGCGCCTGATGCAATTCGCAACCGAAGCGGCGCTCAGGCTGCGTATGCCGGTTTCGATTTGCGGGGAGATGGCCGGTAATCCGCAATTGATCCCGCTGCTGCTGGGGCTTGGCATTCGCAGTTTTTCGATGAATGCATCGGCCATTCCGCGTGTGAAGCAGGCGGTGCGCGGCTTGGATATCGGCGATTGCGCGCGCTTTGCCCGCCGCGTGATGGAACAAAGCGACCCGGCACGGATCCGCGAATTGGTGGCGGGGTTTGCGGCGGGGGCGGGGGATCGCGGTTAGGTGCGGCCCTATTCGGCGTTGTCGTAAATCAGGACAGGATTGATGGTTTCGGATGGGCGCGGCCCCCCGCGGACGGGCGCCACAACCACTTCCGGACCGCGCACAATGAAAGATGTCAAAAGCTGATCAATGCCTCCGCGCAGCCTGCGCCATTGGGCCAATTGGCGGCGGTCCAGCGAGGTCTGCACCACCAGGCCGCGAAAGACGCGATACCATTGGCAGCTAATGGGCTGGAAAGGCGCTTCGGTTGGTTGCTGATCGAAACGCGGGCTCACATTGCAATCAAAAAATTCCGGCCATTCCTCGCCAGTTTCCGGATTGCGGGCCAATTCAACTGGCTTGAAGACATCGCGCGGTAACGGGCGGGTTTCCGCCGGGCTGCCGCGCGCCGGGAAATAGATCAGCCCGTCAGGCGGCGCTGGGCCATTGGGGCCATCCAGATGGGGGCTCGCCTCCTTGGTCTGCACAATGCCAAGGGTATGGCGGTTTTGCAGGAGGCCGCCGACCGTCTCGGCCGCGCTTGAATTCCAGGCGACACTCACGCGCACGCGCATGGCTTCCCGCCAATAGCGTTCCGGCGGCAGGCCAATCAGGCGAATCGGCGTCAGGTCATCCACGCGCAGGCCCAGATCAAAGGACCCATCACCATCGCGGATATGCAAATGCGCCCGCGGGATGCGAAAGACGATGCCCCGCACCTCGGTTTCCATCGCTATCCAGCGACGTTCCTGCGCCAAGGCTGATTGGAACGGCCAAAGCATCGCAAGCAGCAGAAACACCAGGCTTGCCGTGACCGGCATGGATTTGGATCTGCTGCAAGCGAAAACCCGCATCATGATAGCCCTGCCAGAATGGCGCGCAGCGCCAGCATCGCCACCAACCCAACCAAAAGCGCCGGCAGCAGATTGCGCCCAAAGGCAAGGCACACCGCAACGCCCACCCCAAGCCCGAAAAGCCGCGCCGCCAAGGGCACATCGGCCAGCGCCCCGGTTGGCGCAATGATCGCCAGCATGACAAAGGCCGCGAGCGTTGCCTGCGCAATCGCCGTCGCCCAGGCAATCACGGGATGGTCGCTACCAAGCCCGCCCGCCAGCCACACGCCCGCACTCCGCAGCATCAGACAAGCAAGCGCGGTCAGCGCGAGGGCGATATCAGCGTTGTCCACGCTTGCGCCCCCATAGGAATGCCACGGTGCCGCCAATAATCCCCGCCGCCAAAAGCCCCATTGAGGCTGGCAGGATAAAGGTCAGCCCCGCTGCCGCTGCACCGCATAGAATGGCGCGGCGCGGTGCGGGTTTGTCCAGATCAGCGGCCAACAGCAGCGCGTAATAGAGAGGATTGACAAACAGCAGCGCCGCGCGCGCGTGATCATCCAACATGCCCGCCACGTAATATCCTGCGAGTGCGGCAAGCCCCGCCACCACCCAGCTTGTCAGACCAAAGCCCAAGAACCAGGAAAGCCTGACCGAGGACGCGATTTCGGGAAAGGCGCGCATCGCCGCCGCCCAAGGTGTCACCGCAATGAAGGGAATGGCCGGGATCAGGCGCTTGCGCTCATGCACGCCGAAAAGCGGCGTGATGGCAATCGCCATGGGCAGGAAGCGCGCATTCACCGCGATCGCACCCATCACCGCGGGCGCGATGCCGCCCACAAAACCCGTGCTTGCCGCTTGCACCAAAACCAATTGCCCGGGCATGCCATAGATCGCCCAGCATGCCACCAAAGCCCAGCCTGGTGGCAGCCCGGCTTCGCGCACGGCAGCACCGAAGGCGAGGAAAGTGGCCGCCATGGCCACGCCCGCCGCCCCCACCGCATCACGCGCGCCAAATAGCGCCGCGCCGCGGGCGGAGGTGACGCTACCCATGCGCGCGCGGATGCATGACAGCGTAGGGCGAAGCAGCCTGCATGCGCTAAAGCTTCACCACCCCAGCACCGATCAAGCCTGCAAGCCGCGCCGCGATGGCGGTTTGCGCATTGGCATCCAGCCCCATCAGGCGATGGATACCGGCGGCGAGTTCCGCTTCTGTTGTCGCTGGTCTTAGCGCCAAGAGTTTTTCAGCCGCAACAGCGATTTCGCGCGGCGATACGGCAGCGGCGCGGCGCAAATGGGCGCCCGCCGTGCGGCGATCCCGCGGCACAATCGCGGCACCATCGGCGAAAAGGAAACCCTGTTCTTCCTTCACGCCATGCAATTGCCGCGCAAGCGCCAAGGCTTGGCGCAGCGCATCACGCGCCGGCGTGGGCAGCGCTTCCTGGCTCCATAATATCCGCACGCGTTCAGCAAGGCTTTCGGTGGTGATCGGCGCTTCGACATTGATGATTTCAGCGAGAATGCCAGCGAGTGTGGCGAAGGGCACATCGGCAATGGCGGTAGTTTTGGGCACATCGGGCACGGCTTCGCGGTAAGGCTCCACCAAGCCGATTTCCGGCGCGGGTGCTACCGTTTCAGGCGCGGTAGTGACAGGTGCGGCGCCAAGCAATGCAGCGATGCGCGCGGCCTCAGCCTCTGGCCTGCCGTACCAGGAGAGTGACCAGGCGCGTGCCAGTTTCCAGCCCATAGCTTGCAGCGCGCTATCGCGGCCCCTTTCGCGATCACGCGCGCAACGCAGCGCGGCCCAATCCCCTGCATCGGCTTCAATGCCCAACACGTAATTGCCGGACTCGCGCGCGGCGACATCCAGGAATAGCCCCGCCATGCCAACGCGCGGCACGGCTTCCTTGCCTGCCGCTTCTATGGCCTTGCCAATGGCCGCCGCGATGGGTGCAGGCTGGGTTTTTACTCTTGCGGCGCGCGGAGCATCCCCGGCGGCGGCGAAGGCGAGGAAGGATTTGAGAGTCGCGACCCCACGCCCCGAGGCGCGCGCAAGGTCAATATCATCCGCACCGATGGACGAAAACACAATGCAGCGCTTCTTCGCGCGCGTGATCAACACATTCAGCCGGCGTTCGCCGCCATCAGCGGAAAGCGGGCCGAAGCGCATGGCAAGCTTGCCATCAGCACCGCGCCCATAGCCCACCGAAATCATGATCGAATCGCGTTCATCGCCTTGCACGTTTTCCAGATTTTTCACAAAGAATGGTTCATCTGGATGGGCGCTGAAAAACGCTTCCGTATCCGGATTATCGCGCCGCGCCGCTTCAACCGCATTTAGGATGGCATCACGCTGACGAATCGAAAATGCCGCAATGCCCAGGGTATCGCCCGGCGTTTCACGCGCATGGGCGATCACCGCTTCCGCCACGGCACGGGCTTCTTCCGCATTGGTGCCAGTGCCGCCCGTGTCAAACCGCCCTTCAACGCGGCGCAGTGAAAGCCCAAGCGCGGCCGAACGCGCGCGCGGTGATGGCAGGATAAAAAGCCGGTTCTCATAAAACTCCGCATTTGATGTCGCGATCAGGCTTTCATGCCGGCTGCGATAATGCCAACGCAGCATGGCCGATGGCAGGCCGCGCGCATTGCAAAGCCCCAGAATGCTTTCCACATCGCGCGCCGCGACAACATCAGGCGCATCTTCAGCAGCTTCGTCCCCTTCCTCGCCCGTCATGCGCTGGAAGAAGCGCGTGGGCGGCATTTGCTTGTCATCGCCCACCACCACCACCTGCCGGCAGCGTGCAATGGCGCCCAAGGCATCCACCGGTTCCACCTGGCTCGCTTCATCAATCACGAGCAGGTCAAAAGAAAGCCCGGGCTTCAGCCCATGCGGGGGGGCCAAGAATTGCGCCACCGAAAGCGGGCTCATCATGAAAATCGGTTTGGCTTTTTGCACCGCCTGGGAAGCGCGCAGCAGCAATTCGCGCACCGGCAAATGGCCGCGCTTTTTCTCCATCTCGCCACGCAATACGGCCATTCCTGTTACGCCATCACGCACTTCCTTGACGCGCAGCGCATGGGCGTAAGCCGCTTCCGCGCGCGTCAATGTTATCCGTGCGCGATCGGCTTCGC
>JADCES010000045.1 GCA_020250005.1 Roseomonas sp.
ATGGCAAGGCCGCCATCTTCCGTCGGTGCGCGCGCGTCATTGGCGACGGCTTGGATTTGAGTCGGATCGACCACTTCGTGCACGCCTTGATCCAGCAGATCGCGCAGCAAGCGGCCTTGCGCGTAAGGCGTGCCGCGAATCTGGAAATTATCCGCCGCATCGCCCCAATATTTGCGTAGCCAATCGCGATTGGCCTGGAAGCCGCCCGCCGAGGCGATCAGCGCCTTGAAGCGCACCCGTTCCGGAAAGCCGTGATGCGAAATCACTGCTTCGGTCGCGAAGCCATCCTGCACGTCAATATGCTGCACTTCGGTATCATACAGAATGCCAATGCCAAGCTGTTCCGCGGTGCGATAGAGCGCATTGACCAGCGCCTTGCCGCCGCCCAGGAAAAACGCATTGGTGCGCGAAAGGGAAAGCGTGCCGGAAAGCGATGGCTGGAACACCACGCCGCAGGATTTCAGGAAATCCGGCGCGTGCTGCGATGCGCGGATGCACATGCGCGCCAGATGCTCATCCGTCTTGCCGCCGGTCACGCGCAGCAGATCGTCCCAATATTCCTCTTCCAGATAGGATTCGGTCAGCACCTCGGTCGGCGCGGGATGGAGCGCGCGCAGATTGCGCGTATGCCGGCTATTGCCGCCCCGCATGCTGCGCGGCGCGTGTTCCACCAGCAAAACGCTGGCCCCAGCCCGGCGCGCCGTAATGGCGGCAGAGAGCGCGGCATTGCCACCGCCCGCCACCATCACATCCCAGACCTTGCTTAGAGCCTGTCCGTCTCGCATCCGCTCACCGGACATGCCCTAAGCCCTCGTCTGATCGCATTTTCCGAGTCGCCAAGTGGCTCCACTTGGCTTGAAAATGCTCCAGGTCCACCATAACGCTATCAATCCTCAACCTTCTTAAAAGCCATGTGTAAAAGGGAAATGCGGCTTGTCCAGATGGCGCGCTAGGCCGGCCCCTGATCCAACCCCGCGCGCAAGGAACCATCAGGGTCCGTGAGCAACCCTTCGCGCAGGAAAAGATCAATCAACGTCAGGTTGACGTTGAACTTGATGTCATCCGAATCGGCGACAGCCTCCAGCAGGCGCTGGGCTGGCCAAAGTTCAAAGCGCTCCACCTCATCATCATTGGGGCGCGGCACGATGCCTTCGGGCATGTCCAGATCGTAGCAATGCAGCACATCGCGCCGGAGGCCCTCATTATTCAGCAGGATATAGGAAACGCGCCCGACGGGCCGTGCCCGCACCGCCAATTCCGGGGGCAGGGAGGCTTCCTCGGCAGCCTCCTTCACTAGGGTTTCCGCGGGCGTGAGCCCCGCCGGAATGCCACCCGCGACCAAGTTATCCAGCTGCCCCGGCGCCACCGCCTTGTCCCGCGCGCGGATACCAACCCAGACATGCAGCCCATCGGCACGCCGCACCAAGCCATTCATGTGCACGCCCTGAGACATGACCCCAAAGGCCGGCAGTGCCCCGCGATCCAGCCTGGCCAGCACCGGCCCATCGCTGGTTTGGCGCACGTCAAAGGCCTCGCGCCGGATACGGAGATACCCACCCTCAGCCAGGCTCGGCAGCGCGGCGGCGAGCGCATCGCTCCGCGCCCCGCTGGTTTTCAGGCGGCCGGCCATGGCGACACCATGCTGATCGAAGTGGAAATCGCGCGGGCGGAAGGTCAGCGCGCGGGCCAATTCGGGTGTCACGAACCCCACCTGCACGCCGCCCATGTGAAAGCCAAGGAAGCCGGCGGGGGAGGCGATATTGTTGCAGGCGGCGATATGCCGGGCGAAGCGGTCCATGGCGCCATCTAACACCGCGCGCCAGGGCTAGGCGAGGCGGGGTCTGGGGCTTGCGGGGCAGGGGCGCCCTGCCCCATGACAGGGGCAATCATGACCCCGCCCGCCGCCCCCAATGCTCCCCGCCCTGGTATGCCCTTCCCGGCCTTGCGCCGCATCGCGCCGCATCTTTGGCCGGTGGGTGAGCCCATGCTGCGGCTGCGCGTCGTGGCGGCAATGCTACTGCTCGCCGCGGCCAAGGCGGCAAATGTGCTGGTACCCATCGCCTATGCCCGCGCAGTGGATGCGCTGGCGCCGCAATCGGGCGCTGGCGCGGTGATTGCTGTGCCGATTGCCCTGCTGGTGGGCTACGGCTTGCTGCGCGTCATGGCCTCAGCGCTTGGGGAATTGCGCAACGCCGTCTTCGCCAAGGTGCAGGCGCGCGCCGGGCGCCGCGTGGCCTTGCAGGTGTTTCGGCATTTGCACGCGCTTTCCATGCGCTTTCACATGGACCGCGCCACAGGCGGGCTTTCGCGCGTGATTGAAAGGGGCGTGCGCGGCATCGCGACATCGCTCAATTTCCTGCTGTTCAACATCATCCCGACCATTGTCGAAATTCTGTTTGTTGCCGTCATTCTCTGGTGGATGTTCGCGGCTTCCTTCGCGCTCACCATGCTTGGCACCATCATCGCCTATGTCGCCTTCACGCTGATTTTCACCAATTGGCGGCTGCGCTTTCGCCGGCAGATGAACCAGACAGATGAGGAAGCGAATACCAAGGCGGTGGACAGCCTGCTGAATTATGAAACCGTCAAGTATTTCGGCAATGAAGCCCATGAAGCGCGGCGCTATGATGAAAGCATGACGCGCTACGAAAGCGCCTATGTGCGGAGCGAAACCACGCTCAATATGCTGAATGCCGGCCAGGCCACCATCATGGCGGCGGGGCTTACCATCACCATGCTGCTCGCCGGCCGCGGCATTGCCGATGGCAGCATGAGCATTGGCGATCTGGTGATGGTGAATACCTATCTGATCCAGCTTTATCAGCCCTTGAACATCCTTGGCTTCGCCTATCGCGAAATCAAGCAGGGGCTCACGGATATGGAGCAGATGTTCGCGCTGCTTGATGTGCCCGCCGAAGTGCGCGATGCGCCTGATGCGAAGCCCCTTGCCGTGGGCGCAGGCGAAATCCGGTTTGAGGATGTGCGCTTTGGCTATCGGCCGGATCGCGAGATTCTGAAGGGCGTTTCCTTCACCGTGCCACCGGGGCGGATGCTTGCCATTGTCGGGCCGACCGGGGCGGGGAAATCCACCATCTCTCGCCTGCTGTTCCGGTTTTACGATACGACAGGCGGGCGCGTCCTGGTGGATGGGCAGGATGTGCGCGGCCTGACGCAGCAAAGCCTGCGCGCGGCCATCGGCGTCGTGCCGCAGGATACGGTGCTGTTCAATGACACGATTCGCTACAACATCGCCTATGGCCGACCAGGGGCGAGTGATGCGGAGATTGAAAACGCCGCAAAACTTGCGCAGGTGCATGATTTCGTCACGCGCCTGCCCGATGGCTATGCGACGCGCGTCGGCGAACGCGGCCTCAAGCTTTCAGGTGGTGAAAAGCAGCGTGTGGCGATTGCACGCACCATCCTGAAGGACCCGCGCCTGCTGATATTGGATGAGGCGACCAGCGCGCTTGATACAAGGACCGAGCAGGAAATTCAGGCGGCGTTGCGTGACGTGGCGCGCAACCGCACCACGCTTGTGATCGCGCATCGGCTTTCCACGGTGGTGGAGGCCGATGAGATTATTGTGCTGCAAGAAGGTGCCATTGCCGAACGCGGCACCCATGGCGCCTTGATCGCCGCTGGCGGGCTTTACGCTGATATGTGGCGCCGCCAATCCGAAGCCATGGCCGCCGCCGAGGCCGCCGCCCGCGCCCAGGCCGCTGCCGATTTGGCCATGCCGCGGCAGCGCCCCAATGCGCTCCCCCCTTCCACTGGCACGTGAGCCTCCCTATCTGGCTGTTACAATCAGGAGTGACCCATGCAGATGGACCCGGAAGGCATCGCGCCCGAGGATTTGAGCCATGCCGGTTCGGTCGTGGACAAGGCGATCGAGTATATGATGGAGCAGCAAATCCAGCCGATTTCCATCGCCTCTGCCCTGCTGGGTGGGGCGCTTGGGGTGCTGACCCGGACCTTGGATGACCGTGCCGTGGCCGGGGTGCTGCGCCAGGCGCTGGCTTCGGTGGAAAGCGGCGAATTCCGCGCCCCACCGCCTGCTTGAGGAGCTTCGCCGCGTGAAGCTGCGGCTAACCACCTCAAGTTTTTTTTATGTTTGATCGCATTTTCCGAGTCGCCAAGCTTAATCGCTTGGCTCGAGAATGCTCAGCTACTTGACGCGCGCGGGACTTCCCGCCAAAAGCGCGGCTTCACGTTGAACCCGCGCGCAGGCTTGGCTTGCGCGCCTTTATGTTTGGATTTGCGCCATGTCTCGCCGCTGCGTCATTACTGGCAAGGGTGTTCTGACGGGTAACAATGTCAGCCACGCCAATAACAAGACCCGCCGTCGCTTCCTGCCCAATCTGCAGGAAAGCTCCTTCTGGTCCGAAATCCTGGCCGCGCCGGTGAAGCTGCGCCTTTCCACCAATGGCATCCGCACGGTGGAACATAATGGCGGGCTTGATGCCTTCCTGCTCGGCACGCCGGACCGCAAGCTGACGGTTGATGCCGTGGCGCTGAAGCGCCGCCTGGAACGCGCCCAGGCCGCCAAGGCCGCCTGAAGCCCTTCACTTTCGCACCATTCAAACCCGCGGGGGGCAGCTTCCGCGGGTTTTCTGTTATTGCCTGGCCCCCCGCTGCCGCTCAATCTCCCGCCAGCGCGCGACATTGCGGTTATGCGCGTCCAGCGTCTCCGCGAAGGCATGGCCGCCCGATCCATCCGCCACAAAATAGAGGAAATTGCTCGTTGCAGGACGCGTTGCGGCGCGGAGCGAATCGCGCCCCGGATTCGCAATCGGCCCCGGCGGCAGGCCGCGATTGCGATAGGTATTGAAGGGGCTGTCCCGGTCCAGATCAGCGCGCGTGATGGCGCGTTCCAGCGCTGCCCCGCCCGTTGCCGCGTAAACCACCGTCGGGTCCGATTGCAGCGGCATATTGCGCCGAAGCCGGTTGATGAAGACCGAGGCAACCAGCGCGCGCTCCTCAGCCTTGCCGGTTTCGCGTTCAATGATGGAAGCGAGGATCAGCGCCTCCCGCGCGCTCCGCAGTGGCAGATTGGGCGCACGGTCGCGCCAGGCTTCGGCCAGCGCGGCAGTCATCGCAGCCTGAGCACGGCGGGTCAGCGCAGCGCGGCTATCGCCCCATTCAAAGGCGTAGGTTTCGGGCAGGATACTGCCCTCGGCAATCGGCTCGGCCTCCCCCATCAGCCCTTCGGTCCTGTCCAGCAGTGCCTGGATTTGCATGGCCGATAGGCCCTCAGGGATCGTCACGCGGCGCTGCACGGGCCGCGCCTGGCGTAGGATGTCCAGCACCTGCTTGAGTGACACGCCGGCCGGGAAGGCGAATTCCGCCGCACGCAATGGCCCGGCGCTTTTCGTGAGCTGGCTTGCGATCAGGAAATGGCGCGCATCGGCGATGATGCCTGCTTCCATGAGCGCGCCTGCAATCGCCTCCGTCCCGCCGCGCGGAATGATCAGGGCGCGTTCAGCGGCCAGCGGGCCGGACGCCTCATAGATATCGCGCGCCCATTTTGCCGCTGCGCCAAGGCCGATCAGTACAGCCAGGATCAGGCCAAGCAGGATCAGCGCCACCCGCCCGCGGCGTTTGCGCGGCGCGGGGGTGGTTTCACTCATTTGTGATCAGGGTGCGCCGCGGAAGATAATGCTGGCATTGGTGCCGCCAAAGCCAAAGGAATTGGACAGCGCAATCTCAATCCTGCGCGGCTGCGCTTCCTTCGCCACGCGGTCAATCACGCTTTCCCGCGATGGCTTTTCAAGATTGAGTGTGGCGGGTGCCACCTGGTCACGAATAGCAAGAATCGAGAATATCCCCTCAACCGCGCCGGCTGCGCCAAGCAAATGCCCAACCGCGGATTTGGTGGAAGACATGGCAAGGCCGCGCGCGGCATCGCCCCAAAGCCGTTCCACCGCTTCCAATTCCAGATCATCCCCAAGCGGCGTCGAAGTGCCATGCGCATTCACATATTGGATCTGATCGGGCGTGACGCCAGCGCTGGCGAGCGCCGCCTTCATGGCACGGAAGGCGCCATCATGGCCCTCGGCCGGGGCGGTGATGTGATAGGCATCACCGCTCATGCCATAGCCGATCACCTCACCGTAAATCTTGGCACCGCGCGCCTTGGCGTGTTCCAATTCTTCCAGCACGACAACGCCGGCACCTTCGCCCATGACAAAGCCATCACGCGCCTCATCCCAGGGGCGGGAGGCAGCGGTGGGCGTATCATTGAAGCTGGTGGAAAGCGCGCGCGCGGCGCAGAAACCGGCCATGCCGATTTCGCACACGGCCGCTTCGGCGCCGCCGGCCACCATCACATCCGCATCGCCGAGTGAAATCAGCCGCGCCGCATCACCCAGCGCATGCACGCCGGTGGCGCAGGCCGTCACCACGGAATGATTGGGACCCTTGAAGCCATAACGGATCGAAACCTGGCCAGAAGCCAGATTGATCAGCGCCGAGGGGATAAAGAAGGGCGAAATGCGCTTGGCCTTGCCTTGCAGGATCAGGTTGGCAGCTTCCTGAATCGTCTCAAGCCCACCAATGCCAGAGCCGATCATCACGCCCGTGCGGTAGCGCTGATCTTCATCCTGCGGCATCCAGCCGGAATCGATGACCGCCTCATCCGCCGCGACCATCGCGAATTGGATGAAGCGATCCATCTTTTTCTGATCCTTGATGGGAATCCAATCATTGATGTCGAGCCCGCCATCAGCCTTTGCGCCAGGCGGGATTTCCCCCGCAATGCGCGCCGGCAGGCCAGAGGCATCAAAGGATTTGATGGCGCCAATGCCGGAATGGCCGGCAAGCATGCGCTTCCACACATGCTCAACGCCAACACCCAGCGGGCAGGCAATGCCCATGCCCGTCACGACTACACGCCGTGGCGAGAAACCCTTTTGGAACACGCGCGTTTCCCCGTTGGACCAGCGAAAGGGCGCTCAGGCGCCCTTGTGCTTTTCGATATAGTCGATCGCGTCCTTCACGGTCGTGATCTTTTCCGCGGCGTCGTCCGGGATTTCCACGCCGAAGGCTTCTTCGAACGCCATCACCAGTTCAACGGTGTCAAGGCTATCCGCGCCCAGGTCATCAATGAAGGATGCCTCAGTGGTCACCTTCGCTTCTTCGACGCCAAGGTGTTCGACCACGATCTTCTTGACCTTCTCGGCGGTATCGCTCATCGCGTAACTCTCCATCTGGCGGGGCTTGGCCCGCGCTCCCCAAAACAATTCGGCTGGCTGCCCGATGGCCTGGGACTCGCGCCCCATCCCGCCCGGCGGCGTCGCCTTAACATAGGCTTGAGCGGTGGCCTAGAGCATTTTCAAGCCAAGTGGAACCACTTGGCGGCTCGGAAAATGCGATTCTAGATGGGTTGGGTCATTTGCCGAGCCCTGCGCGCGGAAAATGACCCAAAGCATTTTCAAGCCAAGTGGAACCACTTGGCGGCTCGGAAAATGCGATTCTAGATGGGTTGGGTCATTTGCCGAGC
>JADCES010000046.1 GCA_020250005.1 Roseomonas sp.
ACTGCTGACGCAACTGCGCCGGCGTCACATCGCGGAAATCCACGAGCGTGCCGAGCATTTGCAAATAAGCCACCAGCGCATCCATTTCCGTAATGCGCACAGGATCACCATCGAAAGCCGCCTGCCGGGCGCGGGCATAACGGGCATTGAAGGCTGTCGCATCCGCATCCGGCCGCGCCTGGGCTTCCAGATCGGCCTTGGCATTCGCGATCATCTCGTCGCTGTAAGGCACACCCACCGCACGCAGGGCGCGGAGATGGTCCGCGACACGTTCATAATCCAAGGGGCGATCGAGGAAGGAATAGGGCGGCATGATGGAAGCCGGCACCACGGCACGTGGAGAGCGCAAATGCGCCGCATGCCAATCATCCGAATAACGCCCACCAACACGCGCCAAATCCGGCCCGGTGCGCTTTGATCCCCATTGGAAGGGGTGGTCATACATGCTCTCCGCCGCCAGGCTGAAATGGCCATAGCGTTCCAATTCATCGCGGAAGGGGCGGATCATCTGGCTATGGCAGACATAGCAGCCTTCCCGCACATAGATATTGCGCCCCATTTGTTCGAGCGGCGTATAGGGCCTGACACCCTGCACACGTTCAATCGTGGTTTCCACCGTGAATAGCGGGACGATCTGCACGAGACCGCCGATGGAGACCGTGAGCAGCGTCAGCACACCCATCAGGACAACATTGCGTTCAATAACGCCGTGATCACGAAGCCAGCGGAACATTTGCCAATCCTCCTTTATTCCGCCGCGACGGCATGGGCAGGGACAAGACGCGGCGCGGGTTCCGCGGCTTCCCCATCAGTGACGGTCTTCCAGAGATTGAAGGCCATGATCAGCCCGCCGGTCAGATAAAGCACACCACCCAGCGCGCGAATGACGTAATAGGGATGCATGGCTTCCACGGTTTCGACAAAGGAATATTGCAGGAAACCAAGCTCATCAAAGGCGCGCCACATCAGGCCCTGCATGATGCCCGATACCCACATCGCCGTGATGTAGAAAACGATCCCAAGGGTCGCGACCCAGAAATGCCAGGAAATCAGGCGCTCGCTCCAGATGCCCTTTTTCTTCCAGAGCACCGGGAAGAGATAGTAAAGCGCGCCGAATGTGATGAAGCCTACCCAGCCCATGGCACCGGAATGCACATGCCCGATGGTCCAATCCGTGTAATGCGAAAGACCATTGACGGCCTTGATGGACATGACCGGGCCTTCAAAGGTGGACATGCCATAAAAGCCCACTGCCGCGACGCTGAAGCGCAGCGCTGGATTGGTGCGGAGCTTGTCCCAGGCGCCCGAGAGCGTCATCAGGCCATTGATCATGCCACCCCAGGACGGCATCCACAGCATGATCGAAAACACCATGCCAAGCGTCTGCGCCCAATCGGGCAGCGCGGTGTAGTGCAGATGGTGCGGACCCGCCCAGATATACAAAAAGATCAAGGTCCAGAAATGGATGATGGAAAGCCTGTAGGAATAGACCGGCCGATCCGCCTGCTTTGGAATGAAGTAATACATCATTCCAAGAAAGCCCGCGGTCAGGAAGAAACCAACCGCATTATGGCCATACCACCATTGGATCATGGCCCCCTGCACGCCAGGCGTGGCGGAATAGGAATGGGATGAACCAAGGCTGACGGGGATCGAGATATTATTGCCGATATGCAGCATGGCCACGGTGATGATGAAAGCGAGGAAGAACCAATTCGCCACATAGATATGCGGTTCTTCACGGCGCATGAGCGTGCCGCCAAAGGCGATCAGGTAGAACACCCAAACCACGGTCAGCCATAAATCCACATACCATTCCGGTTCGGCATATTCCTTGCTTTGCGTAATGCCCAGCACATAGCCAAGCGCTGCCATGACAATGACGAATTGATAGCCCCAGAACAGGAACCAGCCCATATCATCGCCGCCGAACAGCCTGGCGTGGCAGGTGCGCTGCACGACGAAAAGGCTGGTGCAGAACAGCGCATTTCCGCCAAAGGCGAAAATCACCGCGCTGGTATGCACCGGACGCAGCCGCCCGAAGCTGGTCCATTCCAGATCAAGATTGAGCAATGGAAAAGCGAGCTGCAGCGCGATGACAACACCCACCAGGAATCCCACCACCCCCCAAAAGGCGGTGGCGATGGCGAAGGCGCGGATCGGGCCTTCCACCATGATGGGCTGATCACCGGGCGCGCTGCGCGCGGAGGCGGCAATGGCGGCCATATTCAGTCTCCCTCAAGACGCGGGACTCGAAAGGGGCCGCGTCGAGGCCCAGGAAAGAACGGACCGCACGGCGCGTCCTTGATCCTGATCAATTTGCCCAAGGTGGTTGCGGCTAGATTGTAACTTCAACCGCGCGGGTCTGGCGCCTGCGGGGCAAGCGGAGGAAGGTTTCATGCCAAGCGATGCAGCCATTGCGCCGCGCCGGCTTACTGTTCGTAAGGTGGCACCTGATCGCCCTTGGGTCTGGCTGAATGCGGGCTGGCGCGATCTGATGGCCAATCCAAGGATCGGCTTTTTCTATGGCGGCGCCTTGGCCGCTGCGGGCTGGCTGCTGATACTCATTCTGCTTGGCGTGCGTTCTGCCTGGGTGATTCTGCCAGCCTCGGCAGGGTTTTTCATGGTGGCCCCCTTGCTCGCGACCGGGCTTTATGAGGCTAGCCGGCTCCGCGCTGAGGGCAAGCAAGTTACATTCAGCGAATGTTTGCGCGGCTTCATACGCAATGGCCAGCAGCTTGCTTTCTTGGGCGTTGTGCTGGTGATCCTGCATCTGTTCTGGGTGCGCGTGGCGGCGCTGATCTTCATGCTGATGTTCGGCATCAATTTCACACCAAGCCTCGAAAATTTGCCAATGGCGATGTTGCGATCCGACATGCTGCTGCCCTTCCTGATTGTTGGCACCGGCGCGGGCGCCATCCTGGCGGCGGTGGCTTTCGCGATTTCAGCGATTTCCATTCCCATGCTGGTGGATCGCGATATCTCAACCATGGAAGCGATTGTGCTTTCCATTCGCGCGGTGCTCACCAATCCGGGTGCCATGATCTTCTGGGCCGGGCTGATTGTGGTGTTCACCGCCTTCGCGATGGTGCCGTTTTTCCTCGGTCTTGCGCTTGTGGTGCCGCTGATCGGGCATGCCACCTGGCATGCCTATAAGGATTTGGTTGTCGAAGACTAATCAGGGCCGCATGGTGAGTGCAGTCAGGCCCGTGCCGCGCAAGGGTTCCGCAATGCGCGCGAAATCACAGAGCAGCGGGCGGGTTTCGCGCGGGTCTATGATTTCCTCCACCCAAAAAGCCTCGGCGGTGCGGAAGGGGGAACGGAGCTTCTGCAAGCGCTCGTCTATTTCGGCGATTTTCGCTTCGCGATCTGTCGCCGCATTCACCTCAGCGGCATAGGCAGCTTCGATTCCGCCTTCGAGTGGCAAGGACCCCCAGCGCCCGGATGGCCAAGCATAGCGGATCGAATAGCGCCCGGCCGGTTGATGCACCACACCCGCGACACCAAAGGCATTCCGCAGAATAACGGTACACCAAGGCGCGCGACATTGATTGACCGCCGCCATGGCGCGCACGCCCCAGCGGATGGTGGCGGTTTTCTCGGCATCAAGCCCCACGGCAAAGCCGGGACAATCCATCAGGTAAACCACCGGCAGGTGAAAGGTTTCCGCCATGTCCACAAAGCGGATGATCTTGGCGCAGGCATCGGCAGTCCATGACCCGCCGGAGAATACCGGATCGGACGCCATGACCGCGACCGGCAAGCCATCCAAGCGCGCGAGGCCGGTAATGATCGGCCGGCCAAACCAGCGACCCATTTCGAAAAAACTGCCCTTGTCAAACAGCGCCTCAACAATCGGGCGCATCTTATAGGCTTGCCGCGGATCGCGCGGGATGGCGCTGATCAGCTTCGCATCGCGCCGCCCCGGATCATCGCGCGAGCGCAGGCGCGGCGAAACCTCAAACACCGATTGCGGCAGGTAGGACAGAAAGCGCCGCGCGGCGGCGAAGGCTTCCTCTTCCGTATCCACCGCATCATCCACTGCGCCGGCCTTGCATTGGACGTCCCAACCGCCCAGGTCGCGCTTCTCCAGGCTCTCGCCCAGGCGCGCGACCACCGGCGGGCCGGCCACAAACATGGCGGATGATTTCGTCATTACCGAATAATGCGCCGCCGCAAGCCGCGCCGCACCAAGCCCGGCGACCGACCCAAGACCGAGGGTCACCACCGGCACCAAGCCAAGATTTTGTGTGGTGAGATGATAAAGCTGCGTGCCGCCAACACCGCCCGGCAGATTGGCGCGGCCCGTGGTTTCAATGGTTTTGACCGAACCGCCACCGCCCGAGCCTTCAATCATGCGAATGATCGGCAGGCGCAATTCAGCCGCCATGCGTTCCGCCATGATGGGTTTTTCGCGAATGGTCGCATCCGCGCTGCCGCCGCGCACGGTGAAATCATCGCCCACCACCACCACAGGGCGGCCATCAATCTCCGCACGGCCCATGACGCAATTGGAAGGCGTTAGGTTCACCAGATCGCCCTTGGCGTCATATTCGCCGCGCCCGGCAATGGCGCCCACTTCGTGGAAGCTGTCCTTATCCACCAACTTCAACACGCGTTCGCGGACGGTCAGCCGCCCGCCATCATGCTGGCGTTTTACCTTATCCGGCCCGCCCATGGCCTCCGCCATGGCTTGGCGGCGCTTCAGCTCCTCGATTTCCGGTTGCCAAGTCATAAGGCGTTTCCCTGAGTGCGTTAGGGCCAGTGTCACGCGACTTACCGCGCCCTGCAAGCGGGCGTTGTCGCAAGCCCGCCGAACCCCCATGATAAGGAGGCTTGCCGAAGGGAGAGGCCGCCATGCCGATTGATGAAAGCCTGAAATTCCTGCCCGTAAATATCGCGGTGCTGACCGTGAGCGACACGCGCGATATGGCAAGCGACCGTTCCGGCCAAACCCTGCGAGACAGGATCGAAGCCGCACGGCATCACTGCGTGGCGCGAGAGATTGTGAAGGATGATCCGGACGCGATTGAAGCCGTGCTGCGGCGCTGGATTGCGGACCCTGCCGTGGATTGCGTGATCACCACTGGTGGCACCGGCATTACCGGGCGGGATGTGACACCGGAAGCCTTCAAGCGTGTGCTTGAGAAGGAAATCGAAGGCTTCGGCGAATTATTCCGCTGGGTCAGTTTTCAGAAGATCGGCACGTCAACCATCCAATCGCGCGCCATGGGCGGTGTTGCCGGCGGCACCTATCTTTTCGCGCTGCCTGGTTCAACCGGCGCCTGCAAGGATGGCTGGGATGAGATCCTGCGCTTCCAATTGGATTCGCGGCACC
>JADCES010000047.1 GCA_020250005.1 Roseomonas sp.
AACAGCACCAAGCCCTTTCAGTTGCGTAGTCAGGCTGCCGGACTTGCCTAGTTGCGAAACGCGCGCTGCGTCCAGCTCCTGCGGAGTAGTGGCTTCGACAAACACGCGAGTAATATCAAACGACAAGTCGATTTCGTATTCAGCATTATTCAGCAAACGTGCTCGAGCTACATGCGCTTCACTGGGCAGCTGCTTAAGGTCCTCCCTCAAGCGGCGGATCACGCCACTCTCCCCCAAATACTTGACTCGGAGAAGTTCCAACTCCTCAAGATTAGCCGCGGACCTGAAGGCTGCTCTCGCCTCAGCCAAAAGCGCTTCGACATCTTCGCTCATCTGTACCTCACGCACAAAAGGCCGCAACCGGGGTGGCCCGGTCACGGCCTTCAACGTTACACCTGGAAAAGGGTTAGCCTCAGGCGGCGCCGGCCGCCTTCGCCTTTTCCACCAGCGCCGCGAAGGCCGCCGGTTCGTCAAAGGCAAGTGCTGCCATCACCTTGCGGTCCATCTCAATCCCCGCCGCCTTGATGCCGGCGATGAAGCGGGAATAGGTCAGGCCATGTTCACGGACGGCAGCATTGATGCGCTGAATCCAAAGGCCGCGGAAGTCGCGCTTCTTGTTGCGACGGTCGCGATAGGCGTATTGCAGCGCCTTTTCCACCCGCTCCAAGGCGGGGCGATAGGCGGTGCCGGACCGGCCGACATAACCTTCAGAAAGCTTGAGAACCTTCTTGTGGCGGGCGTGCTTGGTAACGCCGCGTTTTACACGAGCCATTCTGCGATCCTCCCTTTACCGGTCCAGCCCATAGGGCAGCCATTGCTTCACGGTATCGCCATCCTGCTTATCCAGCACGAAGGTCCCGCGGTTCTGGCGCTTCATCTTGGAAGCCTTGGAAGAAAGCATGTGGCGCTTGAAGCCACCGCCTGCCTTGACCTTGCCGGTCGCGGTCAGACGGAAGCGCTTTTTCACGCTTGATTTCGTCTTCATCTTGGACATTTGGCCCTCCTGTTGGGGTCAGCCCTTCCGCCTTGCACCCGTTGCCGGGGCCGCACCATGCGGCGGGAAGGGGGTTCCGGCCGGGCATGTCCATGGGGCCACGGCGCGGGAGGCGGGGCTATAGCGCCCGGAAGTTTTCCACACAAGACCCGCGCCACAGAAACGGAGATTTCACCTTTATGGGTGTTTAATGCCCCCGTGATCACCCGGCGGTTTGGCCGCCCCTTGGATTCAGGACGAAGTCTCATGTCGCAATCGCGCGCGGATACGCTGCCGGACCCGGAAGTACTCAGGGCCGCCATGGAGCCCCTTTTCGGCGATTTGCGCGCCTTTATGGACCGCCGGATCGCGGAAGTGAGCGCCGAGGTTTCCGCCAGCGTGCAGCTTCTGGGCATGAGCGAGGAAAACCTGGCCAGCCAGATTTCCTCCGTTCATGAACGAATCGCCGGCATGATTTCCGCCCCGCAACCGGGCAATCGGACCTCCGGCCAGGAACTTGAGGCCGTGGTGCAGGCGACGGAAGCCGCCGCCAATACCATCCTGGAAGCCGCTGAGGCCATTCAGGAATGGCTGGAAAAGGGCCCGGGCAGCCCAGATGCCCTGCCCGCCATCACCGAAAGGGTGAATGCGATTTTTGAGGCCTGCTCCTTTCAGGATTTGACCGGCCAGCGCATCCGCCGCGCCATTCGGGATTTGCAGCAGGTGGAATCCATCCTGGAAGATATCCTGCCTGAAAACGCCCAGCCCGGCCCGAATGCAGCCCGCCCCAAGGTGGAGCTTAAGGGCGTGGTGCAAACCGTGGCAGACCCGAAACAGGCCGGCCCCGATCTGGCGCAGGATGAGATTGATCGGCTGCTGAACGGGTAAATCTTCCCGGCGTCACATAAGCGGGTTCCGGTTCGCGCCCGGTCAGCCTATATCCCCGCCCATGCTTTCCTTCCGCAAGATGCATGGGCTCGGCAATGATTTCGTGGTGCTGGATGGCCGCGCCCAGCCGCTCGGCCTGACGCGTGCCGAAATGGTGGCGCTTGCGGATCGCCGGCGCGGCATTGGCTGCGACCAGTTGATCATCATGGAGCCACCGCCAGCGGGTGCCGATGTTTTCATGCGCATCCATAATCCGGATGGGTCGGAAGCTGGCGCTTGCGGCAATGCCACGCGCTGCATCGCCTCCCTGATCGCCGCTGAAACCGGCAAGGCGCGGCTGGTGGTGCGCACCATTGCCGGTGATTTGCCGAGTGAGGCCCGCCCCGATGGGATGTGGCAAGTGGATATGGGGCCGGCGCGGCTCGGCTGGCGGGATGTGCCGCTGGCGCGGGAGGTGGATACGCTGCATGTGCCGCTGGCTTGCGGCCCGGTGGCGGACCCGGCGGCCTGTTCCATGGGCAACCCCCATGCGACGTTTTTTGTGCCTGATCTGGATGCGCTGCCGATCAGCGATATTGGCCCGCGCCTGGAACATGACCCGATCTTTCCTGACCGCGCCAATATCGGCTTTGTGCAGGTGATGGCGCCGGATCATCTGCGCCTTATCGTGTGGGAACGCGGTGCGGGGCTGACGCTCGCCTGCGGGTCCGGTGCCTCTGCCGCCATGGTGAACGCCCATCGGCGTGGCCTGACCGGGCGCGCGGCGCGGATCTCCATGCCAGGCGGTGATCTTTTCCTGGAATGGCGCAAGGATGGGCATGTGCTGATGACCGGGCCTGTCGCCACGGCCTTCATCGGGCAGGTTGATCCCAAGGCTTTTGTGGCATGAGTGCCACGGAAGCCCCCCGGCTGCTGAGCTTCGGCTGCCGGCTCAATACCTATGAGAGTGAGGCGATGCGTGACCTGGCCAGCAAGGCCGGGCAGGGCAATGCGATTATCGTCAATACCTGTGCGGTCACGGCGGAAGCGGAACGCCAGGCGCGGCAGGCGATCAGAAGGGCGCATCGCGACAATCCCGGTGCGCGCATCATCGTCACCGGCTGCGCGGCGCAAATCGCGCCCGATAAATGGGCCGGCCTACCCGGGGTGGAACGCGTGATCGGCAATGCCGATAAGCTGAAGCCCGAAACCTGGGCCGCGTTGGATGCGCCGCCTGCACCAGTGACCGACATCATGGCCGCGCGCGAAACGGCAGCCCATCTGGTGACGGAATTCGCCGGCCGTGCGCGGGCTTTTGTGCAGGTGCAGCAGGGCTGCGATCATCGCTGCACCTTTTGCGTCATTCCCTTTGGGCGTGGACCGTCGCGATCGGTGCCGATTGGCGTGATTGTTGAACAACTGCGCGCCCTGGTGGCGGCGGGGTATCGGGAAGCGGTGCTGACGGGGGTTGATGTCACCTCCTACGGGCCGGATTTGCCGGGCAGCCCGACGCTTGGGCAGATGATCCGCCGCGTGCTGGCGCTGGTGCCGGAATTGCCGCGGCTGCGGCTTTCCTCGCTTGATCCGGTTGAGGTGGATGAGGATCTCTGGCGGCTGATTGCGGAAGAACCCCGCCTAATGCCGCATTTGCATCTTTCCTTGCAGCACGGGTCGGATTTGATCCTGAAGCGCATGAAGCGGCGGCATTTGCGCGCGGATGCAATTGCGCTGGCTGAAAAGGCGCGGCGGCTGCGGCCCGATATTGTCTTTGGTGCCGATCTGATTGCGGGTTTCCCGACGGAGACCGAAGCGCAATTTCAGGAGAGTATTGATCTTGTGAAGGACTGCGACCTCTCTTTCCTGCATGTCTTCCCCTATTCGGAGCGGCCAGGCACGCCGGCAGCGCGCATGCCGCAAATCCCGGTGCCGGAACGTCGCGCGCGGGCGGCGCGGCTGCGTGAAGCCGGGGCGGCGGCGGCGGCGCGCTATTACGCGGCGCGGCTTGGGCGGCAGGAGCAGGTTTTGTTGGAACATCCCGATCGCGGCCATACGGAATATTTCGCGCCGCTCCGCTTGCTGGGCGCCGCCGGCCAGCCTGGCGAAATCCGCCGGCTGCGCGTGATCGGCGCCGATGCCGATGGGCTTGTGGCGGAGGCCGCCTGATGGCGCTGCGTGATTTCTTTGGCCGTTTGCGCGGTGGCAGCGCGCCGCAGCCCGTTCCTGAACACCCACAGGCGGAGGCGCCAGCACCGTTGCAGGACGCGCCACTGCCCGAACCCGAAGCGCCACCTGCCGAAACCCCTCCGCCTGAGGCAGAGGCGCCTGCCAAAACCGGCTGGTTTGCGCGGCTGAAGGCCGGGCTTTCGCGTTCCACCGCCAAGCTCACGGAAAGCGTCGTCTCCCTGCTGCACAAGCGGCGGCTGGATGATGAGGCGTTGGAGGAGCTGGAAGAAACCCTGATCACCGCTGATCTCGGTGTCGCGGCGTCGCGCCGGATTGTGGAAGGCTTCCGCCGCACGCGCTTCGGTAAGGAAGTGACGGATGAGGAAGTGAAGGCGGCCTTGGCGGATGAAATCGCCGCCATTCTGGAGCCCGTTGCGCAACCGCTGGAAGTGATCCCCGCCCGCGCGCCGCATGTGGTCCTGGTGGTGGGCGTGAATGGTACGGGCAAGACCACGACCATCGCCAAGCTTGGCCGACACTACGCGGAACAGGGGCTGAAGGTGGGGTTTGTCGCCGGCGATACTTTTCGCGCCGCGGCGGTAGAGCAATTGCAGGTATGGGCCGGGCGGACCTCGGCGCGGTTTTTCGCGCCATCGAAGCCAGGGGCGGATGCGGCGGGGCTTGCTTTTGATGCGCTAAGCACAGCGCGCGCTGAGGGGCTTGATCTGCTGCTGGTGGATACCGCCGGGCGGCTGCACAATAAATCCGCGCTGATGGAAGAACTCCGCAAGATCATCCGCGTCATCAAGCGCGTGGATGAAGCGGCACCGCATTCCGTGCTGCTGGTGCTGGATGCCACGACGGGGCAGAATGCCGTGCAGCAGGTGAAGGTCTTCAAGGAAATGGTGGATGTCACCGGGCTTGCTGTGACCAAGCTGGATGGCTCGGCCAAGGGCGGCGTGGTGGTGGCTTTGGCGCAGGAATTTGGCCTGCCCGTGCATGTGGTGGGTGTTGGTGAAAAGGCCGAGGATTTGCGCCCCTTCGCCGCACGGGATTTTGCGCGCGGGCTGATGGGGTTGGATTAGTGCATTGTTGCTGCCCGCCTGATTGAACAGGGAATGACAGGGAAACCTCCGATGCGTGATTTTGATGAAAACTCCATCACCGATGCCGTGCTGCAACGCCTGGCCGGCGCCGAGGATCCGCGGCTGCGGCAGGTTGCGCAAAGCCTGGTGAAGCACCTGCACGCCTTTGTGCGCGATGTGGAGCCAAGCTTTGAGGAATGGCAGGCGGCGATCAGTTTCCTGACGCGCATCGGCCAGATGTGCGATGGCAAGCGCCAGGAATTCATTCTGCTGTCGGATACGCTTGGCGTTTCCATGCTGGTGGATGCGATCAATCACCGCATGCCGGCAGGCGCCACGCCTACCACGGTGCTTGGGCCATTCTATGTTGAAGGTGCGCCGGAATTGCCGCTGGGCGCCGAAGTCGCGCGCGCCATGAAGGGCGAAGCGCTGCATGTATCGGGCCGCGTTTCAACCGCCGCCGGCGGCCCTATTGCCGGTGCCATCGTGGATATCTGGCATTCGGATGAGGATGGCTATTACGATGTCCAGCGCGCCGATCAGCCGGACGCCAATTTGCGCGCGCGCTTTCGCACTGATGCCGAAGGGCGTTTCCATTTCTGGACGCTGACGCCCACTTCCTATCCCGTGCCGGATGATGGCCCGGTTGGGGAATTGCTGCGCGCCACAGGCCGCCACCCGATGCGCCCCGCGCATGTGCATTTCATGATAGCGGCACCAGGGCATGAAACACTGGTGACGCATGTTTTTGTTGCGGGCGACCCTTATCTGGATAGCGATGCGGTCTTTGGCGTGAAGCAGGAATTGATCGCCGAATTCACGCAATACCCGCCGGGCAAGGGGCCTGATGGCAAGGTGATGAATGCCACCTGGCGCAAGCTTGAATATGATTTTGCCTTGAAGCGGAATGATTGAGACTTAGCGCGGGCTGGCAGGCTACTGGAATTCGTAGCTCAATCTCCGCATTTGTGATTCACGGTCGTCACATTTGGTTGAGGTTGCGATGCGTGGTAATGACGCTGTGGCTGGTTCCTTGGTCAGCTAAATTGATCTTGAAAAACGACTGCGCCCTGAGCAACCGCTGCGGGTTATTCGCGGCCTGGTGAATAGAGCAGATCACGGTCGGATGGAATCATCTGAACGGGTGAGGATGCTCGAAAAACAAATATGTAGAACGAGTTGCGTGAACTCATGTGAATGCAACATGCTCAAAGGTGGACTGGCAGTTCACCTTGGTGATGGCGGCTTGCAACCTGCTTCGCCTGCCGAAGCTGCTGGTGGTGGCGGCATGACACCGGGAGACTGTATCGCGGGTGGCGGCAGGGCCAAAACTCCGTTACTCAAAGCGTCAGTTTGGGCCCATGGGTGCTAACGCCGGTCCGATAGGCGGGGTAGCAACGAGCAAAGGGGTCGCAGCAGGGCCCTTGTAAACTGATCCCGAGGCCCCGCACCAAACACGAAATTGATTTCGATCATGGAATGCGCGCACAAGCCCTGCCAGAAAACACCCATCAGGCAGAAGCCTTCTGCCGGTGAAAGGGGCTGTCATGTTTTCATCCGCTTGGTTTTCGCGGCGTATTCTGGCGTTGCTTGGCGCCCTGGCGCTGGCCGGCTGCACCGTTGCCGCAGTTGAAGGCCTCAATATCGCGCGCGATCAGGCCGCCTATGCCGCCCATATTGATGCAGCACGCGCCGGCCATCCGGCTGCGCAGTATCAGGTTGGCAATGCGCTTTGCTGTTCACTGACCGAAGGCCCCGGCCCCTTCTACAATACGCCAGAAGCGGTTGCCTGGCTGTGCCGTTCCGCGGCACAGGATTACGGCCCGGCCGCCTTTCGCCTGGGTGAGATCTATTCCGGCACCACGGTCAAGGGCGTGCGCCTGGCGCGGGAGGCAACGGGCCTGGTGACCGGCCATACCACCAACCGCCCAGTCGCCTATGGCTGGATGAGCCGCGCGGCAGCGCTGAACCAGCCGCATGCCGCGCAAAAGCGCGATGAGATTTGGCAGGCCATGAACGCGGCGGAGCGTGAGCGGGCGCAGCAAATGGCCAATGGCCAGGCGCCGCTTTTGTGCACGTGGCAGGAAGTGGGCCGCGCCAGGTGAAGCAAGGCGCGCAGCCTACCCCAAAATCAGGCGCCGCCGGCATGACCGCGCGTGAGGTGATTGAATGCCCCCATTGCGGAGAGGCAACGCAAGTGAACCGCCTGCCCCAGGGTGAGGCCTTTTGTTCCTGCGCAGCGCAAAAGCCCTTGCCTAAAGCAGGCGATGCCGCGGATAAAGAAGCTCAAAGAAACAGGAAAATCTGATGACCTTGCCGAAAATGGCCTGCGGGCTTGCCGTGATGCGCTTGGGTGGCGTGGCGGCCATGGGGGTTGCGGGGCTGGCTGGCCTTGGCGCGCTTGGCCTTGGTGCCGCCTATTTGGTGCGTCAACGCATGAAGCAAAGCACGGATTGGGCGGAAGACTCCCGCGCGCCGGTCGCAGACCTGCCGCCTGATCCGGAATAAGGTTTTTTTACAAACGCCACCCGCTATGCATGGCGACAATGCCGCCCGATAGGTTGCGATAGGAAACACGCTCCAGCCCTGCGCGGCGCATCATGCCGGCAAGGGTTTCCTGATCCGGGAACATGCGAATGCTCTCGGCCAGATATTCATAGGAAGCGCGATCCTTTGCCACATATTCACCGATCACGGGCAGCGCCTTGAAGGACCAGGCATCATAAAGCGCATCCAAGGCCGCGACCTCAAGTTTTGAGAATTCCAGGCAATGAAACCGCCCACCGGGGCGGAGCACGCGCCGCGCTTCGGCCAGCACCGCATCCTTATCGGTGCAATTGCGGAGCCCAAAGGCAATGGAAACGCGTTCCACACTGCGATCAGGCAGTGGAATATGCTCGGCATCCACGCACATGAAGGACAGGCCGTTGACCAGCCCGCGTGACAGGGCGCGGCCCTGCGCCACTTCCAGCATGGCCGGGTTCACATCGGTCAGGATCACCCGCCCCGCCCCGCGTTCGAGTGCTAGGAAGGAGATATCGCCCGTGCCCCCCGCAAGATCGAGCAAAGTATCATGCGGCCCAGCGCCGATGGCATTCACAAAAATGCGCTTCCAGACCCGATGCACCCCAAGCGACATCAGATCATTCATGACGTCATATTTGGGCGCGACGCTTTCAAACACGGCGCGCACCATCCCGGCCTTTTCGGCCTTGGGGATTTTGCGGTAACCGAAATCAGTCTCTGGGGCGGCGGTGTCGTTCATGGCGTCAACATAGGCGCCAATCGGCGGAAAGGGGAGGGGCAATGCCCGAATTGCCGGAAGTGGAAACCGTGATGCGTGGCCTGCAGGCTGTGCTGGAGCATGAGCGCATCGCCTGGGCCGAAACGCGGCGCGATGGCATGCGCTTTCCCTTCCCGCCGCGGCTGGCCGAACGGCTGCGCGGGCGGCGGGTTCTGGGGTTTCGTCGGCGCGCGAAATATATCCTGATGCGGCTGGAAGGCGGCGAAAGCCTGCTGATCCATCTTGGCATGTCGGGGCGCATGGTGGCGCGGCGCGAAGGTGCGGCCCCGGTGCCGCGCACGCGCAAGCAGGGCGTTTTTTCTGACGCACGCGGCCATAACGCGCCCCCCGAGGTGCATGAGCATTTGGCCTTCGGGACGGAGGGCGGCTGGCATATCGGCTTTGTGGACCCGCGCCGCTTCGGCAGCGTGGATCTGGTGGCAACGGAAGCCGAGGATCACCACAAGCTACTGGCCGGGCTTGGCCCGGAACCGCTCGGGCCGGAAATCACCCCTGCCTGGCTTTCTGGCGTGCTGGCGGGCAAGCGCACCCCGATCAAGGCCGCCCTTCTGGACCAGCGGGTGATCGCCGGGCTTGGCAATATCTATGTCTGTGAGGCGCTCTATCGCGCCGGCATCTCACCGCGTCGTTCCGCCCACACGGTGGCGGGGGCGCGGGCGGCGCGGCTCGCGCCCGCGATCAAGGCGGTGTTGCAGGAGGCGATTGCCGCCGGCGGGTCGAGTTTGCGTGATTACGTCCAGGCCGATGGCGAGATTGGGCATTTTCAGGAGAATTTCGCGGTTTATGGCAGGGAAGGGGAAGCCTGCCCTGGCTGCCCCGGCCAGCCCGAATGCCCCGGGATCAGGCGCATTGTGCAATCCGGCCGATCAAGCTTTTTCTGCCCGATCAGGCAGCGCTAAGTATCGCTCCAAGGTTTCAAGTCAGCGCAAGAAGCGGATGGTCTGCCGGCACCCGCCGAGGCAGAAACGCGCTATGACACGTTTTCGCTGCCTCCCCATGGATCCCGAAGCCGCAAGCCGGTTTCGCACCTCCCGCCGTGATGATCGCGGCGGGATCATTCAGACCCGTGAGGTGGATGGGCCGGGCTATCCTTGCCGGGCCTGTCTGCGCCTGGGCCAGCCCGGCGAGGTCATGCTGCTCGCCTCCTGGGATTTGCCCCTGCCGCAGGGGCCGTATTGGACACCCTCGCCGGTGTTTCTGCATGCGCATGATTGTGGCGGGGAAGTGCTGGAAGATGCGCTGCCGGAAACCGTGCTGGTCAATAGCATCATCAGCCTGCGGCATTACGATGCGGCGGGCATGTGTCTTTATGACCTTGGCATTGTCTTGCCGGGTGAAGAGGCCGAGGCCGCGCTACGCGCAAGGCTCGGCGACCCACGTGTGGCCTATGTCAATATCCACACCGCGCGGCCGGGATGCTGGCTGACGCGGGTGGAGAAAGCCTGAAGGCCAGAGTATGCCCTGCAATGGGTAGTTTTCTTCAGGGCTGTGCTATGGCCTTATGCAGCACAACAGATGAAGGAGAACCGCCATGGCCCCTGAAATGATCCTGGTTGAAACCCACGGCAAGACCGGGCTGATCCGGCTGAACCGGCCGCAGGCGCTGAATGCGCTGTGTGATCAATTGATGATCGAACTCGGCACTGCCTTGCGCGCCTTTGACAAGGACCCGGCGATTGCCGCCATTGTCATCACCGGCAATGAGAAGGCTTTCGCTGCCGGCGCAGACATCAAGGAAATGAAGGAACGCGATTTCCCCGGCGTCTATTTCAATGATTTCATCGGCGCCAATTGGGAAACCGTGCTGGAAATCCAAAAGCCCGTGATTGCCGCCGTGGCCGGCTTTGCACTGGGGGGCGGCTGCGAATTGGCCATGATGTGTGATCTCATCATTGCGGCCGACACGGCGCGCTTCGGCCAGCCGGAAATCAATCTGGGCATCATCCCCGGTGCCGGCGGCACCCAGCGGCTGACGCGCGCCATTGGCAAATCCAAGGCCATGGAAATGATCCTGACCGCGCGCATGATGAATGCCGAGGAAGCGGAGCGTGCCAATCTGGTCTGCCGCGTGGTGCCGGCGGCGGATTTGATCGCCGAAGCGCTCAAGATTGGTGAGAGGATCGCAAGCCTTTCCGCGCCTTCGGTTGCCATGGCGAAGGAAGCGGTGAATGCCGCCTTTGAAAGCAGCCTGACGGAGGGCGTGCGCACGGAACGGCGCCTGTTCCTGTCCCTGTTTGCAACGGCGGATCAGAAGGAAGGCATGGCTGCTTTCGCCGAAAAGCGGAAGGCCGCATTCACGAATCGGTAAAGGCTTTTGCCCCCTGTGCCGCGCGCGCGGGGCAGGGGGCAGAACCTGTGATTGAATTGAAGTAAAAGATATTTTTATCCCAAGTTTTATTTGGTAAAATTCGACAGATGAATTTGCTGAAAAACCAATTCTTTCAGAGTTTTCTTCAGAATTTCTTATTTTTCACGAATTTTCGCTGGCAATATTTTTTAACCCGTATTAGCCTTCGGTTAACCAAGCGGAGACCGGAGCAATGAGCGCATCCACCATCACCCTCACCGAAGAACCCAAGGCAGCGGAGGTTTTTGCCTTCCCGCAGCGCCCGCAGGATCGCTTGCGCATCGCGCTGCATAAGCTTGATGAAGCGCTGCGCGCCCAGGCGCGCGCCACGGCGGATTTCCGCTCTGCCATGGGGGAATTGAAGTCCAAGGTCGGCGGCATGCAGGATGGGATGGTGGCCTATCGTGATGCGCTTGACCGTACTGCGACCGAAATTGATCGCGCGGTGAAGAAGGCCAAGGAATTGCAGGAAACCGCCCAGCGCATGGTGCCGCAAGGCTGAAGCGACAAAGGGCGGGCTCATCACCCGCCCATACTTCCTACAGTTTCACACTATCCCAGACCCAGCCGCGTTTGGCGTAATCCGCCTTTTGCCAGGCTTCAATCTGGTCCTTCAGGCGCATCGTCTGCGCGATATCGTCAAGCCCTTCCAGCAGCGCATCGCGCTTGCGCGCATCAATGCTGAAGGGGATTTCCTTGCCCTCCGGCGAGATCACCACCTGGCGCACCAGATCAATGGCGGTATGGCGGGCCCCTTGGCTCGCTTCCGTCTCGGCGGCGATTTGCTTCACCACTTCCTCGGGCAGGGCAATCGGCAGCAAGCCGTTCTGGAAGCAGTTATTGTGGAAGATATCGCCGAAGCTTGGCGCGATCACGCAGCGAATGCCCGCCCCCATCAACGCCCAAACGGCACCTTCGCGCGATGATCCGCAGCCAAAATTCGCCCCCGCCAGCAGAATGGGCGCTTCGCGATAGGGCGCCTTGTTCAGCACGAAGTCGGGATTTTCCGAACCATCGGGCAGAAAGCGCAGATTTTCGAAAGCATAGGGACCAAGGCCGGTGCGCCCGGTGCCGACCAGGCGCTGGATGCGGATGATCAAATCCGTATCCACATTGGCGCGCATCAGGGGCGCCGCAGGGCCAGAGAGTTTCGTGAATTTTTCCATGATACCTGCCCCCTTTTACGCCGCGAATTGCCGCACATCGGCGATGGCGCCGGCAAGCGCCGCTGCCGCAGCCATGGCCGGAGAGGCCAAATGCGTCCGCGCCCCTGGCCCCTGGCGGCCCACGAAATT
>JADCES010000048.1 GCA_020250005.1 Roseomonas sp.
GCACCCTTGGCTATTATGGCGGCGCGGTGGAATATCGCCGCATCGCGGCTGAAGTGGCCGCCGGCGGCTATCGCGAATTCGATTTTGCCTGATGCGTCACGAAAAACAGGGAGGATCACAGATGCAATCCAAAGCAACCGCCACCCGCCGTTCCCTTTTGGCGCTAGGCGCCGGTGCAATATTCTCCACGCCATTCATCGCTCGCGCCCAGGAAGCGAATTGGCCAAGCCGCCCCGTGCGCATCATCGCGGCCTTCCCGGCGGGCAGCGGCACGGATAGCCTCGCGCGCTTCTATGGCGAACGCTTGGGGCGCATTTTCGGACAGAATTTCGTGATCGAGAATATCGGCGGTGCCAATGGCGCCATTGGCGCGCGTGCCGCTGCCCGCGCCGCGCCTGATGGCTACACGATCTTTTTCGGCTCCGTTTCCACCCATGCGGCCAACCCGCATCTGATGCGTGAACCGGGCTATGATCCGCTGCGTGATTTCGCCCCGCTTTCCATGATCAGCATCAACCCGCTCGGCGTTCTGGTGCGTGCGGATTTCCCGGCGCGTGATCTGCAAGGCTTCATCGCCCATGCGCGGACCAATCCCGGCGCGCTCAATTACGGCATTGGCAATGCGGGCGGGCTAGCGGGGACGCATCTGCTAAGCCAGGCCGCCGGCTTCAAGGCAGAACAGATTTCCTATCGCGGCACGCCGCAGGCCATGGCGGATTTGCTGGGTGGGCGGCTGCATTTTTTCATTACGGATCTTGGGCCGGCCGTTGAGCATTTGCGCGCCGGCACCATCCGCGCCCTTGCGGTTACCACCGCGCGCCGGGTGGAAACCTTGCCAGATGTGCCAACGGTCGCGGAATCCGGCCTGCCTGGCTTTGATTTCGCTTCCTGGAACGGCGCGTGGATGCCGGCGCGCACGCCGCCTGCCATCATTGCGCGGCTCAATCGAGAAATCCAAATCATTGGCCAGAGCGATGAGGCCAAGCGCCATATCGGCGCGCTTGGAATTGTTTCCACGACCAGCACGCCGGAAGCGCTTGGCGAATTCAATCGCCGCGAATTGGCGCTTTGGGCGCGCATCGCGGCAGAGGCGAATGTGGCGAAGGAATAGGCACAACAGGCTGTTGCATCATTTCCGCCGGCTTGGCGGCACTTCGGAAATGCGGAGCGTCGCGGGCTGCGGCGGCCCGCGATCCACCGTGCCGATCCAGATATTGTAATTCCCGCTGGCGGGCCGCTGAATGATGATGCCGGGGTTCAGCCCTTCCAGATCATCATTGCAAATCCACCTGCCCGAAGGATCATTGATGATCAAGGTCGTATCGGCCTGCGCAACGACCGAAATATAAAGCGGCAAATTGCCCGCCTGATAATTCAAATCCACATCGGGGCGGGCATAGTCAATCCAACCGGTGCAATCATTGCCAAGCCCTTGCACCTGGCGGTCACCACCAGCTTCCACGCGGGTTTCATGCGGGTCCGGCGCGAAATCCGCCCGCAGATTGACCGTGGCATAACGTGGCTGCGCCGCGACATCGGGGGTTGCCTGCCGCGCAGGCGATTTCTGCTGCGCCAGAACGGGCAAGGCCATGGCACAAACAAGGACAAAGGCGAAGGGCGCGATTTTCCGCATTGGATTCTCCCTACTGGAAAGCGGATTTGATCCAATTGCCAATAGAGGAGAATTCTTAATGCTTCGATATCAAATCAGCGCTCTTCGCCTTGATGCAGCATCAGCCCGGTGTCGCACCACTCGCGCGCACCACAGGTGCCCAACGATCTGCCTCACGCGAGACAAAGGCCTGCACATCGGCCGGGCCATTGTCAGTCATGGTCAGCACGCCAAGCCCCGCAATGCGGTCCTTCATGCCCGGTTCATTGATGGCGGTGATGAAGGCTTCGCGAATACGCGTCACCACAGCTTCAGGCATGCCAGCGGGGCCGGCCAGCACGAACCAATTGATGGCGGTGGCACCCGGAAAGCCCGCCTCCACAATCGTCGGTACATCGGGGAAGGTGGACATGCGCTCCCCGCTCGTGACCGCGATGGCCTTCAGCGAACCGCCACGCACGCTGCCGGCATGCGCGCCAAGCGTATTCCAAAGCGATCCCAGGCTGCCGCCAAGCACCTGCTGTTCCGCTTCCCCGCCGCCGCGGAAGGGCACATGCAACAGCTGCACACCCGCTTCGCGTGACCAGAGCATACCGGAAAGATGCCCAACCGAACCAATGCCGGCACTGCCATAGCTCATTGCCTCGGGCCGGGCGCGCGCGGCGGCCAGGTAATCCGCCATATTCTGAATGGGGCCATTGGGCCGCACGCCAACCACCATGGGCGCACCACCCACCAGCATCACGTAGGAAAAGCTGCGCCGCACATCATAAGCCAGATTGGGGAATAGCGTTTGCGCAATGGCCATGGGTCCGGCATTCGCAAGCACAAGCGAATAGCCATCCGGGCGTTCACCCGCAATATGCGCCGTGCCCACTGTGCCGCCCGCACCGGGGCGATTATCCAGCACCACAGGCTGGCCCAAGACGCGCTCCAAGGTAGGTGAAAGCAGCCGCACCACGCCATCAGAAGTGCCGCCTGCCGAAAAGGGGCTCACGATCCGAATGGGGCGATTGGGGAAGGGTGCTTGGGCAAAGCTACCCGAGGGCAGCAGCGTCGGCAGCGCGAGCGTAGAGGCAAAGGTCAGAAGGCTACGACGATTCATTTCATGCATCCCGGGCTTGATTGCAGATAAGCGGCGGCGGACCCCGCTTGGAGTACATTCATAACGACGACACCAACCGCCGCAAAGCCAGTGCCCAGGCTTAACGGCAGAAAACCGGCCATCAGCGCGGCATTTGCCACCAAAACGCGCAATGGCGCGCGGCTTCTGCCCCCTCAGCGGTCATCATGGGGGCCAGAAGCCCCCAGCACCCTACCTTGGCAGGGTGCTCGCCCCCATCAGGAATTCATCCACGGCGCGCGCGCATTGCCGGCCTTCGCGAATGGCCCAAACGACCAGGGATTGCCCGCGCCGCATGTCGCCCGCAGCGAAGACCTTGGGCACGGATGTCTGATAGGCTTCCGTATCGGCGCGCACATTGCCGCGCGCATCCAAAGCAACGCCTGAGGTTTCCAGCAGCCCCGCACGGCGCGGCCCAAGGAAGCCCATGGCCAGCAGCACCAAATCCGCCTTCATCTGAAAGCCACTGCCCGCCACTTCGCGCATTTGCATGCGCCCGGCGTCATGCACCCATTCCACGCGCACGCAATCAAGCGCTGTCACGCGGCCATTCTCGCCCACTGCCTGCTTGGTCAGCACGGCCCAATCACGCGCACAGCCTTCATAATGCGCCGGCGCGGTGCGGAGCTTATGCGGCCAATTCGGCCAGGTGAGGCCCTTGTTTTCATGCTCCGGCGGCTTTGGCATGATTTCAATTTGCGTGATGGAAGCCGCCCCCTGGCGCGCGGCGGTGCCGATGCAATCCGCACCCGTATCGCCGCCACCGATCACAATCACATGCTTGCCCTTGGCGGAAATTGTCCCACGTGGCGCGGCGCGGTCTTCACTATCGCCCGCCACGCGCTTGTTCTGTTGCGTCAGGTAATCCATCGCGGGGTAGATGCCGGAAAGATTGCGCCCATCCACTTCCAATTCGCGCGGCCATTCGGCGCCACCTGAGAGCACCACCGCATCAAACCCGACCAGCAGCACATCAAAAGGCAGCGTGCTACCGACTTCCGTGCCGGTGCGGAATTCCACGCCTTCGGCCGCCATCTGATCCACACGGCGATCAATCAGGTGCTTTTCCATCTTGAAATCAGGAATGCCGTAGCGCAGCAAACCGCCGATGCGGTCATGCTTTTCAAACAGCGTCACCGCATGGCCCGCGCGCGCCAATTGCTGCGCCGCCGCCAACCCCGCCGGGCCGCTGCCCACCACGGCCACGCGCTTGCCGGTTTTGCGCGCCGGGATTTGCGGCTTGATCCAGCCTTCTTCCCAGCCGCGATCCACAATCGCGCATTCGATGGATTTGATGGTGACCGGCGCTTCGGTCAGGTTCAGCGTGCAGCTTGCCTCACAAGGCGCAGGGCAAATGCGACCGGTGAATTCCGGGAAGTTGTTGGTGGAATGGAGCGTTTCCAGCGCTGCCTGCCATTGATCCCGATAGACCAGATCATTCCAATCCGGGATCATGTTGTTGACGGGGCAGCCATTATGGCAATACGGAATGCCGCAATTCATGCAGCGCGCCGCCTGCTTGTTCAGCTCTGCCGCCGGCAGGGGTGTTACATATTCCTTGTAATTCTTGAGGCGCTCTTCCGGCTTGATATAGCCGCGATCAGCGCGTTCGAATTCAAGAAAACCTGTTGCCTTACCCATAACGCCATTCCCCCTTGCGGCTTATTCGGCCGCAACCGCGTGACCGCCCGCTTGCTCGGCCTTCAGGTCAAGCAAGGCGCGGCGGTAATCCCGCGGCATCACCTTCACAAAGCGCGGCAGCGCCGCATCCCAATCTTCCAGAAGCGCCCGAGCCCGCGCGCTGCCGGTCATCAGCAAGTGGCGTTCCACCAGAATGCGGAGACGCTCCGCATCGAAGCGCAGCATATCGCCCATGCCATTGTCGAAAGCGGATGGTGCGCGCTGTTTGGGCCGCCCGTCTTCGCTGGCGTCAGCCGGGCCAATCGCTTCAAGGTCCACGATGCTGTTGTTGCACATGTCGCGGAAATTGCCGTTGATGTCGTAAACATAGGCAATGCCGCCCGACATGCCGGCGGCAAAATTCCGTCCCGTCGCACCGAGTACCACCACCACGCCGCCGGTCATGTATTCGCAGCCATGATCGCCGCAGCCTTCCACCACCTTCACGGCGCCGGAATTGCGCACGGCAAAACGCTCACCCGCGA
>JADCES010000049.1 GCA_020250005.1 Roseomonas sp.
ATCCAGGCCCACATGGCATAGAGTTCCCACATATGGCCAAGATAGCCGAGATTGGCCAAGCGCAGCCCCCTGTTGCGCCAGGCTTCCAGCATCTGCGCCGGGCGAAAGGGCGGCCGGGCGCCAAGCAAAGGCCCCGGCTGAAACCCCAGGATCAGCGCCCCGCCAAGGGCGGCCAGCACCCCTGCCCCGACATAGGCCGCGCGCCAATCCAAGGCCCCAACCAGGGATGGCAGCGCATGGGGCAGCGCTGAACCAAGCGTCACCGCGCCCACCACCAGCCCAATCAGCAGGCCCAAATCCCCCTTGGCCCAGGAAGCGGCGAGCTTCATGCCCACCGGATAAACCCCCGCCATGGCCGCACCCGCGATGAAACGAAGCATCAGCGCCGCGCCCCCCGCCGGTGCCACCATTGTTTGCGCCAGCGTCGCCCCCGCAGCCAGCAAGGCGCAGCCAAGGAATAACCAGCGTGCCGGCCAACGATCCGCCAATGAGAAAACCGCGCTCACCAGCGTGCCAAAGACAAAGCCCAATTGGACGCAGGCGGTCAGCCAGGCGGCGCGGCTTGGCGTGATCAGCCCTTCGGCCAATAGCGCCGGCACGGCGGCGGTGCCGGCAAACCAGACGGAAAGCGTCAGCACAATCGCGCCCACCAACAGCGCCATATTGCGGCGCTTGCTGCCGGGTGCAGTGATCATGCCCGGCCATCCCCTGCGGCATGGTGTTTGGGTAGGGTGAGACAAATAGCGCTGAGCATCTGCCAAACTGTCGCCCCTATAGGTGAGGTGGCGCATTTCGGGCTTTTCTTCCCTCTGGCCAATTGGCAAAGCCTGGGGCATGACCATGTCCGGCTCATAACAGGGGAGTCTCCAATGTCCACTTTCAGCCTTTCCCGGCGGCAGGCGCTGCTGGCTGCTCCGGCTCTGCTTGCTGCACCCGCCATAGCGCAGGCGCAGCCGCGCGCGGTCAAGCTTGGCATTATCCAGCCCGTGACCGGCGCCTTGGCGCAGGATGGCGAATATGGTCGGCTTGGTGCCGAGCTTGCCATTGCCGATATCAATGCCGGCGGCGGTATCCGGGCGCTTGGTGGCGCGCCGATTGAAATGGTGTTCGGCGATGCGCGCTCCACCCCCGATGGCGGCGTGGCCGAGGTTGAGAAAATGCAGGCGGAAGGCGTGCTGGCGATTGTGGGCGGCTTCGCAAGCCCCATTTGCCTGGCCGCTTCGCAGGCCGCGTCGCGCTATGACCTGCCCTATATTGTGGATGTCGGCGTGTCCGATCAGATCGTCTCTCGCGGCTTGACGAATACTTTCCGCTTTGGCCCCGGCTTTGGCACCGTGACATCAACGGCCTTGGATAATCTGGTCGCCATCAATGACGCTGCCGGCAGGCCTTCACGCACCGCGGTTATTGTGCATGAGGATGGGTTGTTCGGGTCCGGCATGGCGCGGCTGCTGAATGCCGAATTGCCCAAGCGCGGCTTTCAGGTGCTGGAGACGATTGCGCACCCAACCCCATCGCGTGACATGTCCAATGTGGCGCTGCGTATCAGGGCGCTCAATCCCGATCTGATCATCCCATCATCCTATTACGCGGAATTCGTGCTGCTGTCGCAAACCTTGCAGCAGCGGCGCATTCGCCCGAAGGGGATTTATTGCGTGCTGAATGGCGCGGCTTCCAATTTCCGTTTCGTGCGGGAATTCCCGGAAGCGGCCAATCTGGTGATGGATTGCAACCATTGGGCAGATCCGCGCAAGCCGAAAACTGCCGAATTGCGCCGGCGCGTGGAAGCGCAGAACCGCTTCTGGCTTTACAATGTGCCGCTGAATTATTCCGCCGTGATGTTGTTTGCTGATGCGCTGGAACGCGCTGGCCGGGCGGATCGTGGCGCGCTGATCCAGGCGCTGGCGGCAACCGGTGCTGGCTTTGATCGCCACATCATGCCCTATGGTCCGACGCAATTCGTCAATGGCCAGAACCAGGGCGGCAGGCCGGTGAATACCCAGGTGCAAAGCGGCGATATCAAGGTGATCTTCCCGCGCGATTTTGCGGACGCCCAGCCGATCTATCCCGTCACCGGCTGAGATGGGCTACCCGCCCGAAATATTGCTGGAGGCCGTGGCAAACGGCCTCCTGATGGGGGCTGTGTATGGGCTGGTGGCGCTGGGCCTCACGCTGGTTTACGGCGTGCTGCACATCATCAACTTTGCCCATGGTGCGCTGCTGACGCTGGCGATGTACGCGGCCTTTGTCGCGCATGGCGCCTTTGGGCTTGATCCTTATGCGGCGATGGTACCCCTCGCGGGGCTTTTTTTCGTACTCGGCTATCTGGTGCAACGCCTAGTGATTGGCCCCGCCAGCCGTGGCGATGATTCCAATATGCTACTGGTCACACTTGGGCTTTCGATCATCATCGAGAACGCCATGCTGGCGATTTTCCGCTCGGACACCATGACGCTCCGCCTGCCATACGCCATGTCCATGGTGGAGCTTGGCGATGTGCTGCTTTCAGTGCCGCGGCTGATCGGCTTTGGCGTGACGCTGCTGCTGGCGGTTTTGTTGTTTGTGCTGATGACGCGCACCGATACCGGCCGCGCGATACGTGCCGTGGCGAAGGAACGCACCGGTGCGGCTTTGGTCGGCATTGATGTGGCGCATATCTATGCGGTGACTTTCGGCATCGGCACGGCCTGCCTGGCCATTGCGGCCTGTCTTTTGCTGCCGTCCTTTTATGTCTCGCCGCGCGTGGGCAATGCCTTTGTGCTGGTGGCTTTCACGATAGTCGTGCTTGGCGGCATGGGCAGCGTGACAGGCGCGCTATTGGGCGGCTTGTTCATCGGTGTGGTGGAAAGCCTTTCCGGTCTTTATTTTGGCGATAGCCTTGGGCAGATTGCGATATTCCTGATCTTCATCCTGGTGCTGCTGCTGCGCCCGACCGGGTTGTTCGGGGCGCGCGCATGACCGCTCGTGAGGCTTTGCCCATTCTCGGCTTCCTGGTCGTCGCCGTGCTGGTTTCGCTATTTGTCACCAGCAATGTGGTGCTGAATTTTCTGGTCTTCACGCTGATTCTGGCAATTGCGGCGCAGGGGTGGAATCTGCTCGGCGGTTATGGTGGGCAATATTCCTTCGGCCATGCGGCGTTTTTCGGCATGGGCGCCTATGTGAGTGCCATTCTGCAACAGCGCTTTGGCGTTAATGCCTATCCGGCGGTGGCCTTCGGCATCGCTGCCGCCGCACTGCTGGGCTATGCGATTGGTGCCATGGTGTTTCGCGCTGGGCTGCGCGGATCCTATTTCGCGCTGGTGACGCTGGCCTTTGCGGAGGTGCTGCGCATCATGGCCAATGCAGCAGAGATCACGGGCGGTGCTGCGGGTTTGCTGATCAGCCTCAATCTCGGCGCGGGCAATCTGCAATTTGCCAATCGCTCAAGCTTTTTGATTTTGGCTGCGGTGCTGTTGGCGCTTGCCATGCTGATCACGCTGGCTTTGGAAAAAAGCCGGCTTGGTGCGCAGCTTGTGGCGGTGCGGGAAAACGAAGCGGCGGCGGCGGCACTTGGCGTCGATATTCTGGCGGTGAAGCTGCGCGCCATCAGCCTATCGGCTGCGCTGACCGGCGCGGCGGGGGCGCTTTACGCGCAGTATTTCCTCTATATTGACAGTAACATCGCCTTCGGCACCTGGATTTCGGTTGAAGCGCTGCTGGCGCCCATCATCGGTGGTGCGGGCACGGTCTTTGGCCCACTGATTGGCGCGCTGATTCTGCAAGGCCTCAGTGAGGGTACGAAGATGCTGATCGGCCGTATCCCCGGCATTGATCTCATTATCTTCGGTGTTCTGTTGATCCTGGTGGTGCGCTTTCCCTTGCATCGCATCCCAGGCCTGATCGCCGCGCGCTGGCGTGGCAAGGGGGCCCCATGACCGGGCAAGGGAGGGACCCCGCCTTCCTCGCGGTGCGTGATCTCACCAAGCGCTTTGGCGGGCTGACGGCAGTTTCTGACGCAACCTTCGATGTGCGGGAAGGTTCCATCACCGGGCTGATCGGCCCGAATGGTGCGGGCAAGACGACGCTTTTCGCCATGATCGCAGGCTTTGAACCACCAAGCGCTGGGCTGGTGTTGCTGGATGGTGAGGAAATCACCGGCCGCAAGCCGCATGATTTGGCGAAGCTTGGCCTGGCGCGCACCTTCCAGATTGTGCAGCCCTTCGCCGGGCTTTCCGTGCGCGAAAACATTGCTGTCGGTGCCTTTCTGCGCCGGCCCAAGCGCCGCGATGCTTTGGCGTTGGCGGAAGAAGTAGGCCAGCGCCTTGGCCTTGGCCCGCAATTGGACAAACCCGCGGCAGCGCTGACGGTGGCGGGGCGGAAGCGCCTGGAAGTGGCGCGCGCACTCGCCACGCGCCCGCGCATTCTGTTATTGGATGAAGTATTGGCGGGGCTGAACCCATCCGAACTGCGTGATTTTCTGCCGGTACTGCAGGATATTCGCGCGGGTGGTGTCACTATCCTCATGATCGAACATGTCATGCAGGCGGTGATGAGCCTCTGCGAATATGTGCATGTGATTTCCGGCGGGCGCATCATCGCCTCGGGCGAGGCGGCGGAGGTGGTGGGTAATCCCGCCGTCATTGAGGCGTATCTTGGCCATGGCGCCGCGCAGAGGTTGGCCGGCCATGCTTGAAATCAAATCGCTTGAAGCTGGCTATGGCGAAACCCTGATCCTGCGCGGCATTGATCTGAAGGTGCCGGAAGGCGCTTTGGTTGCCGTGCTCGGCGCCAATGGTGCGGGCAAGACAACGCTGAACATGACCATCAGCGGCGTGGTGCGCCCGCGCGGCGGGGAAATCCGTTTCGCGGGGCAGAGTCTGGCCGCGCTTTCTCCACCTGAGATCGTTTCGCTTGGCCTGATCCATGTGCCGGAAGGGCGCAAGATCTTCCCGAATTTGAATGTGCGCGAAGTGCTGGAACTTGGTTCCTA
>JADCES010000005.1 GCA_020250005.1 Roseomonas sp.
CCCGAATTACCTGGATAATTTCCTGAACAAGCTGGTGAATTGGGAAGTCGTGGCCGATCTGATGGGCAAGGGCGGTCTGGCTTCCGGCCAGTCTGCCTAATCCCAGACTAGGACATGAAAAAAGGCGCCGGGGGGTGACCCTCGGCGCCTTTTTTGTGGGCTGTTGAAAGGCTCAGCTTTTCGCCTCGTCATTCGCGGCTTCGGGGCGCAGCACGCTGCCGATGGTGCCGCGCACGACGGTGACCTTCACATTGGGGGCGATTTCAGCCTCGATCTCGTCAGAGCCGTCCTTGACCTTGGTGATGGTGGCGACAATGCCGCCCGCGGTCACCACGCGATCCCCGCGCTTCAATTGGCCGAGCATTTCGCGGTGATCCTTCATCTTCTTTTGCTGCGGGCGAATCAGCAGGAAGTAGAAGACGACGAAAATCAAAACCAGCGGCAGCAATTGCATGACAACAGCGGCGGTGCCGCCCGCATCCTGGGCATAGGCGGGTGCGATGCCAAAAAGTCTTTCCATGGTCCGGCATTCCTTTTGCGATGATGGGGCCGGAAACTAGCGCCCGCCCCCTTTCCGTCAATAGCGTCCCGGCCTATGCCCCGCGGCCATGGAACATTCTTCGCTTCTCCCCGCCCTGACTCGCATTGCCGAGGCGCTTGAACGCCTGGCCCCGCCGCCGGCCGCTGCCCCTGATCTAACCGGGGCGGACGCCTTCATCTGGCACCCGGAACCCGTGGCGCGGCTTTCGCCGGTCCCCAAGGTGGCGGCGGTGCCGATTGACCTGCTGCAAGGGGTGGATCGGCAGAAGGAGATTCTGATGGAAAACACGCTGCGCTTCGCGCGCGGCTTCAGCGCCAATAACGCCATGCTCTGGGGCGCGCGGGGGACGGGCAAGTCATCCCTGGTGAAGGCCGCGCATACCGCGGCCAATAAGGAAGTACCGGGCAGTCTTGCGCTGATTGAAATCCATCGGGAGGATATCAAGACCCTGCCCGAATTGCTGCGCTTCCTGCGCGCGGGCACGCGGCGCTGCCTGGTGTTCTGCGATGATTTGTCCTTTGAGCGTGAGGATGCCGATTACAAGGCGCTGAAATCCGTGCTGGATGGCGGCATTGAAGGCCGGCCGGCCAATGTCTTGTTCTACGCAACATCCAATCGCCGGCACCTCATGTCGCGCGACATGATCGAAAATGAGCGTAGCACCGCCATTCACGGGTCTGAAGCGATTGAGGAGAAAGTCTCGCTATCCGATCGCTTCGGGCTTTGGATTGGTTTCCATAACGCCAATCAGGATACTTTCTTCGCCATGATCGAAGGCTATGCCAAGCATTACGGGCTGAATGTGTCAGTTGAGGATTTGCATGCTCAGGCCGTGGAATGGTCCGTCACGCGCGGGTCCAGGTCCGGCCGCGTCGCCTGGCAATTCATCCAGGATCTGGCGGGGCGGATGGGTGTGAAGATTGAAGGCTGAGCGCCGCGGTCAGCGCGGCCGGCCGGGCAGGGGGGGCGCGTTGCCAAGCAGTGCCACCACTTCCTGCGGTGACAGGAAGCGCGGGAATTCGCCCTGCACCAATTGATCAAGGCTTGGTGCTGGCAGCCCAAGCCGAGACGCATAAATCCAGGAATAGGCCAGCACGCGCTGCACATGGGCGCGGGTTTCATCGAAGGGGATGGCTTCGACGAAAAGCAGGGCGTCCCCGCGGTGCCGCGCCGCAGGCAACCATTTGGCCAGATTGCCCGGCCCCGCATTATAGGCCGCAAGCAGGCGGATCAGATCGCCGCCCACCGCTTCGCTCCGTGCCAGATAATGCAAATAGCGCTGGCCCAATTCCAGCGACAGGCCGGGATTATGCAGGCGTTCCGCGCCTTCCCCAACGAAGGATGGGTCATTGGCCAAATAGGCGGCTGTGGCCGGCATTACCTGCATCAGGCCGCGGGCGCCGGCGGGGGACACCGCCGCCGAATCAAAATTCGATTCCTGGCGGGCCAGCGCATAAAGCAGGGCAGGTTCCACACGAAAGCCCTGGGCCGGATTAAGCCGGGGCAGGGGGAAGCGCGCCAGATCGCGCGGCCTGCCATCGGCAGTCTGCGCCAGCTCCGCAAGCTGTGCCGAAAGATGCGTCAGGCCACCCTGAGAGGCGAGCGCCAGCATGGCCCGCAGCAAGGGAAGATTGCCGCGCGCGCGTGGCCAAAGTGCGCGCAATTCGGCTTCTGCCCGGCCCGCCTGGCCAGTTTGCAGCAGGGCGAGGGCGCGCCAGCCGCCGGCGGTTTCCATCAGCGTTGCCATGCCTTCTTCCCCGCCGGCTTCGGCATGCCAGGCAAAGCCGGGCGTCAGGCCAAGGGCGCGGCGGGCCATCAGCCCGTAAAAAGTGCGCGGTTCCTGCGCGGCCTGCAAAAGCCAGGGCACATGCATGCCCGGATGGCGGGCGCGGATGGCGGCACGGCTGGCCCAATAGGCAGCCGCGGCGCGATTGGCAGCCGATGCCCCGGGGGCACGCGCCGCAACCTCAAAATACGGGAGAGCCACATCGAAATGACCTAGTCCCCATGCCGAGAGCCCGGCGGCAAAGGCGGCCCGGCCGCTTGGATCGGCCCGGCTGCGCGCGGCTTCTGCGGCCAAATCAAAGGCGCGCTCATCATCCCCACGGCGAAACAGGATCAGGGCGAAATCGGCCCTGAGCGCGGCGGCATAGGCGGGCGTCATGCCGCGCGTGGCTTCCATCTGGCGTATGGCAGCTTCCAGATTGCCTTCGCGCACCAGGTCCCTGAGCGCCCGGTCCAGCGCCGGGTTGCGCACAAAGCCCTGGTCCGGGGCTTCGCGTTCTTCCGGGGCGGCGCCGGCATCTTCGGCAAGGCTTTCCTGCACGGGCGCCGCCGGCAGGCTGGCCCCGCGCGGCGCCGTGCGGCGGAGCAGGGCATGGATCGCCGCTGCATCCGGATGATCGTTAAAGCGCGCCAGCCAATCGCGCAGCGCTTCCTGATCCGGACGCGGCGCGGCCGGGTTCAGCCAGCGATCGGCAAGGATATGGCCTTCAAGCCGACGGTCCGAAAGCTGCGCTGTCGCGCGTTCCGCCGCTTCCCACTCCCGCGCGGCGTGCAGGGCGAAGATAGCTTGCAGCGCTGCCGCATCGGCGGGCGCCAAAGCCTGGCTGATGCTGGCCGAAGCACGCAAAGCGGGCATGGGCAAGGCAGCGGTCTGAGTGGCCCTTTGCGCCGCAGCCGGAACAGGGGTTCCGAACCACAGAGGCGCCAGCACCAGCGCCATCAAGGGCAGGGTGCGGCTTGGGGCCATGGGGGGGATCGCGCGCATGGCAAAAGGGTTCTAGACGCGAATTGGTAAAAAATTCAACCACGGGGGGAGTAGGGGGTTTCAAACGAAAGCCCCGCCCAGGTGACAGGCGCCGGATGCGGGGTTAAATCCTTTCTATCAGCAAGGAGACCCCCATGACGATCAAGATTGGCGATAGCATTCCCGCAATGAAGGTAATGCAGGGCACCTCGGAAGGGCCGAAGGAGCTTGATACGGCGGAATTCTTCAAGGGCCGGACCGTTGTGCTGTTCGGCGTGCCTGGCGCCTTTACCCCCACCTGCTCGGCCAAGCATTTGCCCGGCTTTACGGAGCATGCGGCAGCGCTGAAGGCCAAGGGCGTGCATGCCATTGCCTGCATGGCAGTGAACGACGCCTTCGTGATGGGCGCCTGGGCCAAGGATCAGGGCATTACCGACCAGGTGACGATGATTGCCGATGGCTCGGCCGCCTTCACCAAGGCGATGGGCCTGGAATTCGACCTGACGGCGCGCGGCCTTGGCGTGCGCTGCCAGCGCTTCGCCCTGGTGGCGAAGGACGGCAAGGTGACCCATGTGGCCGTGGAAGCCCCGGGCGCCTTTGAAGTGAGCAAGGCCGAAGCGGTTCTGGCCGCGCTTTGATGTGATTGCCGGACGCGCCCTTCCGGGCGCGTCGGCTGTTTTGAGGATCGCCGCCCATGAGCATTACCTTCTGGACCTGGAACACGCCCAATGGGCGCAAGATCAGTGTCGCGCTTGAAGAGTTGGGCCTTGCCTATACGGTGCGGCCTGTGAACATCAGCAAGGGCGAGCAGTTCAACCCGGAATTTCTGGCCTTCAGCCCAAACAACCGGATCCCCGCCATCCAGGACCCCGATGGACCCGATGGCAAGCCGATTACGGTTTTCGAGAGCGGGGCGATTTTGCTCTATTTGGCTGAGAAAACCGGCCGCTTCCTGCCGCGCGATTTGCGGGCGCGCGTACCGGTGTATGAATGGCTGATGTGGCAGATGGGGGGCTTTGGCCCCATGCCGGGCCAGGTGCATCACTTCCTGATGCAGCCCGAAGGGCCGGCACGTGACTATGGCTTCAAGCGCTATCACGATGAGACCCAGCGCTTGTATGGCGTTCTGGATCGGCGGCTGGAGGGGCGGGATTTCGTCGCGACAAGCGGTGAGCCCTCGATCGCTGATTTCGCCATTCTAGGCTGGGCCTGGCGGCATGAGCGCCATCAGGTGGACCTTGGGGGCTTGCCGAATGTGAAGCGCTGGTACGAGGCGATGATGGCGCGGCCTGCCACAAAACGTGGGTTTGAGGTTTCGCTGGGTTGAGATGGCGTTTCGGGTTTGACGCTGCCCTGCCGCGGCACTAGAAGCAGGGTGTTGCAACGCCGTGTGACTTTCCACTCCTGCGGAGGGGTGGCCGAGTGGCCGAAGGCGGCGGTTTGCTAAACCGTTATAGGATTAATAGTCCTATCGTGGGTTCGAATCCCATCCCCTCCGCCATACCAAGACCTTAAGATATTGTTTTTGCTCGGTAATTTTTCGGGCTCCCATTCTATACCCCCGCCCATACCCCCGCCAATCGCCGGGATACCCCCCTTTCAGGCTGATTTCGGGCTCATGCCGGGCGGGCGGCTCTCACCCCCGCGCGCGTGGTTTTTGTCCAGCATTTTGGCCGCGCGCGGAGGGTTCTTTCGCCCCCCGGCGTGTTTTGTAGGGCGGGAAAATGGCGCATCACCCGCGCGCGCGTGTTTTTCGGCAATGGGCGCTGCCCCGCCCGCGCGCGCGCGCGTCATGGGCCGGGCGCCGGAGAGGCTGGCAACCTAGGTTCTAATCGGCTGGGCTATGGGTTATCACTCGGGCTCTGGCGTCAAACCGGCTGGAGCATCACTCCCATGAGGCCCTTTCTTCAAAGAGTTTTTGTTGTCCTTTGGCTCATCTGGGGGTTGATCCTTGGGATCGGCCTTTTCATTGGCGTGTTTGACCAGTTAACGTCCCGTAGACCGATGATGCCTTTCTCTGAATTCCTAGCTATCGGCGTCGCCACCGCCGCCGGGACTGCTATTCCCGTGATGCTTCTTCAATACTTGGTTCTAGGCTTTTTCAATCCTTTGCGGCTTCTCGAAGCGAAAAGCCCGCCCGCCTAATTCGGTTGCGGTTCAATAATAATTCGCTCTATCCGCGTGATTGCCACCGGCCCATCAGGATCGCCCGCAAGTGTCGCCTTGGTTTCGGGCGGCATGATCCGGTTCAATAAATCCACCGCCGCCGCATGCCCTTGAGGATGTAGGGGATCAAGCGCCCGGCCAAGCTGCGCTTCGAAAATCTCCGCCGCCCGTTCCGCGACCCGCGCCCGCAATTCAGCCGCCACCGCCCTGCCAAAAGCCTTAGCCTCATCGGTGGGGCGGTTCTCCGGGCCAAAGGGGGCGCGCATGCCTCGGGCTGGGCCGCCAATACCGAAGCCCATGCCGGAGCCTTGGGCAGGGCCTTTGCCTGCACCATTGCCGGGCGGAAAGCTTGTCGCGTTGCGAGACATGATCGGGCAAATAGCACGCTTCGCCGGTCAGAAACATGAAATCCTAAGCCTTCGGCCATGCCTTCGAAAGATTACTTTGTTTAACTGAAGGCGCTCATCCGATTTTGCGAAATTGCCTGATTTTGCTGAAGGCGCTCATATTTTCAGAGTATGAGCACCTTTGAGCACCTTGGTATCATCGGGCCGGATGCCAGGCCGCCAGCGTCATTCCCGCCGTGCTTCGGGTTCCATCATCCTACCCCCCAAGATGCTCAAAGATGCTCATACTCTGAGCGAGTGAGCACCTTCAGGCATATCAAGGAAAAGCGCGAAATCGCGTGAGCACCTTCAGCCGGATCAATCAATCTGGCGAAGGCAAGCGAAAGATTGCCCGAAATATCAAGCAATCTCCCATCCGGGCCGATCATTGGCTTCGCTCAGGCAATCGCCACCGCCAGGGGCCATCGCCAGCCGCCTTTTCCGCTTGCACGCCAAGCGCATCCTTGGCCCGTCTCAGGCTGGCCAATGTAATCCCGGCGCCTTCGGCTTCGGCCTTCAGTTTCTTTTGCGGCATGGGGCCGCCCGTGAGCATGTCCAACAAAAACCCCTTCGCCTCGCTCAGGGCCGGGCTGTCACCTTTCCCAGGCTCAAGCCCTTCAAGCTGCGCCAATAG
>JADCES010000050.1 GCA_020250005.1 Roseomonas sp.
AGCGGTTCATCCGGCTCCAGTGCTGCGGTAACCTCCACGCCGTGGCGCGTGCGGCGTTGTTCCAGGATGATCGCATCATCGCCAAGCTCTGCGCGAATCTGGGCCATGGCTTCCGCCATGGTGCTGGCGTGAAACAGCTTGAGCCGCATGGCCTAGTGGTCCGATCGCTGCTGTCGATTCCCGACAGCCGCGTGAATCGGCCCACCAAATATGGGGCTAGTGGTGCGTGGGGGCAATTTTGGACTGGGATGGGAAAGGTGAGCATGAATCGCACCACTAGGCGGATTGGGGCGGTCACCCGCGCTTGGCGCGGGTGATGATGATGGCGAGCGTGGCGAGCGGGGCACAATTGCGCGCCAAGGCAACGATGCGCCCTTTGCCGCGCGGTATCACTGCCCATGCGGGGGCTTGCGCGGCAACTCCTCCCGGGCGCCGTCTCCTCCGGCGCCACCAGGGCCATGTGGGGGCTTGCGCCGAAACTCATCCCGGGCGCTAAGGGCATGAATCGCGGTGATGACCCCATACGCCGCCGCCTCTGCGAGTGAGCCAATGGCCAGCTTGAAGCCCGCAAGCAGGCCATGACATAGGCAGCACCAGACGTTATGATTCCGAATCACGGTTTCCAGTGGACCGGTCATTTTCGTGGTCCTCCTCAGTTGGTTGCCACGGGGGAAGCTAGCCGCTTCGGCGAGTAGGATTTCAAGCGAAGTCGGCGAGAATGTCTGGTTTGTCTCGAAAGGATTTTTATGTCCAAGACAGATGCGACAAAAAAGACAAATGCGACAAAGTCGGATTTGCAGCTTGTTCTCGAGCAAATTTTGCAGCATTGGGCAGCACATCAACTCATAATCAAGGACCGTCGGCCACTTCAAGCATTCGCAACCGCCTTCAAGATCGAGTTGCGAACTTTCACGCGCTGGCTGAACGGCGAGAATGTGCCTCAGGGAGGCCTATGGGTTGGTTTCATTCAAAAACTGCGGACCGTAGAGAAGAAGGCAAATGCGCAAGGTGGAACGACTGGTCAGAAGGAGTTGCTCTTTGATGAAAGCTGGGTCGAGAAGGCTGAGAGTGCACGTGTGAGCGCAGCGGAAGCGGAAAGGCCAAAGAAGCAGCCCAGGAACGCAACCGCGCCGGACGCTTCTTCGGCCGGCCTGCACGCACCGGCACCGGCACCAGCACCTCCCGCCAGCCCCGCGCCAGCGCCGGCGCCTTCCGCGCTGCGCTTCATTGTAGAACGGCGCGAAACCGTGACACCAAATCCTGATCAATGGTTCCAGCTGATCCTGCACGACGCACCGCAGGATGCGCCGAACCAACTCTGCTTTTCCATTGACTACCGACCGCAGACAATCAGTCTGAGCCGGCAAGGTGTTGCGCCGCTTAGCTTTCAGGTCAGCTTGCCGGCAGTTCGAATCATGCCCGGCTGGGAAGCGGTAACGGCCTTAAAGGATAGTATCAACGTAAACAACGCGAGCCCAACCGTTACCTACAGAATGGGCTGGGAAGTCATCTTACCACAAAATGCGAATGGCATGGCGCTTGATCACTTCGAAGCGGCTTTACTGCAAGCGCGTGCGGCGGGGGATAGATTGCTGCTTTCGGCTTATGCCAGACGAGAGGAGATCGCCGTTACGCGGATCGATGGCCGCCAACCCAACGGCAATCGTGAAGCCGTCATCACTCAAGCGCTCCGCATGCTTGGGTTTGAGGGTGAGGGCGATCACGCCGAAATCGCCACGGGTGCAATTGTTGCGGAGCAGGACGACAAAACATGATCAAGGATGCTGCGCGTGAAAGCCTTGCGCGCATTATGGATGAGCGAAGTGAAAGCTTCGTGGCCTTGGCGCGCGCCAGCGGCCTTGACCCTGCAACTGGCTGGCGCGGTGCCGATTTGCGCGGCGTGGATTTCGGCACTGACGACCTGACAGGTTTCCGCTTCCCGCGTGCGCTGCTGCATGGCGCGGATTTGTCGCAGGCGCGCGGGTTGCGGCGCGACATGTTCCAGGACGCGGCGTGGGACGCGACGACGCGGTTTCCGCCGGACTTCGGCCTGCCAGCGTCGCGGCTGCGACCGTCGCTGGAGCCGCTGACCCGCTGGCGCGAACCCATCCCCGGCCTGCCAGAGGAAGCCTGGCCCGACATGATCACGCTCCCCGCCGGGGAGTTCCTCATGGGGGCGCCGAAGGGACAGGTAAGCGGTGGTTACTTTATGGAAAGGCCACGCCGTGTCACCGTCCCGCTTCCCTTTGCGATGGGTCGGACGGCGGTGACCTTCGCGATGTGGGATGCGGCCTTGGAAGCCGGCCTTTCGCGGTTTTTCGCCGATTACCCGCTAGCTGATGAAGGCTGGGGGCGCGACGACCGGCCGTTAATCAATGTCTCTTGGAACTACGCCCAAGCCTATTGCACCTGGCTGAACCAGCGTCTGGGCCTAGCCCCCGGCACGTATCGGCTACCGAGCGAGGCCGAGTGGGAATATGCCTGCCGCGCGGGAACGACAACGCCCTTCAGCTTTGGCAAAACGATTTCGACCGAGCAGGCGAATTATGATGGCAGTTTGACCTATGGGAAGGGACGGAAGGGCGAATACCGTGAACGCACCGTCCCGGTAGGCAGCTTGCCGGCTAACCCTTGGGGCCTTCACGAGATGCATGGCAATGTCTGGGAATGGGTGGAGGATACCTATGGCCCGTATCCCGGCCAGGCGACAGACGCCAGTCCCTTGGTAGAGGCTGAACCTCATGAGGATGAGCGTGTGCTGCGCGGCGGGTCCTGGTTGAGTGAGCCCCGGGACCTGAACTCTGGTGGTCGTTATTCGCACCACAAGTGGGTAAGGGACTCGACCTACGGCTTCCGTGTTGCCAGGACACTCGGCTAATGCCGGGCTTCATACTGGATCCTGATCTCTTTGTTTCCCTGGTCGCCGCCAGCGCGGTTATCGCTTGCACCCATGGATAAGCCAGTGCTGTTTGATGCCTGTTGTTGAAACCTTTTGGACCCTTTGGCGCGGCGGCTGACGGCGCCTGAGGCCCCCAAAGCATCGCAATGGCATGCCGCGCAGCAAAACGCCCAGCACCAAAAGCCAAAAAAAGGAGTGGGGGGTTTGGGGGGCGAGTTCTCTCGCCCCCCAATTCAGCGCGCAGCTTTTGAAAGCCTACCCCCTCACCGCCACCCCGCCCTTTGCATAATCCGCAGCGCTTCTGGTGCCAGTGCGCCATAGCGTTGCGCGTTCAATTGATCAGCGCGGAAGCTGCCAAGTGCTGTCAGCGCGGGATGTGGCGCGACCCCCGCCACCACCGGATATTCGAAATTGCCATTGGCAAATAACTCCTGCGCGCGCTGGCTGCTGAGGTATTCAATGAAGCGCAGCGCCACGGCCTTGTTCGCGGAACTCCGCACCACCCCAGCGCCGGAGACATTCACATGCGTGCCGCGATCCCCCGGCGCCTGATTGGGGAAGATCACGCCAATGCGATCAAACAGCGCCTTTTCCTGCGGGTTGGATGAAGCGCCAAACCGCGCCAGATAATAGGTATTGGCCACCGCCAGGCGCCCCACGCCTGCGGCCACCGCCTGGAACTGCGGCGTATCACCACCTTGCGGCTGGCGCGCCATATTGGCCACCACGCCGCGTGCCCAGGCCTCTGCGGCCTCAGCGCCATTGGCCAAAAGAATGCTCGCCATCAGGGAAGTATTGTAAGGATGCGCGGCTGCGCGGATCAGGATCTGCCCGCGTTGTGTCGGCAGGGCCAGATCCTCATAGCGCGCCAGGCCTTCGGGCACGCCGCGCTGGCGATCATACATGATCACGCGCGCGCGGCTGGAAAGCCCATACCATTTGCCATCCGGGGCGCGCATGTTTTCCGGAATGCGCGATTTCAGGATGTCGCTTTCGGTTTCTGCCAAAACCCCGGCATCCACCGCCCGCGCAAGCCGCGCCGCATCCACCGTTATCAGCACATCGGCGGGGCTATTCGCCCCTTCGGATTGAATGCGCGCAATCAGCTGATCCGCATCGCCTTCAATCAGCCGGATGCGAATGCCGGTTTCCGCCGTGAAGCCCTCATACAGCGCGCGATCCGTATCGTAATGGCGCGATGAATAGAGATTGAGCGCGCGTTCCTGTGCCGCAACCAAGGCAGGCGCGGCGAGTGGGGCAGCAAAGGGCAGGGCAAGAAGTGAACGACGGCGCATGGTGACCTCCTGGGGGGCATATACTGCAATTGCGACTTATTCGCAATATCAAAAAATGTAACACGCCAAGATCAGGCGCAGCGCCCAAGGCCATCCCAGGGCTTGAGAAGCCGCGGACCGCGTCGCATAAGGCAGGGAATAGCGCTGATCTTCAAAGCCCAGAGTGAGTTTGCCCTTTGCCCAAAACGCCCTTGGCAGCCCCTCAATCCAAAGCCGCCGAATCCGTGACGGGTTCGCGCATTGAAACCCTGTGCGTGGCGCAGGGGCTGAAGATGACCGGCCAGCGCCGCCTGATCGCGCAGATCTTGAGCGAAGCCGAAGATCATCCGGATGTTGAGGAATTGCATCGCCGTGCCTTGCAGCGCGACAGACGGATTTCAATCGCCACGGTTTATCGCACGGTGCGCCTGCTTGAAGAACGCGGCATTCTGGAACGGCGCGATTTTGGTGGCGGGCGGGCGCGGTATGATCTGGCGGATCGCGGCCATCATCATCATCTGATTGATGTTGAAACCGGCCATGTCATTGAATTCGGCGATGAAGCGCATGAAGCCTTGGCGCAAGCCATCGCAGAACGCCTTGGCTATGAT
>JADCES010000051.1 GCA_020250005.1 Roseomonas sp.
CGCCCCCAATGTGAAGGTCACCGTCGTGCGCGGCACCATCGGCAGCGTGCTGCGCCCCGAAGCCGCGAATGACGAGGCGAAAAGCTAAGCCTTCCGACAGGCCACAAAAAAGGCGCCGAGGCTCACCCCCGGCGCCTTTTCTCATGTCCTTAAGGCAGATTAGGCGGACTGGCCGGAAGCAAGACCACCCTTGGCCATCAGATCGGCCACGACTTCCCAATTCACCAGCTTGTTCAGGAAGTTATCCAAGTAATTCGGGCGCACATTGCGGAAATCCAGGTAATAGGCGTGTTCCCACACATCCACGCCCAGAATGGGCTTGCCTTCGCCGGTGGAAATCGGGTTGGCGCCATTCGGCGTCTTGGTCACCTTCAGCTTGCCATCGGCGCCAATGATCAGCCAGGCCCAGCCAGAGCCGAACTGCGTCACACCCGCCTGCTTGAAGGCTTCCTTGAAGGCAGCGAGGCCACCCAAATCGCTATCAATCTTGGCCGCCAAAGCGCCTGGCAGCTTGTCGCCACCGCCGCCCGGCTGCATCACCTGCCAGAACAGGATGTGGTTGTAATGCTGACCGGCCTGGTTCAGCACCGGCAGGCCATCAGCGCCCGCCTTGCCGGCTTCGGCGCAGATCGTCTCAAGCGACTTGCCGGCCAGGCCCTTGGCTTCGATCAGCCCATTCAGCGCCGTGACATAGGCATTGTGATGCTTGCCATGATGCAGTTCCAGGGTTTCCTGGCACATGCCATTGGCGGCAAGCGCATTGGTGGAATAGGGCAGCGCGGGCAGGCTGAAAGCCATGGGTTTTCTCCGTTCCTCAGATATGAGCGATTAACGCTGAGGCTGAGGTAAGCGGCGCCAGCACAGGCGTCAACCGCACCCTTCCCGCGCGCCGCGCGCCCAGGCATATCAGCCAGCGTGAGCCTTTCCCCCATCGCGGCCTTTGCCCGCGCCCATGACCCGGACCGTTTCCTGGCTGCGCTTTTCGCGCCGCCGGAAAGGCGAGAGGCGATCTTCACTCTGATTGCCTTCAACCATGAATTGGCCCGCGCCCGCGAAGCCGCGAGCCACCCCATGGCCGCGCTGATCCGCCTGCAATGGTGGCGCGATGCGCTAGAAGAAGCACGCACCGGCAAGCCAGCCCGCCGGCATGAGGTGGCCGCGCCCCTTCACGCCGCCCTCACCACCGGCGGCCTGGACTCTGTGGCACTCGGCGCCATGATTGATGCGCGTGAGGCGGAGGCCGAGGAAGCCGGCATCCCGACTGAGGTGGATTTCGTTGCCTGGCTGCGCGGTACCGCGGGCGGCTTTGCCTATGCGGCGGGGTTGGCTTTGGGCGGCAGTGTGGAGGATGCCGAGAAGCTCCGCGCCCTTGGCGCGGCCTATGGCTTGGCGGGTGTGTTGCGATCCGTGACGGCCCATGCCGCGCAGGGGCGCTGCCTGCTGCCGGGTGATCGGCTGGCGGCGGCTGAGCTGAATGCCGAGGCGGTGATCAGCGCGCCGACACAGCCCGCGCTTGCCGCACTTTGCGCCGAGATGGCGGCTGAGGGGTTGGAGGCGCTGCGAAGCGCGCCGCGTGATGTGCCGAAGGCGCTGATGGCCGCCGCTCTGCCTGTTGTGCTTGCGGCGCGCGATTTACGGCGGCTGGCAGAGGGGAGGATGGTTACCATGCCGCGTGGAGTTGCGGATCGCGTCGCGGTGATTTGGGCCGGGTGGCGGGGGCGCGTTTAAACTGCAATTTTGTGTAGATGCAATGAAAGCCTGACGCGCCTCCAATGCGCCCAATTGGGTCCGCACGTCAGGGGGCAAGCCGTGTAAACTCGAGCCGAAAAGGAGTGACAAGATCACATAGGCGATGACGGACACTGGTTCCATTTGTGCTTTCCGTTCATTTGTCTGAAGTGGAGGAGCTTTTCTCCGGACTGTGATGGTATTGATGCTGCTAAAAGCGATACCTCAAACCGATAGCGCCCTGAAAAATCTTGAGGTCTGTCTCGCCTGTGCCCATAGCATGCGTTAAGTCCATTCGAAACGAAACGCGATCGGTCAACGTGACTTCCGCACCGATACCAAACGCGGGAGCCAATTCATTGTCGGGGCCAGAGCGATAGTTGAACCGTGGTGCTTCCAATGATCTGTTGAGGCTGATTGCACCCGCTCGAAAAAAAATTAGATTTCTGTCATCTGGCGACCAGCCCAATCTGCCAAAACCGGCCAATTCAAGACCTGATTTGGCGAGGAACTCAGTTCCAAGGGCAGTTTGCGAGATTGTTGCGGTAAATGGTATTGAGCCCTCCAGTTCCGCGCTCAAGTAAATGCCGCCCTGCACAATATGGCCCCATCCGAGGCGTATACCTGCCATTGATGAGGGAGTGACAATTTGAGTCGTAAGGCTTCGCGGCTGTCCGTTTTGAATTCCAAGCGGAATTGTCTGTCGACTGAAATCACCACCAACAAAGACTCCGGAACTGAAGTACGCTCCGTTGAGTGTAGGTGTTGACGGCTGCGGCTGCGCTTGCGCGAGAAACGGTGCAAGCCCAGCAATGAATGAGAAATATCCAAGTCTCATGGCTTTTTGCCCTTTCGCATTCAACTGGTTTGAACATCCGCCCATTGTTCAGCCTTTGCCGCTACAAGGGTTGACCCGCAGTTCTATAAACAAGCATTCTTATTTTTACGTAAAAGAAAGTCCTTCTGGTGACGCCGCACCATTTTGAGCAGCCCAGAAAATGTTCTGTATAGCTTAAAGAATTTTCTTAAGGCGCTTCTGTTGGCGCTCCGTTAGTTATCTGTCGGCTTCCTGGAAAACGACGGGAGATCTGGCTCGGGGAATCTGAACAACTGGGATAAGTGTATTTTCTGCCTGACTGCGGCATGAAGCCGTGAACAGGAGACACCATGACAAGACGACCCCGCCGGAACCACAGCCCTGCCTTCAAGGCGAAGGTGGCGCTTGCCGCTGTGAAGGGTGAGAAGACGCTGGCTGAACTGGCTGCGCAATTTGATGTTCACGCGAATGTCATCAAGACC
>JADCES010000052.1 GCA_020250005.1 Roseomonas sp.
AGTGGCGCGGATTTTCACGTCGTGCGCGCCCTTGTGGAATACAAGGTTGGCATCGGCCATGATGAGGAATTGGCGATTGGCGTGCGCACCACGCGGATTGGCACTTCTTCCATCGCCTTTCAGCCGGCGATCTATCACAGCGATGGCGAAAGGTTGCTGGCCACCGGTGAGATTGTTTGGGTCTGGACCGATCAGGCCACCAAACGGCCCATCCCCGTACCTGATCGGCTGCGCGCGTTACTGACACGCTTTGATGCGACATGAAGGCGCGGGCTTTTCAAGCGCGCCGAAAGGGTTAGGCTAATCCTCAAGGAAATGCCACGGCGAGAGTCACCATGAACCACATGACCAATAGCGCACTCAGCACCGCAGCGGATGATGCGGCTTTGGTGAGCGCCTGGCTGGAACGCTTTGAAGCTGCACTCAAATCGGCAGATACGGGACGCCTTGCTGCGCTGTTTGCGCCAGAGAGTCATTGGCGCGATCTGCTCGCCTTCACCTGGAACATCACGCCGCATGCGGGTGCCGCTGATATCGCGGCGGCGCTGGCAAAGGCGCAGGTCAGCACCGGCGCGCATGATTTCACCTTGGCGGAAGGGCGCACGCCACCACGGCGCGTCAAGCGTCTGGGCATTGAGGTGATCGAAGCGCTGTTCACCTTTTCAACAAGGCTTGGGCGCGGTGATGGCGTGCTGCGCCTGCCCGCGGAAAACCCATCTCAAGCCTGGGTACTGCTGACGACGCTTGAAGAGCTCACGGGGTTTGAGGAAAAAACCGGCAAGCGCCGGCCGAGCGGTGAAGCCTATTCGCGCAATTTCGGCGGCGATAATTGGCTCGATCAACGCGAAAGGGCTGAAGCCTTCGCGAACCGTGACCCCGTGGTGCTGGTGATTGGCGCGGGGCAGGCAGGGCTTGGTGTGGCGGCGCGGCTTGGCCAGCTTGGGCTGGATACGCTTGTTGTCGAAAAGCACGAGCGTATCGGGGATAATTGGCGTAAGCGCTATCATTCGCTGGCGCTGCATAACCAGGAGCATGTGAACCACCTGCCCTATATGCCCTTCCCACCGACCTGGCCGAAATACATCCCGAAGGACATGCTGGCCAATTGGTTTGAACACTACGCTTGGGCGCTGGAAATCAATGTCTGGACCAGCACGGAATTTCTGGGCGGCGACTATGATGCCAAGGCTGGGCATTGGCGCGTCCAGCTGCGTCGCGCGGATGGGTCAATACGCGAAATGGCACCGCGCCATGTGATTTTCGCCAATGGCGTCAGCGGTATTCCCAAAGTACCCAAGCTGCCGGGCCTTGATTCCTTCAAGGGCAATGTGATCCATTCCCACAGTTTCACCAGCGGCGCGGCCTGGCGCGGCAAGAAGGCGCTGGTGCTGGGCACCGGCAATAGCGGGCATGATGTGGCGCAGGATCTGCACAGCCATGATGTAGCCACCACCATCATCCAGCGCGGTTCCACCACGGTGGTCAGCATAGACCCAAGTGCCAAGATGAATTACGCGCTTTATGATGAAGGCCCATCCTTGGAAGATTGTGATCTGATCGCAACTTCCGGCACGCCGCCCCTGATCATTCGCGGCTATCAATTGGCCGTGCAGCGCATGGCGGAACTCGACAAGGATCTGATCGCGGCGTTGAAGGCGCGCGGCTTCAAATATGATCTGGGTGAGGATGGGACCGGCCATCAGATGAAATACCGCCGGCGCGGCGGTGGCTATTACCTGGATGCCGGCTGTTCAGGCCTGATCATCAAGGGTGAGATCGGCCTGCTGCAATTCGACGATATCGCTGAATTCGTCGCCGAAGGTGCCAAGCTGAAGGATGGGCGCATTGTGCCCGCCGATCTATTGGTTCTCGCGACCGGCTATTACACGCAGCAGGAATTGGTGCGGCGGCTGATGGGCGATGCCATTGCCGATAAGGTTGGGCCGATCTGGGGTATCGGTGAGGATGGCGAATTGGCCAATATGTGGAAACCCACCGCGCAGGAAGGGCTGTGGTTCATGGCCGGCAGCCTCGCGCAATGCCGCATTTACTCAAAGTATTTGGCGCTGCAGATCAAGGCTCGGGAAGAAGGCATGATCCCGCGAGGATAGCCGCTTACGCGACACTCCCCGGATCGCAATTCGCGCCACAAAGCACAATGCCAATGTGCGCGCCGGCGGGGGCGCGCCATGCGCCGGATAGCAGTGCGGCCAGCGCCGCAGCACCACCCGGTTCGGCCACGATACGCAGCTTTTCCCACAGCCAGCGCCGCGCGGCGATGATCGCCTCATCCGGCAGCGTCACGCAGGTGGCCTTGGTGGCGCTCAGAACTTCAAAAGCGAGGCGCCCGGCGCGGCGCGCGCCCAGGCTATCGGCGGCGATGCCGCCCACTGGCACATCCACCGGCGCGCCCGCCTGCTGCGCCATGGTCAGTGTCGCGCAGGAAGCCGGTTCCACCACCACAAGGCCGGCGCGGCCCGCATACCAGGCGCCAATGCCGCCGAACAGGCCGCCACCGCCCGCCGCGATCAGCACATGCGTCAGGTCTGGCGCATCCTGTTCCAATTCCAGCCCAATCGTACCCTGGCCGGCCAGAACCTCCTGCTGGTCATAGGCATGGACCAGCATGGCGCCGGTCTCCGCCGCCCGGGTTTCGGAGGCGATACGCGCTTCCTCATAACTCGCCCCGCCAACCACAAGACGCGCCCCAAAACCTTCAATCTGCGCGCGTTTCACCGCAGGTGTGGGCGCGGGGACGAAAATTTCCGCGGGCAGCCCAAGGCTTTGCGCAGCATAGGCCACCGCCGCACCGTGATTGCCGCCCGATGCCGCGACCACGCCCGCAGGTGGCACAGTGTTCGACAGCAGCCGATTAAACGCCCCGCGCGGCTTGAAGGACCCTGTCACTTGCAGGAATTCCAGCTTGAGCGTTACGGGGTGTTCCGTCCCCAATTCATGCGGCGCCAGGCGCAGCACCGGGGTGCGCCGGATATGGGGGGCAATGCGCGCCATGGCGGCGCTGATATCGCTTTGTGCAATCATGCGCCGAGCCTGCCCCGCCCGCCCCGTCCCGGCAAGCGCTTCCCGCGACCGGGCCTTTCTGGCATGATCCCATCAGGCAAGGGCGCCTATTAAGCGCCACCATAGAAAGGGGCCGGCGCGATGGTGCCGGCGAAAAATGCTCATCCACGCAAGTGCAGCAGCTTGGGGGTCAGAGGCAGTGCTGTTTCGCGGCCCTGCCGGCGCGGGCAAATCCGATCTGGTGCTGCGCCTGATCGGGCGCGGCTGGCAATTGGTGGCGGATGATCAGGTGATGCTTGAAGGCTGGGCGGTCAGTGCGCCTTCCGCCTTGCACGGCATGTTGGAAATTCGCGGCCTTGGGATTTTTACTTCGCTGCCAGTGGCGGAAAATGCGCGGCTTCGCCTGGTGGTGGATTTGGCCGCGCGCACCGATGTGTCGCGCCTGCCAGAACCAGCCTTCTGGCAATGCCCCGCAGGCGCAGTGCCGCGCATTACGCTGCATGCCTTTGAAGATTCTGTCTGCGACAAGGTGATTTATGCGCTTGGCGCCGCCACTGGGCGGCTCAGCCAAAAGGCCGGGGCCTTCGCGGCATGACCAACGCAGTGCGAGACATTGTGCTGGTTACCGGGCTTTCCGGCGCGGGCAAGGCTTCCATCCTTCGCGTGCTTGAGGATTTGGGTTTTGAGACGGTGGACAACCCGCCGATTTCCATTCTGGAATCGCTGGTAGGTGATGGCGTGCTGCCGCTCGCCGCTGGGATTGATGCCCGCACGCGGGATTTTGATGCTGCTGCCGTGCTGCGTGTGCTGGAACGGCTGCGGCTGCGCTCCGACATCAACGTGTCGCTCATTTTTGCAACTGCGGAAGATGAGGCGCTGCTCCGCCGCTACACCGAATCGCGCCGCCGCCATCCGCTGGCGCCAGGTGGTCCCATGGGCTCACGCGTGCTGGAGGGAATCGCGCGCGAAAAGGCGCTGCTGGAAGCGCTGCGGGAAACTGCGGACCTCACGATTGATACCTCAGACCTGCCGCTGGCTGATCTGCGGCGCATGATTGAAGGGCGCTTTGCCCCGGATGCCGCGGCGGGGTTGGCGGTTTCGGTGCTTTCTTTCGCCTACCCGAAGGGCCTGCCGCGCGAAGCCGATCTGGTTTTCGATGTGCGGTTTTTGCGCAACCCGCATTATGATCCGGTGCTGCGCCCCATGACCGGCCAGGCCGCACCGGTGGCGGCCTTCATTGAAGCCGATCCGGATTTTTCGGCCTTTTGGCAGAGGTTACGGGATTTTCTTGAGCTTTTGCTGCCGCGTTACAAAGCGGAGGGGAAGAAATATTTCACCATCGCGATCGGCTGCACCGGGGGCAAGCATCGGTCTGTCCTTGTCGCGGAACGCCTGGCGGGGCATCTTCGCGCTTCCGGATGGCGGGTGGACCTCGCGCATCGGGAATTGAAACTTGCCGGCGGACAGGCTAGCCCCTCCGGCGCTCCTACCGCTTCGGGCCAGGAGGCCCTTTCGCAAGCATCATGATTGGTCTTGTTCTGGTTTCCCATGGCAGGTTGGCCGAAGAATTGCGGCTGGCCATGGAACATGTTGTCGGCCCGCAGCAGGCGGTGGCAACCGTCTGCATCGGCCCCGACGATGATATGGAAATGCGCCGGCGCGAAATACGCGACTGCATCGCCAGTGTGGATCAGGGCGATGGTGTTGTGGTGCTGACCGATATGTATGGCGGCACGCCTTCAAACCTTGCGATGCAAATGGTGGAAAAGGGCAAGCCGGTGGAAGTGCTGGCGGGTGTGAACCTGCCGCTGCTGGTCAAGCTTGCAAAGGTGCGCGGCAGTGAACCGCTGCATGAAGCGCTTGATCACGCCAAGGCAGCAGGGCGGAAGTATATCGCACTCGCCCGCGATGTTGCGGGCGCCAAGCCCAATGGCAGCGCCAAGGAATGAACGAAGCAGCCCCGGCCCCTTCTTCCGGCGGCATGGTGCTCCGCCGCAGCGTTGTCATCCCGAATAGTCGCGGCCTGCATGCCCGCGCGGCGGCGAAACTGGTCGCGCTGGCGGAGCGCTATTCTGCTTGCGTGAATGTGCTGCGTGATGGGCAAAGCGTGCCCGCCGTTTCCATCATGGGGCTGATGATGCTGGGCGCCGGCCGCGGCGCCGAAATTGTGATCGAAGCTGAAGGCTGGGACGCGAAGGAAGCGCTGGATGCAGTCGCAGCCTTGGTCGAGGCAGGCTTCCATGAAGACTGAAACGCCCGCCCGCCCACGCACCAGCAAAACCCCGCGTCGGCGCGAAACACAATTGCGCGGCATCGCGGTTTCGCCCGGCATTGCGATTGGCCCCGCTTTTGACACGAGCGAAGCACCCGCCGAGGCGCCGCGCCGGCGCATCATGACTGAGGCGATTGAAGCGGAACGCCAGCGCTTGGCAGATGCTGTGGCGTTTTCGCGCAAGCAAGTCACCAAACTCAAAACGCGCATCGCCATCCTGCCCGAAGAAGCGCAGGAGGAAATCGCGCCCTTGCTTGATGCGCATCTGCTCATGCTCGGCAATTCACGCCTGATCCGTGGTGCACGCAAACGGATTGAAAGCGAATTGCTGGCGGCCGAGACCGCCATCACGGATGAGGCGGAAGTGATTGCGGAAGCGATTCTTGCCGCCAAGGATGATGATCGGGCTGGCCTCACGCGCCGCGCGACGGAAGTGCGCGATATTGCCCGGCGCATCACGCGCAACCTGACCGCGACCCCCTTTCGCAGCCTGAAAAACCTGCCCGAAGGCTGCATCCTGATCGCCGAGGAACTGACACCTTCGGACGCCGCGCTATTGGACCCGGCGCGCATTGCGGGTGTTGCGACCGATGAGGGCGGCGCGGATGGCCATACCGCCATCATGCTGCGCGCGCTTGGCATTCCTTCCGTGCTTGGCGTACCGGGGTTGACGGAAACCGTACGGCGCGATGATGTGGTAGTGTTGGATGGTGCGGCGGGG
>JADCES010000053.1 GCA_020250005.1 Roseomonas sp.
CTGATAATCCTGCCAGTATCGGGCTTGTCGATCTTGTTATGTTCTGCGTGAAGCTTTGGGATGTGGAAAGCGCAGGTGAGGCGATCCGCCCCATGGTTGGGCCGGAGACAGCCGTGCTGCCCTTGCAGAATGGCATTGATGCCAGCGAAAGACTGATCCCCATTTTGGGCGCGAAAGCGGTGATGGGTGGTGTCGCGCAAATCAGCGCTACCATTGATGCGCCGGGTGTCATTCGCCAGACCGGCACCTTCATGCGCCTTGCCTTTGGCGAGTTGGATGGCAGGATCTCGGCGCGCGGCAAGACATTTCTGGAATGGTGCCAGCGCGCAGGATTTGACGCGACGCTGAGTGATCGCATCCTGACAGAGCTTTGGCTGAAATTCATTATCCTGGCGACGAATTCCGGCATGACGGCGCTCACGCGTCGTCCGTTGGGTGAATTGCGCGATGACGCCGATATCGCGCCCTATTTCCGCGCAGGGTTTGAAGAAGTGATCGCACTTGCCCGCGCCAAGGGTGTTTGGTTGCCGGATGATGTGCTGGAACGTAGCATGAAATTTACCATGGGCGCGCCAGCGGGGATGAGGGCTTCCATGGCGGTGGATTTGATTCGTGGCCACCGTATTGAATTGCCGTGGCTATCCGGGAAGGTGGTGGCGCAGGGCCGCGCGCTTGGTGTGCCAACGCCAACCCACGCCATGATCAACGCCGCACTGAAGCCTTATGCCATGGGCGCGCCCCAGGATTAGCCTGGATTTTGCGCGTACCAATGATCCGCGATTTGGCCCATGGTGGCGGGCCAGATACTACCGCGCGCCATGATGGCATCAAGCATTTCATTGAAGGCCCGAATGCGATGCGGCACGCCCATCAGCCAAGGCGTGATGGGCACCACCAGAATGCGGCCGCTGCTGGAGGCCTCTGCTTCCCGATCCAGCAATTCATGTGCGGCTAGAATGGCTTTGGTGAAATCTTCGGTCGGCAAATGTTGCTGATGCAGCATGCGTTGATCTGATAGATCCTGCGACAGCGGCATGCAGATCAGCCGGCCCGCATCGATGTTCATCAGATAGGGCATGTCATCATTCGCCCAGCCGGTGGTGAAGTTGAAGCCGGCTTCCGCAACCAGGTGCAATGTGTGGCTTGATTCGGAATGGGCCGGCGAATGCCAGCCGCGCACTGAAGCGCCGAAACGGCCACGCAGCAGGGCCGCGGCTTCCTGCACCGTAGCGCGTTCCTGATCGAGCGGAATACCGCTGTGATGCAGCCGCCCCATATCAAAGCCAGCGCAGGCGATTTCCCATTGTGCCGCGGCCAGATCATCCATCAGCACGGGATAGCGCTTAGCCAGCACGGCGCTCAGCAGGGCGGTGGCAGGTAGGCCATGCGCACCAAGTGACTTCATCAAGCGATAGACGCCGATCCGATTGCCGTAATCGCGCAGCGTATAATCCCAATAGGAAGGATAGGGCCTTTCCATGCCACCTGGTGCAATAAAGGGCTTGAGCGGCATGTCCATCGGGAAATGGCCCATATGGACCGCGATGCAAAGCGCGACGCGCGCACCATTTGGCCAAGTGATTGGCTTTGCGTCAGGCAGCGCGCGGAAGGGATAAATCTCATGATCCATGCCGCGCCGGCGTGCGGGATAGCGAAGATAATCTTCAGGTAAGCCCTTCATGGTGTCCCCGCCGCGATCCAGGATTGCGCTTTCGCCAGATGATGTTCCGTATACCAGGCGGCGATTTCCCGCCCTGTGGCGAGCCAGACCTTGTCATGGGCCACCACGTGGCGCAGCACATCATCAAGCGCGCTGATGCGATGTGGTTGGCCAATCAGGAAGGGATGGAGTGGCATGCACATCACCGTACCGCTTTCAGCGCCTTCCTCATAAAGCTGCTCAAATTGCGCCTTGCAGATGGCGGCGAAGCGCTCGGGCGGCGTATTGCGCATGACCAGCAGCGGCACGTCATTGATTTCAAGCGAATAGGGAATGCTGACCAAATGGCCGCTGCGTACCTTGATTGGCGTCGGCTGGTCATCATGCAGCATATCGAGCGTATATTTGATGCCTTCCTCGGCCAGCAGATGCTGCGTGGTTTCGTCATTTGATATTGCCGGCGTCAACCAACCATCCAATTCCTGACCGCTCGCGCGCTTGATGGTTTCGCGGTTTTCGCGAATGACCGCGCGCTGTTGATCCTCATTCATGCCGTAGAAATAGCGAGTGTTGTAGGTGCCGTGGCTGAATAGCTCCCAATCCAGTTCACAGCAGCGTTCGATGATTTCCGGATAATGATCACATACCGCGACATTGAGAGAAACACTGCCGCGCACGCCGTACCGCGCCATGACATCCGCCATGCGCCAAAAGCCAACGCGGTTGCCATAATCGCGCCAGGAATAGCCGAGTACATCGGGTTGCGGCCTGGTCCAGGGCATGCGACGCGCATTTGGCGGTGGCGCAAGCTCATAATGCTCAATATTGGGTGCCACCCAAAAGGCGATGCGTGCGCCATTTGGCCAGGTGATTTTGGGGCGCCTGCGCCAGGGCATGTAATCGTAATGGCCGGGTTCGCTGAGCATCATTGGTCTTCCTTCTGGCGATCAAGATAGCGTTCAGGAGGATGGGATTTCAATCCGGCGCAGATTTGCGCGCGCACCATCTGCAACATGCTGACGCAATTCGGGAAAGGTGTTCATGAAGTGATACTGTGCGGTAGTGTCATCCGCGGGACAGAGCATGAGATGCGTGACACCGATACCGACATCACGATCCCCGGGGCCGAGCGAGCTGCCTGTACCAGCATCAATCTTGAGCGACAGATTGGGCGAATGCGCCTTTAGCCTGAAAACCAGGCTGTACCGTGTGCCATGCCCGATCACTTCTTCGATCGGGATACCAAGGCGCTCATCATCCTGCCAGCAGGAAACCGTGATGCAGGTATCTACAGCCGTGCCTCTGAGGCGCAGAAACAGCAGCAAATCTTGCCCGATGAATTCATCCGGCAGGGGCAGGCGAATGGCGGCAGTTCCGGGCGTCGTCCAAGCGCCCCATTCTTCTAGCCTATGCCAATTCAGCCCGTCGCGCAGAAGATTTGCCATAGCCAAATCAATGCTTGGCGCAAGGGCATTGGATTTTCCTAGATGCACAATCCGTCCGATTGGCGCGCGCAGCAATGCCGCTTGCCGAATGCTGGCTGATGGCTGGATGGCTATAATGGTATTGAGAAATTCACGTGCGATGTCTTTCCAATCGCGCAGATTGGCGTTGACGCGTGCCTCATTAGATTGGCGCTGCCTCTCCGCCACATTGAAGATCAGAGTCTCAAGCTTGTCACAAAGATCATCCAAATCATCGCTACGAAAGTAAACAGCCGCACGACCACCCGCTTCCGTGAGCGAGGTATTGCAGGCAATCAGCGGCAGTGCGCCGAAGGAAAGGCTTTCTGTGACGGGCAAACCCCAGCCTTCATAGAAGCTGTTGAATACAGTAAAAAGACTTTCCTGATACAAGGCGGCCAAGGATTGATCGGTGATACTTGACACAAGCATGATCTTGGAATTCAGAGAACTGCGCAGACGCAGGAATTCCGCAGCTTCATCAAATAGCCATCCTGCCTTGCCGAGGCAGACAAGCACCGGAACATCCGCTGTATCATGCCTTTCCAGCAATCTTTCCCAAGCCCTGAAGAGCAGCAGCTGGTTCTTGCGACTTTCGAGCGTACCGACGCACAAGACGAAGCTTGCGCCGGCTGGCACGAGATGCCTGATCGTATCTTTTGCGGTGATGGCGCGCGTCGAAAAATCGCGACGCATGTCGCCATTCAGGGCGATGGGGTGTATCGGAAAAACCGCATCGGGCAGGAACTCTGCAACATAGTGCCGCACGTCCATCGCTGACCACTGGGAATTCGTAACGGCCCCATCAACCTCGAAGGGCAGGGTCGAAAACCATTGGCAAAACTCTTCGACAAGCCGTTGCGCGCAATGTTCGGGCGCCGTCAGTGGGATAACATCATGAATCATCGGAACGTAACGAATATTGTACAATTTGCGTAACTCACGAAGCTTGAGGAAATAGTTTTCGACCCACCATGATGTTCCGAGATTAACCAGGATGAAGTCATGCGCCTGCAGCTGCGCGTCCAGGTAATCCTCTGCCATATCGGCATCATCAAGTCGCTGGAGTATTTCCTGGAGATCTTCCTCAAGTATCTCATCACCGGATTCGGCCGCATTATGCAACGCAAGGAATAGTTCCGACTCAACAGTAATCCACCTGCCGCTGGCCTGATCGAAATAGACCAGGATTGGATTCGCCAGCGCTGTGAATTCTGTAAGGGCGAAATAGATGATGTTGAGCTGTACGCGTTGGATGCCCGAAGGCACCCGCCATTCCCGCATGTATTGGATAAGATCGGAAATATCGAACATGAGGCGCGTGGAACGCGCAGCTATCCTTGTTGTCTGTTCAGCTTCAGACTTTGCCAAGACTTCTTCAAGGGTTGAGATTTCGCGCTTCGCATCCTCATTTTGCGGGTCGAGAAAAATGGCGCGCCGGTAGGACTCAAGCGCTTTTTCAAGGCGTCCGAGCAGTTTCAGCGCATGGCCGATTTGCAGATTGAGATCGCTGTCTTCAGGCACGAATTCCAAGGCACGATGATAGGAGGCAAGCCCGCCTTCAATATCTCCACTTTCCTTCAGGCAGTGGCCGTGTTGGACCCATATGGGCCAATCGGCTGGCACGTGTTGCAGGTATGCGGCGTAATGTGTTGCTGCGTCGTTCCAGCGTTTGTCATCGCGTGATTGATCGCCAAGTCGGCGTAGTTCTGTCGCGTCTTCCATTGGCAGGTCAGGCGCCACGCTGGTATCGTGCCTTGGCCATTAATCCGGCATTTTCGTGAATTTGCCGTACACCTGGGCCAGTCGTGCCTGATAGCGTTCGGGGGAGAAGTTCTGTGCCTGAATGGGCCCTGCTTCTGCAAGACGACCGCGCAGGTCACCATCCGAATCCAGTGCACGAATTCCCTCAACCAGGGCGCGCGTATCGTAGGGGTCTACCTGCAGGGCCGCATGACCAACCACTTCAGGCATGGAGGCCGTATTGGATGTCAGGACTGGCGTTCCAAGAGACATGGCTTCAAGCGCCGGTAAGCCGAAGCCCTCATAAAGCGATGGGAATAGGACGGCTTTTGCGCCGCGGATGAGGCTGACCAACAACGGGAAGGATGCGTAATCAACCTGAAGAACCCGGAACCGTCTTTCGGTGATGTTGCCATTTGTGAGTAGATACCGCACATGCTCATTGTCTGAGATAAGCCGTAGTTCTTCTTCGGACTTCCAGGCTTTCTTTCCAACAATCACAAGCGGATCGGCGACCCCTGAAGCAAGATAGGCTTCAATCATGCGTCCAACATTTTTCTTGGGTTCGATTGCGCCAAAGAAAAGGAAGTAGTTCTTGTAATTCAGCCCAAAAGTACCTTCCACGTCGCTTTTGACATCGCTGATGGGCTTGTTGCGGTAGCGCGCTGGAATGTCCACAGCCTGATAGGTATTGGTAATGCGGCGCTCGGGAACGCCGAAAAGGTTCATGATGTCTTTTTTGGAGGCTTCGCTTACGGTCACGATATGATCTGCGCTTTTCGTCAGGCGCCGGATCAGGCGAAAATAGTAACGCTTGTTGTCGAGGGTGGTGTAAGGCAGACGCAGTGGAACCAGGTCGTGCATGGTGTAAATGTTTTTTGCTTTAAGAACGCGCAGCGCCAGCGGATAGGTCCAATGCATGATTTCTGGGGCACGACGAAAATAAATGCCCAGTCGGCGTCCGAAGAAATATCCGTATAGCGATTGCTTATTGAAAAGATCCTGAACGTTCCAGATATGATCAAAATATGGCAGTCTTGACTGATAGGTATCCCGGATCACCCTCCCTGTCATTGGTACTCGTGTCGCGATTTCGCCAAAAGGCAGCTTCGCAGCTCGCCACAAATTGAAAATCCTTTCAAGAAGCCAGGATGGCTTCCCTACTCGCGTATCGAAAAAGGCAATTTCACGAATGAGCGAGTAGATGCTGATCGTTGATGTCGTTGTTCCGTAAAGCACACCCACTTCCGCGCCCAAATCGCGCAAGGCGAAGGATAGGTTGCGCGAATAAGTCGCAACTCCGGTACCTTGTTCAAGGGACAGGTTGAAACCATCAATATAGATACGGGGCTTTTGCACGATAATTCTCCAGAGCGGAATGAAAATCCTTCAATCAATCGTCTTCGTCAAGCTGCCGAATGACCGGATATCAAGATTTATGGCGATCCTCCGGAACACTGCGGTGGATTAATGAAGCATCTTGGCGCCGCGTGGATGCGGCCCTGGAAACCATAATGAGCGGCAGTCGGGTCGCGCCGATAGCCGCCGAGGCATGACCCTGCAGTGCCAAAGCCGTTATTGGCCTAGACCGTCTGAGGGCACATTCAATCCGCCTGCCGCAAGCCGCTATCGCGAATGAGCTTGGCATATTTCTCAGCCTCCGCCCTGACATAGGCCGCGAATTCCTGCCGGTTCAGATAGCGGATCGGATGGCCCGCACGCGTCATGCCTTCAATCACTGATGCCGTGCGCAGGGTGCGTGCGCAGGCCTCATCCATACGGGCCACCATGGCTTCTGGCGTGCCGGGCGCGGTGAAAATGCCGGTCCAAAGCGGATAGACCAGATCAAGCCCCTGTTCGCGCATGGTGGGTGTCTCCGGAAAATCCGGTGAGCGTTGTTGGGCAAAAACTGCCACAGCATGCAGGCCGTATTGCTTCACGAGATTGGCTTCAGCGGTCAGCATCGGCACGGTGCCGGAAAGCATCGCCTGCACGCTATCGCCTGAGCCGCGGAAGGGGATGTGGTTCATCTCAATCCCGAAGGCGCGTGAGAGGCCCGTCATTGCCAGATGCCCAAGCCCGCCAACGCCGCCCGAGGCATAGGGCAATTGCCCGGGATTTACCCTGGCGCGTGCGACGATATCAGCGACCGTACGAATGCCCGTTGTGGTCGGTGTCATCAGCGTAGCTGGTGCTTCGGCGACCAGACAGACAGCGGTGAGCTGATCCGCCCGATAGGGCGGGCGCGCCATGAAGCTTGGCTGAATGGCAATCGGCGCCATGGAGGTCAGCAGGATGGTCTGCCCATCCGGTTTGGCGCGCACGAGCTCTGCCGTGCCGATGGTGCCGGTGGCGCCGCCCACATTGCGGATTACAACCTGCGTTCCCATGGCTTCGGTGAAGACCGGCTGGATCAGGCGGCCGATAATATCCGTGCCGCCGCCCGCCGGCCAGGGGATGATCATTTGCACCTGGGCAGAGGCCGGCGCGCTGCCAGCCCATAGCACAGCCACGGCCAGCGCGGCCCGCGACAAGAATTTCATAGCCGTGTTTCCTTCCCAAAACGTGGCGCTTGGTGCGCCTTGCCTGGAAGCTTGGCCCAAGCGGTCCCGTCGAAGCAAGCGGAATTTGCGGCTTGCGGCGGCGCGGTCTAGCCTTTGGCCTACAAGAACAAGGAGGAAACCATGTTGCGTTACGCTCTGGCGTTTTGCGCCGTCCTTTTTGCTGGAAGCGTGCAGGCCGCCGATCTGCCCGACCGGCCCATTCGCATCATTGTCCCCTTCACGCCGGCCGGCACCAGCGACATCCTGGCACGCGTTTTGGCTGAAGCTGCCGCGCCCTTCCTGCCGCGCGGTGCGGTGATTGAAAATCGCGGCGGTGCGGGCGGCAATATCGGCATGGCGGAAGCCGCGCGCGGAGCGGCGGATGGCTCTACATTGGTGCAATGCGCCTTTGGCCCCTGCGGTGCCAATCCCGCGCTTTATGCAAATCCGGGTTACAGCCTCAGCGATTTCGCACCGGTGATCCTGACGGGGGCGGTGCGCAATGTGATGACAGTGCGTAAGGATTTGCCGGCGCGCAATATCCAGGAATTCATCGCGCTGGCGAAGACAACACCCTTGAGCTTTGCCTCCTCAGGCGTCGGCGCTTCAAATCACCTCGGCCCCGAATTGCTGCGCAGCATTACAGGGATTGAAATGACCCATGTGCCCTATCGCGGCAGCGGGCCGGCGGCGACGGATTTGATTGCAGGGCGCGTTGACGTGTTTTTCGACAATCTGCCCTCCATCCTGCCGCATATCCGCGCCGGTACTGTGCGCGCTTTGGCGGCGCTGAGTGCGGAGCGCATTCCTGAATTGCCCGATCTGCCAACCTTTGCCGAACAAGGTGTGCAGGGCATGGTGATTGATAGTTGGTTTGGTTTCATGACTCCGGCCAGAACGCCGCCCGCAGCCATTGCCGCTTTGAATGCGGCCTTCAACAAGGCGATGGAAACGCCCGCGGTACGCCAGCGCATGCAGGAATTGGCGCTGACACCCATTGGCGGCACGCCGGCCCAGATGGGGGCGCATATCCAAAGCGAAGTGGCGCGCTGGTCTGAGGTGGTGCGTCGCCAAGGCATCCGCGCGGAATGACGCCATGATCAGTAAAATCCGCGCGCTGCGGACCATTCGTATCGCCGAACGCCCAAACCTGCTTTGGCTTGAAATCGAAACCGATGATGGGCTGATGGGTTTGGGTGAAGCCTTTCGTGGCGCGGCCGCGGTGGAAGCGGTGATCCATGAAAGCGTGGCACCCTTTCTGCTTGGGCGTGATGCGCGCCAGATTGAAGGCATCTCCCGCCATTTGCTGACCCCCTATGTCGGCTTTGGTTCATCAAGTGCGGAAATTCGCGCCGCGTCCGCAGTGGATATTGCGCTGTGGGATTTGGCCGGCAAGCGTTTGGGCATACCGGTACATGAAGCACTGGGCGGGCTCTCACGCGATAGAGTGCGGAGTTACAACACCTGCGCGGGTTATGATTACAACACCAAAAGCGCGCAGCGCCGCGATATCGGCGCGGCGGATCAGGCGCGCGGGCCTTATGATGATCAAGTGGCCTTCATGCGCGATGCCGGGGCGCTGGCGGAAAGCCTGCTCGCGGAAGGCTTCACCGCCATGAAAATCTGGCCCTTCGATATCTATGCGCCGGCGACGCAGGGGCAATCCATCACACTCGCTGATCTCAAACGCGGGCTTGAACCTTTCGAGAAAATTCGTCGTGCTGTGGGCGACAGGATCGAGATCATGGCTGAATTGCACAGCCTTTGGTCCTATCCGGCGGCGCTCCGCATCTGTCAGGCTTTGGAGCCCTTGGCGATCACCTGGGCGGAAGACCCGATCGGCAAGATGGATGATGTGACGTCCCTCGCGGAACTCCGCCGTGCCACACGCGTGCCCATTTGCGCGAGTGAAACGCTGGGCGGCAAGGTCGCCTTTCGTGACTTATTGGTCGCAGGTGCAACCGATGTGGTGATGCTTGATCTGACCTGGTGCGGTGGCCTGACCGAAGCGCGCAAGATCGCCGCCTTGGCTGAAGCCTGGGCGCGGCCCGTGGCGCCGCATGATTGCACCGGGCCGGTGACGCTGGTGGCATCGCTTCATCTGGCGCTGCATGCGCCGACCGCGATTTTTCAGGAGGTGGTGCGCGCGACGCTGGCCACCTGGTATCGGGACCTCGTCACCGTTTTGCCGCGGTTGGAACAGGGCTGGGTGCTGCCGATGGAAGGGCCGGGGCTTGGTACTGCACTTTTGCCGGAAGTGGCGAAGCGGGAAGATGCGGTGGTGCGGGTTAGTCAGATTTAACCCGCCCCCTCATCCCGCAACAGCTTCTCCACTGCCTCCGCCGGCACATCGCTGCTGGTGAAGCAATCACCTGGGGCCCGCAGCAGCACGAAGCGCATCTTGCCGTCGCGGTTTTTCTTGTCCTTCGCCATGCGCCCAAGCAGCGCATCCACCGAGAAGCGGCGCGGCAGATCGGTGATGCGCGCGGGCAGGCCGCAGGCGGTCAGATGCGCAATCACGCGCGAAGGCCATTCCTGGCTGCAATGGCCAAGCCGCGCGGAAAGCGATGCCGCCAGGCCAAGCCCCACCGCCACCGCTTCCCCATGCAGGACAGAACCATCAAAGCGCGCTTCCGCTTCCAAAGCATGTCCAAAGGTGTGCCCAAGATTAAGCAAGGCGCGCCCGCCTTCGGCGCTTTCCTCACGCTCATCCGCAGCCACGACGGCCGCCTTCAGCTTGCAGGATTCAATCACGGCAACCGCAAGTGCGCCCGCATCGCCGGCGACAACGGCGCTGCCATTGGCTTCGCACCAATGCCAGAATTCGCCTTGCAACAAGCCGTGCTTGGCCACTTCCGCATAGCCTGCGCGCAATTCACGCGGCGGCAGGGTGCCGAGCGTATCCGTATCGGCCAGCACGATCCTCGGCTGATGAAAGGCGCCCGCGAGATTCTTCCCGGCCTTCAAATTCACCCCGGTCTTGCCGCCAACACTGCTATCAACCTGGGCCAAAAGCGTGGTTGGGATTTGCACAAAGGGCAGGCCGCGCATCGCAATCGCTGCCGCGAAGCCCGCCAAATCCCCCACTACGCCGCCGCCCAGCGCAATCACCGCTGTGCGCCGATCCACGCCGGCAAAAAGCAAATCATCCAAAAGCCCATGCAGGCGGCCGAAATCCTTGCTCGCTTCGCCGGGGGGTACGGTCAGTTCCGCGGCAATGGCAAAGCCCGCTTCCTGCAAGCCGGCGCGCAAGGCCGGCAGATGCAAGGGCGCCACCGTGGCGTCTGAGATGATCGCGACACGCTTGGCCGGCAGCACCGGGGCCAGTAGGCCGCCGGCGCGCGCGAGCAAACCCTGCCCGACCAGTACCTCATAGGCGCGCTCCCCAAGGCCGACAGGCACGCGTTCGGGCGGGTGATAGGTCTTCAAGGCATGCTCCAGGCGGCGGGTGGTGTTTTCCAGGCTTTCATCATTGCAGGCGAGCGTGATGTCGGCTTCGGCGTAAAGCGGGTGGCGGGTATTCATCAGGCGCTGCAGCACCTCGGCCGGGTCGGCATTCAGGAACATCGGGCGGTGTTCCCGCCCTGCGACACGGCGGATCAGCACCGAAAGCGGGCATTTCAGCCAGATGGAAATGGCGCCGCTGGCGCGAATCGCAGCCCGCGTGGCGGCATCGGCAAAGGCGCCGCCGCCGGTTGCCAGCACCAAGGGCGGGCCGGCCAGCAGGCGGGAAATCACGCGGCGCTCACCATCGCGGAAATGCGGCTCCCCATAGCGGGCGAAAATCTCCGTAATCGGCATGCCGGCGGCGTTTTCGATTTCCGTGTCGGCGTCTCGAAAAGGTAGGCTCAAAAGCCCTGCCAGCCGCCGCCCAAGCGCGGATTTCCCGGCGCCCGGCAGCCCCACCAGCACAATGCTGGGCCGCGACGGGTCGCGCCCTGCGGCGGGTTCGGGCAGGCCCGGCAGGGCATCATCAAAGAGAGAGTTGCGCATCTTGGGGCTGAGCGTTAGCACGATTTCAGGAAAGCGAGAGGGAGCCCCGCCGCCAGCATGTTCCGTAACCCGATTCTGCTGGTTGTTGCCGTGGTGCTTGGCCTTTTTGCCCTGGGCCTGATCCTGATTGGCGCCTTTCCGCCCAGCGTGACCCCTCAGGCCGTGGAGCGCACCATCCCCAATGATCGCTTCCGCGGGCGCTAACCAAACAGCCCAAGCGGGGCTGTCCCGCCATGCCGAGGCGTTTTTGGAAATGCTGGCGGCTGAACGCGGCGCCGCGCGTAATACGCTCGCGGCCTATCAGGCGGATTTGCAGGATTTCGCGGGTTTTGCCGCCGCCAAGGGCGCGGCGCTGCATGGGGCGGATAGCGACTTGCTTCGCGCCTGGCTGGCGGGCCTGGCTGCCCAGGGCCTGGCCGCGCGCACCCAGGCCAGGCGGCTTTCCGCCATCCGCCAATTCCATCAATTCCTGCTGCGGGAGGGCGTTCGCCCTGATGACCCCTCAGAATTGCTGGAAGCCCCCCGCCTGCCGCAAAGCCTGCCCAAGGCATTGCGGGAGGAGGAGGTGGAGGCGCTGATCACCGCCGCCGCAGTGCTCCCCGGCAAGCGCGGGCCTTTGGCGGCAGCGGCGGTGGAGATGCTCTATTGCAGCGGGCTCCGCGTTTCTGAATTGGTCAGCCTGCCGGCGGCGGCGCTCCGCCCCGGTGCCCCTTTGATTGTGGTGCGCGGCAAGGGCGGGCGGGAAAGGCTGGTGCCGATTTCCGAACGCGCCCGGGAATTGGCCTTGGCGGCGCGACCTGAAGCTAAGGGCAAGCCCAGCCGGTTTCTGTTTCCCTCACGCGGGGCGGCGGGGCATGTGACGCGCCAGGCGCTGAACCTGATTTTGAAGGAGGTAGCGCTGGCGGCGGGGCTGGACCCCGCCCGGGTCAGCCCGCATGTGCTGCGGCATTCCTTTGCGTCCCACCTGCTGCAAAGGGGGGCAGATTTGCGCAGCCTGCAAATGCTGCTGGGCCATGCGGATATCGGCACCACCCAAATCTACACCAAGGTGCTGGAGGAGCGGCTGCGCGCCCTTGTGGCGGAACACCATCCTCTCTCCAAACAGGGGGTCGCGCCCC